>DAIDMD010000050.1 GCA_027449165.1 Acidiferrobacter sp. | reverse complement strand
GATCGTCGCCACCTCCCGTTTCGACGTGGTCGATGTCGCCCGCTCATCGCGCCAAATTACCCACGACATCAACGACGGTTCGGCCACCGTTGCCGTCGTCATTCACGCCGGATTCGCCCGTGAACTGGCCGACGGCCAGGGGGCGCCCCTCCAAGTGATTCTGGATGGAACCAACTCCAATACGGCCCTCATTGCGCTCGGCTATCTCGGACAGATCGTCTCCCAGTACTCGGCCCAGCAGGCAAGCGCCGTGACCCTGGCGCCGACTCTGGCGCGCACCCCGCCGCAGGGCATACGCCTAGAGACCCAGCCGTGGTTCAACGAGGGGCTAAACGACCGCTGGTTTTTCATCCCCGGGGTGATCGGCACATTAACTTTGATGCAGGTCGTCAGCCTGACCGCCTTCGCGATCGTCCGGGAACGCGAGGTCGGCACGCTCGAGCAGATCATGGTCAGCCCCATACGGCCCGTGGAGTTCATCCTCGGAAAGACAGTGCCATTCTTTCTGATTGGACTTGGCGACATCATCCTGATCAGCATCCTGGGCATACTGTGGTTTCACATCCCGTTTCTAGGAAACCCCCTCGTCATGCTGCTCAACGCTTCCTTGTTCCTGCTGGCGACTTTGGGCATGGGTCTTTTGCTGTCGACCTTCTCGCGAACCCAGCAACAGGCCTTTGCCCTCAACTTTTTCTTCGTGAACCCCTTTTTTATTCTCTCGGGATTCGCCTTTCCCATCGCCTCCATGCCGAAAGCCCTGCAATGGTTTACTCTCATCAATCCCCTTCGCTATTTTCTCGTGGTCATTCGGGCCATATTTCTGAAGGGGGTCGGCCTGCGGGCCCTGTGGCCCGATTCCCTGGCCATGGCGCTCTTGGCCTTCGTCATGCTGACAATCAGCGTGCTCCGCTTTCGGAAATCCCTGGATTGAGGACCGCGGGACAGGCGTATTCGCCTACCCATTCAACCGGAACCGGGGCGCACCCAAGCCCCTGCCGCGACCGATGGCCGGGGTCCTGTAGCAATCAGGCGGGCGTGACAGGGGCTTCTTCCTTGGGGACGATCCGCGCCTGGGCACCATGTCCCGTTATTGACGTATGGCGATCCCGGGCTACGACTTGATTCGGCGATAAAGCGTGCTGCGGCTGATGCCAAGACGCCTCGCCGCCTCGGATTTGTTGCCATTCAGGACCTCCATGGTCCGGTGGATGACGGCATTGGAGGTATGCCGGAGAGAATCGACGGCATGATCGTTTTGGCGATCGGCGGCACGCGACGGGGACTTCAGATCCCGCGCCAGATCATCCGGCAGATGCGGCCAGTCTATGACCGATCCCGGGGTATCCAGGAGGGCGCATGCTGTGCGCAGCGCGCAGGCCATCTGGCGGATATTCCCGGGCCAATCATAATCCCTGAAGGCGCGCATCAAGGCATCGTTCAGAACGACACCCCGTCCCGGGGCGATCCGCTCGATACAAGCCGTCACCAATCGGTCGAAGTCGCTGCGCTCACGCAGACAAGGCAACCTTATGGTAAGCGCATTGATGCGATAGTAGAGGTCGCCCCGAAACCGCCCGGCGTCGACTTCGATCTTGAGGTCGCGGTGCGTCGCGCAAATCAACGCAAAGTCCACCGTGACCGGACGGCCGCCACCGAGCGGCACCACCTCATGGTCCTCCAGCACCCGCAATAGCCGCCCCTGCAATGCCAGCGGCATATCGCCGATTTCATCGAGCAGCAAGGTGCCGCCACAGGCCTCGCGGATGCGTCCCGGCGCGCCGTCACGACGGGCCCCAGTAAAGGCGCCCGGCACGTAACCAAAAAGCTCGGCCTCAATGAGGTTTTCCGGCAGGGCCGCGCAATTGACGGCGACGAAGGGCTTGGTGCGTCGTAGGCCGGAGTGATGCATGGCGCGGGCAAACACCTCCTTGCCAACACCCGTATCACCCTGAATCAACAGCGGGATCGGCTTGCCCAGAATTTTGCGCGCCCGGCCGATAGCGGCCCGCATACGGGGATCGCCGGTATCGAGCGCCGTCAGCTCGTCGGTCTCCTCCGGGGACGGCCTGATGGGCCGGATCGCTTTCGGCAAAGGCGGCTCGCCTCTCTCCATCCGCACGAACAGGCCACCCCCGCCGGCACGTTTTGCCGGCGCGGCCTGCCCGGGGTGGCGCTTTTCCCGATCGACGAGGGCCTCCATGCGCACGTCCAACAGGTCCTCCAATGCCTTGACGCCCAAATCGGCCGGCGTGATGCCAAGCCACGCCAGCCCGGCATGATTGGCGGCAAGAATCCGTCCATCCCAGGTAACGGCGGCTACGCCTTCCGCCACGGTTCCTATCCCTTCGGCCATGGGATGAAAGCGGATATGCGGGCCGGTCCCGTAGCGCACGGAAAACAACCGGTTTTCTATCATATGCGCCGCGGCGCGCACCAAGGCGAGCGTGTGGGGGTGGTGGGTCTGCTGCGCGCTGGAAGCATCAAGCACCCCGAGGATGTCGCCGTGCGGCCCGACGATGGGCGCGGCCGAGCAGGCGAGAAAGCCGTTTCTTTCCAGATAGTGTTCGGCCCCATGGACGACTACCGGACCGGCTTCGGCAAGGGCCGTTCCGATGGCGTTCGTCCCGCGGTAGTGCTCATGCCAGGAGGCGCCAGGCGCTAGCGACACGCGTTCCGCCCGCGTCATGAAATGGGCGTCTCCGGTCACATGCAGCAACACGCCATGGTGGTCCGATAGCACCACCATGACCCCGGAATCCCGGGTCTGCGAATATAAGTATTCCATCATCGGGCGCGCATTGGCGATCAACTCGTGATGCGGCTCGATATACCGGGCGAGCTCCGAGGCGTCTAGATAAGGGGCTTGTGCACAGCCCCCAGTCGGGGCGAGCCCCGCGTCGAAACTGCGGCGCCACGAGCGGGCGACCAGATCGTGAATCAGACCGTTCGGCAGTTGGCCCCGCTCCACCAAGGCATGACGGGCTTTCCGTAGGAGCGCGTCGGGCGCTTTCGTGCTCGAGACCATCGGACCTCCTTCGATAAGCAGCGCATTACGCGAGACAACCGCGGCTAGGGGCTGCCCCAGTATAAGGATTCCGAATGGGCGCGCAAGGTAACGTCGTCATTTCATAGAGCCGAACTCGTATCGTTATGGGACGGTGTCCCATAACGATACAGTCTGCGATGGCGGGTCCGCTCCTGGATCGCCCGGATTAGCGAGGCTTTCGCTGACTGACCGGGCCGTCTGCGGCGATTGGCACGACTTGTGCTGGCTGCTGGGCGGCTGGATCACAATAGCCATTCGTTTCTACATTTCATCCGGGAGAGGGGTTTCCATATGCTCTATGCTGCACCAGGCGCCGCCGGCGCCAAAATCCGATACAAGGCAAGGTACGACAACTTCATCGGCGGCAAATGGGCGGCCCCGATCAACGGCAAGTATTTTGATGTCCTAACCCCCATTAGCGGGCAGACTTATACGAAGGCCGCCCGCTCCAGCGCCGAGGACGTCGAGTCGGCGCTTGATGCCGCCCATGCCGCCGCCGACAAGTGGGGGCGCACCGCCGTCGCCGAGCGCGCCGGCCTGCTTTTGAAGATCGCGGATCGCCTGGAATCCAACCTGGAACTCCTGGCCTACGCCGAAACGGTCGATAACGGCAAGCCGATCCGGGAGACCCTGAACGCGGACATCCCGCTCGCCATAGACCATTTCCGATATTTTGCCGGTTGCCTGCGCGCCCAGGAAGGCGCCATCAGCGATATCGATGAGCATACCGTGGCATATCATTTCCATGAGCCGCTTGGGGTTGTGGGGCAGATCATTCCCTGGAATTTTCCGATCTTGATGGCGGCCTGGAAATTGGCGCCCGCTATCGCCGCCGGCAATTGCGTCGTTCTCAAGCCCGCCGAGTCCACGCCGATCAGCATCCTGATACTGGTGGAGCTGATCGCCGATCTCGTGCCCCCCGGCGTGCTCAATATCGTCAATGGCTACGGCCGCGAAGTGGGGTATCCGCTCGCGACCAGCAAACGCATCGCCAAAATCGCCTTTACCGGGTCCACCTCCACAGGCCGCGTCATTGCCCAGGCGGCCGCAAACAATCTGATCCCGGCGACCCTGGAACTCGGGGGAAAGTCTCCGAACATCTTTTTCTCGGACATCGCCCGCGCCGACGACGATTTTTTCGACAAGGCCATAGAAGGCCTCGTGTTGTTTGCCTTCAACCAGGGTGAGGTGTGTACCTGCCCTTCCCGGGCCCTTATCCAGGAATCGGTCTACGACCGCTTCATGGAGCGTGTACTCGTTCGGGTAAAAGCGATTAAGCAGGGCAACCCGCTCGACACCGAGACCATGATGGGCGCGCAGGCATCCCAGGAACAGATGACCAAGATCATGTCCTACCTGGATCTCGGCAGACAGGAAGGCGCGGTTTGCCTGATAGGCGGCGAGCGCGCCCAGCTCGGCGGCGACCTCGAAGGCGGGTACTATGTGCAGCCGACCTTGTTTAAGGGGCACAACAAGATGCGCATCTTCCAGGAGGAAATTTTCGGTCCGGTACTGGCCGTCACGACCTTCAAGGATGAGGCGGAGGCGCTCGCCATAGCCAACGATACGCTCTACGGTCTTGGCGCCGGCGTTTGGAGCCGCGACGGCAATGTGGCCTATCGCATGGGTCGCGCCATCAAGGCGGGGCGCGTTTGGACCAACTGCTATCATGCCTATCCGGCCCATGCGGCATTCGGCGGCTATAAGGAATCCGGCATCGGGCGCGAAACCCACAAGATCATCCTCGAGCACTATCAACAGGTCAAGAATCTGTTGGTCAGCTACAGCGAGAAGAAGCTGGGATTCTTTTGATTGGCTGCACCGACCCTGGCATCGAGGGGTGGCTCTGCCACCCCTCTTCTTAGGAGAGGAGAAATGGTTTGTAAGGTGATAGCAACGCAGGCGGCCCTCGATCTCATCGCACTTTTACAGAAAAAGCATGGGGCACTCATGTTCCACCAATCGGGCGGCTGCTGCGACAACAGCGCGGCCAATTGTTACCTCCCTGGCGACCTCACGATCGGCGCGAATGATGTTTATCTGGGGGATATCGGCGGCGCGCCGTTTTATATCAGCAAATCCCAGTACGAGTACTGGAAGCACACCCAACTCATTATCGATGTCATCGACGGCCACGGCGGGACCTTTTCCTTGGAGGGCCCCGAAGGCAAGGCCTTCCATACACGCTCGCGCGTCTTCACTCCTCTCGAATGGGCGGAAATCCAGGCCGCTGACGCACTTGCGTCCTCGTGAGACGGCCACCGGCGGAAATCTGGCCATCCCAGCGCGCTTATGATCGGCGGCCCGACGATCGAACGTGGCGCCTGAACAGTGGCCGGGCGTTACTGCGTTGCCAGCCCCAACCACCTCGCACACAGACATTCGGAACCAGCGCGCGACGCCCCACCCCCGTCAGTGCACGTGGTCGTGCGCGTCGAGGTGTGTCAGGCAGTATTCATGGTGTCCTGCGCATTTCGAACAATACCGGAACTCCAGCCGCGGATCGTCGCGTTCGGTGGCCCCGCACACCGTACAACGATGGATCGGCCCCGCCATTCCGGCGCTCGCTCGCGCCCGGAAAAGGCCCCTTTGTGGACCATACGCAATGCCGGTGCGCAGCCGGCGCCTGATATCGCGTCCGAAGAACGCGAAGTAATTCAGCAAGGACACGGCGGCCATGATCTTGGCCGGTAGCGGTTCGAACACGATCGTAAACGCGACCGCAAGCCACGCCAGCCAGGCGAGGTACTTCACCTTCACCGGGATAACAAAAAAGAGCAGTATGCTAAAATCCGGGTCGATCGTCGCAAACGCCAGAAATATCGAGAGATTGAGATAAACCGCCGTAGCGCTCGCGCCGGCCAGGAACGCCCCCGCGATACTGAATGCGGCACCGCTGAAGTAGTAGACGTTAAACCGGAAGCTCCCCCACTCCTCCTCGAGGCGAGTACCAAACAGGTAATAGAGATAGAGGATGAAAAACACCCATATCGAAAACGACGGCGGGATCATCATGAAGCTCACGAGCCGCCAGACCTGCCCCTGGGCGATCAGGGCCGGGTCGAAGAGCATCTCGCTTATGATCCGGGCGCCCTGGGCCGTACGCGACAACAGGAACACGACACCCTGGGCGCCTACGACGTACGCCATCAAATTCGCGATGGCGTAGCGGCCAAAGCGCCTCTCGAGCTTGCTCAATGCCCCCACTGCAACCTCCCTTTTTGCCGCCGCGCACGTGACCCCGCGCGCGCCCGGGTCATACCCGCCCCTGGAAGACCCGCACCAAGCGCCCCGCGTCCCGTAGGCCAGGAACAAGACCCGAAGGTAGCTCCATTCTAGCGGATTTGACGGACACCCGGAACCTGGGCGCCGTCCTTGGGGCCTGCGCCGGCTTCCTGCGGTCGGCACGCCGCGACATCAGCCCCGCAGAGATCCCTTCCGTAGTTTTACGGTCCTTGCTTAGGGAGATCGCAGGATAAGGGCGTATTCTTGAATCCCAGCCTGCTCCAGAAGATCAATCCCGGACAAATACCCGTTATGCCCGCGAATGTGAGAAAAATCAATGGAACGTACAAAACCCAACTCACCTTGTCGAATCCCGTCAACCCAATACCCAACAAAATCATTCCCGCAATAGAGAGAAATACCATACGCAGCGCGCTCATCCGTCCTACCCTCCTGAATGGGTCGTTAGGACCCAGCACAAAACAATGGATCGCCGATTGTGATCCCACTGCGAATGGCGCTGCAAGGACGCGAGATCACATGTCGTTTGCCGCGGCCCGATGTTCATCATCAGGCCAGCCGCTCGAAAACGCCATCAGCAAGGTCGCCCCGTGACGTATCCGCGCGGTTGTGGACTTCCCATACAAAGGCCTAGCCGCCCCATTACGGCGCTTCAAGATCGATACGCAGTGACGCGCACTCCCGACATGAATGCCTTGACCCGGCGTTGTCGAGAGGAAAACATCAGGCACTGTCTGTCCCGGCGCCAGCCCCGGGACCCGGCCTCGACGGGCCCGCGCCCAAGCCGTCTCAAGACGCGGCTACCGTGTCCAACATCGAGGCGCTGCCCGCCCCCGAGCGCTTGGTCCCCGCTCCCACCGCCAGCCGCCCGGGGCATCGCTACCGGCTGGATGATCGCTGGTCTGTACCCTATAGGTCGGCTTGCGCAGTGGGCCACCTGCACAACACCGCAGTCGGTATACTCGGTGCAAGCATTAAAAAGGCCGGGCACCGCCTCAGAGGCGCACCCTGGGCCCCGCCGGGGCGGGCCTTGCGGTCAAACCACTTTGGCCTTGTAGCCCTCTCCTTCGACCGCCCTGACGAGCTGATCGGCCGGCGCGTTACCCTTGACGATCGCCTCTTGCCGCTCGAGACTCACCTGCGCGGATTCGACGCCACCCACGGCCTGCAGGGCCTTGGTGACTGCCGCCACGCAGTGGCCGCAGGTCATCCCCGTAATATGCAAAGTCGTGACGCTCATAGTCTTCTCCTTTCTGGTGTATGGGTTGGTTGCATCGCGACAGCAAGCGGGTGCCTTTCGGGGCACTCTCACGAATGCTGCGGCTCGGGCATTGGCAAGGCCGATCCGGCCACGCCATCGTCGCCGAATGCCGCTGCCCTAAAACGCCGCAGACGCAGGCTGTTTGCCAGGACGAAGATGCTGGAAAAGCCCATGGCTAAGCCGGCCAGCATCGGATTCAAATGGATTCCAAAGGACGGATAAAACGCACCGGCGGCAAGCGGGATCAAGACGATGTTGTAGAAGAAGGCCCAAAAGAGGTTCCCCCGGATCGTGGCGAGCGTGCGCCGTGAGAGATCCACCGCCACGACAACCGTTCCAAGCGGGCCCTTGACCGTCACGTCGGCCGCCTCCATCGCCACGTCGGTACCGCTCGCCACCGCTATCCCCACGTCTGCCTGCGCGAGCGCCGGCGCATCGTTTAGGCCATCGCCGACGAACGCGACCTTGCGCCCCTCGCCCTGCAAGGCCTCCACGGCCTGCGCCTTGGCCTCCGGCAAGACCTCCGCATGGTACTGGGCAATACCGAGCGTATCGGCCAAACGCGCCACGGCCGGCTCCGCATCCCCGGAGATCATCACGACCGCAAGCCCCCGCTCCCGCAAGCCGCGCACCACCGCCCGCGCCTGCGGCCGCACGGCGTCCGCAACTGCGATCAGGCCGCGTACGGCCTCCCCTTGGGCCACGAAAACCACGGTCTTCCCATCGTTCTCCAGAGCGCGCGCCACGGTCTCCCAGCCCCCCAGATCAATGCCGGCCTCCGTGATCAGGCGACGCGTACCGGCCAACAGGCGCCGGCCGTCGACCTCGGCCGCGATCCCGTACCCGGGGCGCGCCTCAAACCGCGAAACCGCCGGCACCGCCACGCCCTCCTCCTTGGCGGCTCCCACGATGGCGAGCGCCAGCGGGTGTTCGCTCCCGCCCTCGGCGGCGCCAGCCAAACGCAGCAGGTCGGCACGCGCCATATCCCGCGTAACCACGTCGGTCACGGTCGGCCGGCCCCAAGTCAAGGTGCCGGTCTTGTCGAACACGATCGTATCGACACGACTCAAGCCCTCAAGGGCCTCGCCCTTGCGATACAGCACGCCCAGCTCCGCGGCGCGCCCGGTACCGACCATCACGGCCGCGGGTGTCGCGAGCCCCATGGCGCACGGACAGGCCACGACCAGGACCGCCACCGCGCTCACAAGCGCCATCGTAAGCCCCATCGCGCCCCCCCAGATCAGCCATCCCGCGAAGGCAGCGGATGCGGCCGCGAGGACCGCTGGCGTAAAAACCAGAACCACCTGGTCGGCAAGCCTCTGGATCGGCAGCTTCGAGCCCTGCGCCCGCGACACCAAACGGATGATCTGGGCCAGCACCGTCGCGGCACCTATGCTGGTAGCCTCTATCTCCAAGACGCCGTGCTGATTGACCGTACCGCCGACCACCCGGTCGCCCGGGTGTTTGGCTACCGGCATAGGCTCGCCGCTTAGCATCGACTCGTCGACGTAGCTCTCGCCGGTCCGCACGACACCGTCGACCGGGATATGCTCGCCCGGGCGCACCCGCACGACCTCCCCGACCTGAAGCTCGGCGATGGCGACCTCCTCCTCGGCGCCACCACGAATCCTGCGCGCGAACTTGGCCTGTAGCCCCGCGAGCTTCTTGATGGCCGCCCCCGTCCGGCCCTTCGCCAACTCCTCGAGATACTTTCCGAGCAGGATCACCGTTACGATGACCGCCGCCGAATCGAAGTACAGATGACGCGCCGCGGCCGGGAAGCCCTGCGGCCAGACAAGCACGAGAAAACTATAGGCGAATGCCGCCCCGGTCCCGGTCATGACCAGACTGTTCATATCCGGAGACAGATGCCGGTAGGCGATCCAGCCGGGCCGGAAAAATCGGCGACCCGGGCCGAACAAGACCACGGCGGTCAACACGGCAACGAGCCACCCCCACGCCACCGGGGGCGCCACTTGCGTAAGAAGCCGCGCGAACGCCGGCGAGAACTCCGGCCCCATCGCCAACACGACGACCGGCACGGTCAGGAACCCGGCGCGCTCGACGTCGCGGCGCATCCGCACGGCCGACTCCTCGCGCACGTCCCGTTCGCCGTCGCCCCCGGCTGCGGGCCCCGCGAGCGGCTGATAACCTGTCTCGGTAATCGCTGCGCGCACAGCCGCCTCATCCAAGGCCCCTTCCAGGTAACGGACGTGGGCGCGTTCGGTAGCCAGGTTGACCGAGGCCTCGATCACGCCCGGCAGCGCCTTGAGGGCCCGCTCCACCCGCCCGGAGCACGATGCGCAGGTCATGCCGCCGACCGCTATCTCGAGATCCCTGGCGATCGCCTCATAGCCGTGTGCACGCACAGCCTCGGAGAAAACCATCGGTCCGACCGTTGACGGGTCGTAGACGACCGTCGCGCGTTCGGTCGCGAGGTTCACGACCACCGACTCGACCCCCGGCAGCGCCTTCAGGGCCCGCTCGACGCGTGCCACGCACGACGCGCAGGTCATCCCGCCGACCGCGAACGTGATCTCTCGGCTCATGACGCCGCCGCCTCTTTGGCTTCCTCGGCGTTCAAGGCCGCCAGGATGGGGCACTCGGAGGCCGGACCTCGGCCGTGGCACTGTTCGTTCAGGCGCTCCAGCCCGTGCTTCATACGCTCGAGGTCGCGGATACGCCGACTGATGTCCAGGAGCTTCTCGCGGGTCAGACGCTTCACATCGGCAGCGCGCGCCCCACGGCTTTCGCTCAGCTTGAGAAGCGCGGCCACCTCGTCGAGGGAGAAACCCAACTCCTGAGAACGGCGTATGAAGCGCAGCCGCCGCAGCTCATCGCCGCGATACAGTCGGTATCCCCCGCGGCTGCGGCCGACCGGCATGATCAGGCCGAGGGTCTCGTAGTACCGCAAGGTCCCCGTCCCCACGCCCGCCCGCCTTGCCAATACACCGATGGTCACCGTCTCCATGCCATTGCCCTCCGGAGACGTCAGTCTACACCTTACAGGCAACTATAAGGTCAAGCGCGGCCCGCCGCGCTCCGGCAAGGCCGCCAGGGCCGGGCCACGCCCCTGCAGCCTCGCGGGAAACAAGCGCCGGCCTACAATCCCCGCCCCGGACCAGACGCGCAGGACGCATCGCAGTCACGAAATCCGTGGATCCCCACGACCGGCCGACACTATGGACGCTCAAGGGATAGTATAGGGAAACCGGTGCAAGGGTATCGGCCGAAAGGCTGCCCGGGGTAAAGACGTGCTCGCCGCTGGCACAGGATCAGACGGCCTCGGCATTGGCGCGCGGGCCTGCGCCCATGCCAACCGCCGCGCTCACCGACATCCCTTCGCCGCCCTCAACGAATCGCGTCGACCGTCCAGAGCAGCCCATGCGGCTCCAGTGGCACACCCTGGTGCACAATTACCTGACCCGCAGCGTTTCGATAGACCAAGGTCGGCACGAGTTCAGGACCGGTCATGGCAAGCACATGATCGTTGGCGGCAAGCGCCGCAGCCGCCGATCCGCGCACCGGGACCGGCCGGATCGCGCCGCCGCCGCCTCCTCGCCGAAACCCTTTCTCGCTGCGCATCAAGGCCGCGAGCGGGTCGCGCGCGCCCAGGATCGCGGCCGCCTTGCCGGCGCTCGTCGCCCGAAGGATTCCGACCACGACCCAATGTACGGTCAAATCATGGGGCCCGATCAAGGGCTGCAGCTGCTCGAAAAGCGTATGACAAAATGGGCAGTTCGGGTCTACGAAGACAAAGAGCGCGTGCCGGCCATGCCCCTCGTCGACCGCGTGTGCCTGGTGACGCGCCGCCTGCCAGATCGCCTGGGGGCTCGATGCCCCGAACGCGAGAGACGCCTGGGCGGCCGGCACGGACAGCGCGAGCACGATACTCGCCAGAACGCCGATCACCCCGCGACGCGCTCTTGTAAGATCCAGTCGCTGCGACCATTTTCGATTCATCCACGATCTCCAATCCGCCCAGCAAACCCGTTCCGGTAACGCCCCCGGCCTCTTCATGCCGCCCTCCGGCGACCGCTCCCCCGGCGCCGCGAAATACCCGCTGCGCCGCCTCCCCTTGGACGCGACCACCCCGAACGCCGGCCACGCCCCGCAGGGCGCGACCCCCTTAGTCGCACCCCGTACCCGGTTCTTACGCGGACCGCAGCGCTCGACGAGGCCGCTTCAGACCGGCGGGCGACTCCCCTATACTGTCAGTATGGGGGAGGAATGGAAAGCGGGCGAACGCCGCGCCGCCGTCGAGCGGTGGCTTGCCGCGCATGGCGACGCCCTGTACCGCTACGCGTTCCTGCGCTTGCGCGACCCCCAATCGGCCGAGGACGTGGTCCAGGAAACATTCCTCGGGGCCTTGCGCAGCACCCGCCCGCCCGACGGCCGGGCCAGCGAAAAGACCTGGCTATTCGCCATCCTGAAACACAAACTTGCCGACCATGCGCGGACCTGCCGACACTCCCCTCTCGATCAGTGCATCGAGCCGGATATACGGGAGGACGGCGCGGACGCGAACATCGAAGACATCGTCTTCCGGGATGACGGGCGCTGGCGGGAAGCGACCACGTGGGGTGACCCCTTGCGGCAGAGCGCGGCCCAGGCATTCTGGCGGCACCTCGGCGACTGCCTGCAGGTCCTCCCGGCCGCCCAGGCCGAGGTATTCGTGCTGCGCGAACTCGAGGGGCTTTCCTTGGACGACCTCTGTCAGATTACCGGCGTCTCCGCGACTAACGCCTATGTTCTCCTTCACAGGGCGCGGCTCGCCCTCAGACGATGCCTTACAAAGGCGGGCTTCGGGCCCGAGGACCGATCATGAACCTTATGCTGGGCTGTCGGGATGTGGCGCGTAATGTCTCGCGCGCCCGGGACGCCAACCTTCAGGGTTGGGCGCGCGCGGCTACGCGCATCCATTTGTTCCTCTGCCCGCCTTGCCGGGCCTACGCGCGGGATATTGCATTCCTCGAACAGCGGATCCGTTCCGGTTCCCCGGACGGCCCGCAAGATCGCCTCTCCGCCGACGCGCGCCGCCGGGTCCGCGACGCCCTCGACAAACAGGGCGATAATGACCTTTAGGGGTCGGAGACGTGCCCGCCGGCCCGCGCGAGGGGTGCGCCAGCGGCCGTTGCAATGGCGTGGGGCATGCCGGGAGCGCTTTCGCGGCCCTCGGCCGCGCGAATCGAGGGCCCGCTCATGCATCGGCAACTCCTCCACCCGCGGGTCGCGGAACCCGCCCCTGTGCGAGGCCGCGATGTCCCGGGCGTTTCCGGGACCGTGGGATCCACTGACCGGCGCCCCGACCCTGCCATGAATATCGCCCCTCCGCAGCCATCCGCATGGCCGGCGCATCCATCTATCCCGCGAAGGACCGCCCCCTGCGACAGTCGATCGAGTTTGCGGATAAGGGCCGCGACGCTTTCCCGGTTGCGTTCCGGGGCGGACGATGGCGTCCAGCCCGTATCCTCGGCCGCTCCTGGCAGGGGATATGCCATCAAAGCTCATGGAATGACCCCAATGCCCGCATTCGCCTGTCGCGCCTCGCGAAACCCCGTCTCGTGCCCGGCAAAGGACCTGCCGCTTGCACCGGCGACGACCTTTCGCAGAACACGATGCCGACGGATGCCGCAACCACCGCCCTCTGCTAAACTCAGTTCGGACGATGGCGATACCGGCGCCTAGTGTCCGCGAAGCGCCCCGGGAACGGGCGTCGGCGCCCCCAGCAGAATCCCCCTTCGACGGGGGCGGCCTGAGCCGAACCAGGTCGGCCCGGCAGATGCGTACAAGGAGGCCTCATGCAACACCCGAATCGTGAAGGACAGCGGGTCCCGGCGGTGGTCTTTAAGACCCGCGCCGGCAGTGACTGGAAGGATGTCAGCACAGACGACGTATTCAAGGGCAAGACCGTCGTCGTCTTCGCGCTCCCCGGGGCCTACACCCCAACATGCTCATCGAGCCACGTCCCCCGCTACAACGAACTCGCTCCGGTATTCAAGGCCAACGGCGTCGACGCCGTGGTATGCCTATCGGTGAATGACGCCTTCGTCATGGAGGCCTGGGCCAAGGATCAGAACGCCGAAAACCTGCTCTTCCTCCCGGACGGCAACGGCGAGTTCTCGGCCGGCATGGGCATGCTGGTCGACAAATCGGACATCGGTTTTGGCAAGCGTTCCTGGCGCTACTCGATGCTCGTGAAAGACGGGGTGATCGCGAAAATGTTCATAGAGCCCGACAAGCCGGGTGACCCCTTCGAGGTCTCGGATGCCGATACGATGCTCCGCTTCATAAACCCCAAGGCCAAAGAGCCCGAATTCGTGACCATCTTTACCCGTGAGGGCTGCCCGCACTGCTTCCGCGCCAAGAAAATGCTCAAGGATCGCAACATCGCCTTCGAGGAGATCCGTACCGGCCAGGGGACAGGGGTGAGCTCCCGGACCCTGCGCGCGACCACCGGCCGGTCCACCGTGCCGCAGATCTTCATCGGCGGGCACCACATCGGCGGCGCCGACGATCTCGCACGCTACCTGGGCTTCGCTTGACGCCAGGCATTGCACCCATCGCGCCACCGAGAGGAACCGCGCCATGACCAAACACTACGACCTCCTGATCCTGGGGGGCGGCAGCGGAGGGATCGCCACCGCCAACCGCGCGGCACGCTACGGGGCCCGCTGCGCGCTCATAGAGAGGGGGCCGCTGGGCGGCGCGTGCGTGAACGTCGGCTGTGTACCGAAGAAGCTCTTATGGAACGCCGCCCATCTGCGTCATTGCGCGCAACTGGCCCTCGATTACGGCTTCGCGCCGCTGCTCGGGAATTTCGACTGGGCTACGCACAAACGCGCCCGCGATACCTACATCGCCAAATTGAACGGGCGCTACGAGACCGGACTCGCGGACAACGGCGTGACCCTGGTCCGCGGTCACGGGCGGTTCGTCGACGGACGAACGATAGAGGTGGCAGGCGGCCGCTATCAGGCCGATCACATCGTGCTGGCGACCGGCAGCCGGCCGGTAGTCCCCGACGTGCCGGGCGCGTCATGGGGCCTGACATCCGACGGGTTCTTTGCGCTCGCCAAAAGGCCGCGTAGGGTCGCGATCGTGGGCGCGGGCTACATCGCGGTAGAGCTCGCCTGCGCCTTGAGACAACTCGGCAGCGACGTCTCGCTCGTCATGCGCGGCGCCCACCTGTTGGCGGCGTTCGACCCCATGCTCCGCGAGGGACTCACGGATGCCATGGCCAACGCCGGGATCAACCTTCTGCCCAACCGGAGCGTGGCGGGCCTCCAAAACGACGCCTCGGGGCTTACCCTCCTCTATGGCGACGGCGAGGTCTTATGCGGTCTCGACGCCGTCGTATGGGCCGTTGGGCGCCACCCCAATACCGACGTGCTCGGACTCGACAAGGCCGGCCTTACGCCGGGGCCCGGGGGCATAGTCGAGACCGACCTCTATCAGAACACGGCGGTGCCCGGGGTCTATGCCATCGGCGACCTGACCGGCCGCGCCGCACTCACGCCGGTTGCGATAGCCGCCGGCCGGCGGCTGGCGGATCGGCTCTTCGGAGGGCAACCCGACCGGCACCTCGACTACGATCTCATTCCCACCGTGGTATTCAGCCACCCGCCGATCGGGAGCGTCGGCCTGACCGAGCCGGAGGCGCGCGACCGCCACGGCCAAGACGCCGTCAAGATCTACCGGACGCGATTTGCACCCATGAGCCAGGCCTTCAGTGCGGACCCGCGCCGCACCGCGATGAAGCTCGTGACGATCGGGCGCGACGAACGCGTCGTGGGCCTGCATATGATCGGAGAGGCCGCAGACGAGATGCTGCAGGGTTTCGCGGTGGCCCTCAGGATGGGCGCCACCAAACAGGACCTCGACGATACGCTCGCCATCCATCCCACGAGCGCCGAGGAACTCGTCACCATGCGCTAGTACGTCGCCCAGGACTTCCGCGCAAGCACATCGTCCGGCACACCGCGCGAACCGGTCCCGAACCGGCACTGTTCGCGTTATACTGCGGCATGACATCCGACACCAAGGCTTGCGCCGCGGCCACTCCCTATGCCGATCTCGCACCGGAGCTCATCCTGCGCGCCGCCGAGGCGGTAGGACTCGCGCCCACGGGGGGTTTCCAGGCCCTCAACAGTTACGAGAATCGCGTCTTCAAGGTTGAGACCGAGACCACCCCCTGGGCCATCAAGTTCTATCGCCCGAACCGCTGGAGCGATGCCGCGATCGGCGAAGAGCACCGCTTCCTCGAAGAGCTCGTGGCCGCCGAGATCCCGGCCGTAGCGCCTCTGGCCCGTGATGGCGCTACGCTCTTTCGCGAGGGGCCTTACCGTTTCGCGGTGTTTCCGTGGCGGCCCGGACGCGCCGGATGCATCGAGACCGTAAGCGAACAGAACGCCTTGGGTCGGCATCTCGGCCGCCTGCATCTTGCCGGAACCGGGCGCTTTCGGGCGCGTCCGACGCTTGACGTGGCCACGTTCGTCGATCCCGCCATCGCCACCCTGGCGGACTGTCCGTTTCTGCCGCCGGATATGCGCCCGGCGTTCCTGGCCACCGCCACACGTCTGCGCGAGGCGGTGGCCGCGGCCTTCGAGGGCGTGGGTGCCCCCATCCTGCGGCTGCACGGCGACTGCCACGCCGGAAACGTCTTGTCGAACGGCTCGGCGCTCACCATCGTCGATTTCGATGATTGTCTGAACGGTCCGGCAATCCAGGACCTGTGGATGCTGCTTCCGGGGGGGCCGGACGAACAGGAGGAGGCGCTTGCGGCCCTGATCCAGGGCTACACGCTCTTTCGCGACTTCGACCCCGCCGAACTACGCCTGATAGAGCCCTTACGAACCCTGCGCCTACTGCATTACAACGCCTGGATCGCGCGGCGCTGGGACGACCCGGCGTTCCCGCGCGCCTTCCCGTGGTTTTCGGAGGACCGCCACTTCCGGGAACTCATGGGATTGCTCGGCGCCCAGGAGGCTCGGCTCGACGCCCCGCCCATTCGATTGCGCGCACCCTGACGCGCCGCTAGACCGCGCCAGCCTTGGCCCGCGAGATCATGACCACGTCGCCCGCGTCCAGGTGCACATCATAGCCCCACAACCGGGCGATATGATCGAGGGTCTTTTTGGCCTCGGACTGATCCAGAGGATAGGGGTCCATCTTCTTAAGATGCAGGTGCCTGTCGCCCCAGCGATTGACGGCGACCACCTCGATGTCCGGGGGGCGGGCAGCCTCGGCGATCTGGCGGGCGAGCGCGGTACGCAGGTACTGGTAACCCTGGTCATCATGCACCGCAGTCACCTCGAAGGCGTCGGCCTTCGGGTCGTTCGCCAGGGCGAAGAGATGCAGGTCGCGCATGACCTTGGGCGACAGATACTGCAGGACGAAGCTCTCGTCGCGAAATTCGCGCATCGCGAAGTGGATATGCTTCAGCCAATCCGGATCGCCCGCGAACGCGAACCACGCCCGATCCTCGTCCGTGGGATACAGGCACACGCGCTTTATGTCCTGGAATATCGCAAATCCCAGGGCATAGGGGTTGATGCCGGTATAGCGGCGGCTGTCGAAGTCGGGCTGGTAGGTGACCGCCGTGTGACTGGCATAGAACTCGAGAAGGGCGCCATCGCCTATAAGCCCCATGGCGTGCAGACTATGCATAATGTGGTAATGCACGAAGCAGGCGAATCCTTCGTTCATGATCTTCGTCTGCCCCTGCGGATACAGGTACTGGGCGATCTTGCGAACGATACGCAGGATCTCCCGCTTCCAGGTCTCCAGATTCGGGGCGTTTTTCTCGATGAAATAGATGAGATTCTCCTGAGGATCCCTCGGAAAACGCTCTTCCTGGGCCACAGGCACGCTATCCGCCGCCCCGGGCACAGTCCGCCAGATTTCCGAAAGATGCCGCTCGATGAACGCCGCGCGTTCGCGCCGGCGCCGCTCCTCGTCGCGCGTCGAGAGCTTCCGCGGCCGACGCGCCCTATCGATGCCGTTCCGGTTCAGGGCATGGGCGGCATCGATGACATCCGACACCGTGTCGATCCCATAGCGTTCCTCGCAGTGGGCGATGTATCCCTTCGCGAACTCGAGGTAATCCAGTATGCCTTCCGCATCCGTCCATTGCTGGAAGAACGCGTTGTTCTTGAAAAACGCGTTATGGCCGAAGGCCGCATGGGCGATTACCAAGGTCTGCATCACCATGGTGTTCTCTTCCATGAGATAGCTGATGCAGGGGTTGCTGTTGATGACAAGCTCATACGCAAGACCCATCTCGCCCCGTCGATACTGTCCGGTCTCGATCGCCCGCTGCTTACCGAAGGACCAGTGCGGGTAATACATGGGCAGGCCGGTGGAGGCGTAGGCGTCGAGCATCTGCTCGGCGGTAATGACCTCGAGCTGATTCGGGTAGGTATCGAGGGCAAGTTCGCGTTCCGCGACCTCTCCTATACGTTCGGTGACGGCCCCTATGCGCTCGAACGTCCATTCGTTGTCGGTGAAGAGCAGAGCGTCCCGGTCAGCCATGCCCGGCCCCCTGTCTTGGCGAAAACAGCGATCGAAACAGCGGATAGATGTCCTCGGTTCGCTTGGCCCGGACCGTCATGAGCTCCGGGAAGTCCTGGGACATCGCTTTGTAGAGCTTGAGGAGCGCGCTCTCCTGATCCTGATTGACCTCCAGATAAAACAAGTTGCGTAACTGCGGCAATAGCTCGAGCGCCCGCTCGTGCACGACGCGATTGTCGTCTTGCGCGTTGTCACCGTCGGAGGCCTGCGCCAGGTACACGTTCCAATGCTCGGGCGGAAACCGCTCCCCCATGATGTCCTCGACAAGCTGAAGCGCCGGGGACACTAGCGTCCCGCCGCCCTCCTTGGCCCCGAAGAACTCCTGCTCCGTGCACTCCGAAGCCTCGCCGTGGTGCTTTATGAAGACGATCTCCACGGACCGGTACTGCCGGTGTATGAAGAGATACAGCAACAGGAAGAAGCGCTTGGCGAGATCCTTCTCGATGTCGCCCATACTGCCCGATACGTCCATGACGCAAAAGATCACCGCGCTCGTGATCGGCCGTGGCTGCTGATCGATGTGCGCAAACCGCAGGTCCGACTCGTCTATGAACGGGATCGCCTTGATCTTGCGTTCCAGGACCTTCATCTCTTCCCGGATCTCGGCCAGCCGGAACCGCTCGATGCTCGTATCCTCGCCGTGGCCCTGCCGGACCCGGATCTCCTCCTCGAGCGTCTCGGCCTGCCGCGAAAGCGCCTCGAACTCCTCCTTCTTGCGCGCGCGCAAGGCCATGCGCCGGGCCCGAGCGGTGCGCATCGTCCGCCCGATATGCATGCGCGACGGGCTGCCTTCTTTGACGAAGCCCGCGCGCCGCCACTCTTCCGCCTGGATGTCCTCGGTGCGCGTCTGCCGCAGGTTCGGCAGCTCGAGGCCGTCGAACAACACCGAGAGAAACTCGTCGGCCGACAACACGATCGCGATCTCGTCGTCGCCGAGGCCATCGGGCGCGCCCGGGCCCTCGTCCCCGGAGCCGTCTCCATCGCCGTCCTGGGGCTTTGGTATGAGGTCCCCCCGCCGGAACTGCCTATTGCCCGACAGGACCTGTTCCCAAGCGGCATCCCTCAGGTCGCGGCGGAAACTCGGCTCGTGCAGATCCTTCGTGGGGATCGCGATCGGCTGTTCGGTGTCGAGCATGTCATCGAGCGAGCGGTGGCGGGCGAGCTTTTCGACCGCGGCCTTGACCCGTCCGCGCACTCGCCTATGCAGGCGGTCCTGGTTGGCGCTGGAGCGCGTCCCCAGGTTGCGCCGATCTACGATCACGCTCATGGAAACCCCCTCCTTCGAAGCGGCACGCGTCGCCGCGCCGCTTCCACCTATCAGTGATGCTTCCGGTAGCGCATATACCAATCCACAAGCAGCCGCACCTGCTTCTCGGTATAGCCCTTTTCCTGCATGCGCACCACGAAATCGTGGTGCTTGCGCTCGTCTTCCGAGGTCCGCTTCTTGCCAAACGAGATCACGGGAAGCAGATCCTCGGTATTGGCGAACATCTTTTTCTCGATCACGACCCGCAGCTTCTCGTAGCTTGTCCACGCCGGGCTCTTGCCGCCGTTGTTGGCCTTGGCGCGCAACACGAAGTTGACCACCTCGTTGCGGAAATCCTTAGGGTTCGCGATCCCGGCCGGCTTCTCGATCTTCTCAAGATCCTCGTTCAAAAGCGTCCGGTTCATGATCTGGCCGGTATCGGGATCGCGGAACTCGGTGTCTTGCAGCCAGAAGTCGGCGTACTGGATATACCGATCAAACAGGTTCTGCCCATAGTCCCCGTAGCTCTCGAGATAGGCCTTCTGGATCTCGAGCCCCAGGAATTCCGCGTAGCGCGACGCGAGCTCGTCTTTGAGAAAGCTGAGATACCGGGCCTCCAGATCCGGCGGGAACTGTTCGGCGCGGATCTGCGTCTCCAGGACGTGCAGGAGATGGACCGGATTCGCGGCCACCTCCTCGGAGTCGTAGTTGAAGGTCCGCGACAGGATCTTGTAGGCAAACCGGGTCGAAATCCCGGCCATGCCTTCGTCGACCCCGGCGACGTCCCGATATTCCTGGAGGCTCTTGGCCTGCTGATCGCGATCCTTCAGGGTCTTGCCGTCGTAGATCTCCATCTTGGACCAGAGACTGCTGTTGCCGGGATCCTTCAGGCGACTCAGCACCGAAAACCGCGCCAGCATCTCCAAGGTGTCGGTCGCGCACGGGGCCTTGCTCAGCGCGCTGTTTTCGAGCAGCTTGCGATAGATGCGCGTCTCTTCGGTCACGCGCAGACAGTACGGGACCTTCACGATGAACACCCGGTCGAGGAAGGCCTCGTTGCGCTTGTTGTTACGGAACGCCGCCCACTCCGATTCGTTGCTGTGCGCCAGGATGATCCCCTGGTAGGGCATGGCGCCGAAGCCCTCGGTCCCGTTGTATGTGCCCTCCTGGGTCGCCGTGAGCAGCGGGTGCAGCATCTTGATCGGTGCCTTGAACATCTCGACGAACTCAAGGACGCCCTGGGTGGTGACGTTCAGGCCGCCGGCGTAGGAGTATGCGTCCGGATCGTCCTGAGAGAAATCCTCGAGCTTGCGGATGTCCACCTTGCCGACCAGGCTTGCGATGTCCTGGTTGTTTTCATCGCCGGGCTCCACCTTGGTGATCCCGATCTGGTGCAGCTGCGACGGGTTCAGGCGCACCACCGAGAACCGGCGGATATCCCCCTCGAATTCGCGAAGGCGCTTGGCGGCCCATGGGGACATGACGCCCTGGAGGGCGCGCCGCGGTATGCCATAGCGCTCCTCGAGAACCGGCCCATCTTCGGTCTGGTCGAAGAGCCCGAGCGGCGATTCGTAGAGCGGCGACACCCGGCCGTCGGCGGCCAGGCAATAGATCGGGTATCTCTCCATCAGGGCCTTCAGGCGCTCGGCGAGCGACGATTTGGCGGCCCCGACCGGACCCAGGAGATAGAGGATCTGCTTGCGCTCCTCTAGACCCTGGGCCGCATGGCGAAAATAGGAGACAAGATTCTCCACGACGTCTTCGATCCCATAAAAATCCTCGAATGCGGGATAGGTCAGGATCTTGCGGTTCATGAAGATCCGCGCAAGACGCGCGTCCGACTGGCTATCGACGACATGCGGTTCGCCGATCGCCGCCAGCATCCGTTCGGCGGCTGAGGCGTAGGCCAGGGGGTCCTGGGCGCAGAGCTTGAGGTACTCATCAAGCGTCATCGTCACTTCCCGTTGCTGCCTGAAGCGTTCTTGATACTGATCAAATAGCGCCATAATCCACCCCTCGCGATCTCTCGTGCGAATCCTACGTCCGCCTTGCACCACAGCCGCGCGTCATCTGCCCTCATGCGGCGCATGGCGCGGCCCTATTACGTGCCGCCGCGGCCCTTTCGCCCCCTTTCGGGTCTGTGCCTCCTCATCTCCACCGTTACGCCCAGCTTACGCCGCGCCGACAAGGCCCGCGTCCCTCATTGCCCGTGGCCACCCCGTATATCCTTCACCACATCCTCGCACTCTACAAGCTTAGACTTCGTTTGGGCGAAGTCGCGCCCCGAGCGCGAGGTTTTCGATGAGCGGTCGCGGTCGCCCATTCCCGATCCCTCACCGCGTGGCCCGGTCCGAGCCGGGCCGTTTCGTCAGCCCGTTGGATGCGAAGGTGGCGCGTTTGGTTCCGCATCCGCAGGCCCGGGCGCAGCCGCCCGGCCCATCGATCCCGGGGGCGCGTCCCGCCCGTCCCTCTATCACGCGAGCAAGGTTCATGCCGTCTAGCCGCAACCCCCCCCGCCGCTGCCCTCCGAAACAGGCCGGCGCCCACGGCCCTACCGCATTCTCCCCACGACCCTTTGGGTCGCACCGGCGCAGCCGACATCATCACGCCATTCCGCGGCACGTCCGAGGTCTCAACGGACCGGACACGCGTTGCCCGCCCCAATCCGCGGCGCGGCCGCCAGGATCCCGCCGACCCGTTACGAGCGGATCTCGCTCACCCCGCCGTTCAGACCGGCGGCCGCCCCATCCCGCCCCGCGCAAAAGTTGCACCCTCGACACGGCAGGGCGATCCGGGTAATTGCCAACGCCACTTCAGCAAGACTCTTGGGCTTTCCCCAAAGCTATGCCATCATGGCGCGCCCCGGCGCGCCGGGGCGCCTTCCTGACCCTCGGCCCGAACGATCCGGGATATCCGCGCATCGGGTTGCTCGACGCCGGGTCCGTCGCGATCGCGCGCCTTGGCTTGAGGCCGGCGGCCAGGCGGCACTGGTTTCCTGCTTCACCCCATCACCCCCGGAGGCCATAACCGATGTCGCTTCTGTCCACTCGCCCGTCGCCCGCCGACAGGTCCGCCAACCGGTCATCGGGGACCCCCCTCCTCGGTCTGGCCTGGCTCCATTTCTTAAATGACGGGGCCGCCAACTTCCTGCCCGGCATCCTTCCTGCCATCCTCCAGGGCCTGCACGAGGGGGCGGGATCGGCCTCCGGCATCATGACCACACTCTTGATCGGCCAAGGCCTCCAACCGTTCACGGGTTGGCTCTCCGACCGCCTGGGCGGCAAGACCCTGGCGATCCTCGGCGTCACCGGCACGAGCATTGGTTTGGTCCTGGTGGGGCTCAGTGCCCATCTCGCGACCTTGCTTGCCGCGCTCGCCTTGATTGGTGTGTCAAACGCAGTCTTTCACCCGCAATCGCTGGCCTTGGCGCGCAGTCTGGCCCAAAAGGGTCATGGCGCGGTCATGTCCGTGTTTCTGGTCGGCGGGGAACTCGGGCGCGGGATCTATCCCTTGCTGGCAAGCCTCGTCGTCGCCCGCTTCAGCGCCTCCGGCCTCTGGATTATCGCGCTACCGGCACTGTTATCCATACCCTTGGTCGCGCTCCTGCTGCCGCCGCTCGCCCCGCGCCCGGCGACCGCCGCGCCGCTTTATTGGCGCCGCCATGCCCGGCCGGCCTCGACCCTGATCGCCTATGTGTCCCTGCGCTCGTTCGTCCTCTATGCCCTGGTGACCTTCCTGCCGATCCTCTGGCATCATACCGGCGGTTCGCTCGTCGGCGGCGCCTCTCTTATCAGCGTCCTGCTCGTAGTGGGTGTCGTCGGCAACGTGAGCGGCGGCCTTGTCGCCGACCGTCTCGGGCGCCCGATCGTGCTGATCGGATCGAGCCTTCTGACCGCCTTGCTCATCACGGTCTATCTGGCAAGCTCGGGATGGATCCTGTGGGTGGTGCTTGGCCTTCTCGGGGTGGCCATATTCAGCGCGCTTCCGGTGTCGGTTCTCGTCGGGCAAGACATCTTCCCGGAAAACCGCAGCCTGGGCTCGGGGATCGCGCTCGGGCTTGGCAACAGCCTGGGCGCCCTACTGCTGCTCGGCTTCGGGGCCGAGACCTCGGCCCTCGGCGTGCATGCCGCCCTCCTGACGCTGCCGCCCGTGGCGTTGGCCTGCGCCTTCCTTGCCGCGCGCCTGTCGGCCGCCGGTCACCGTCCAGCCGACCCGGTCACCAAGGCCTCGCCATAAAGGAACCCTCCCGCCCGCGGCTCATTGCCGGATGCCCGCAATCCCGGCCGACCGACGACAAACGTCGCGCGGCCATCCGTCCTTTCGTGATAAACCAGGACAGGCACGACCGCATAGCCGACCGCCGCCACCACGAGATGAAGATTATGCCGCAAGGCCTCACGGACGGCGTCTGGGGATCGTTATCGGGATTTGCATCCCCTGCCGGAAGGCGAAGGCTCTCGCCGCGCAACAGCATCTGTCGAGGGCTTTTGGCCATCAGGATGGAGGCAGCCTTCGCCGCGCTGGTGGTTTCCAAATACCCAACCGGGACCATCCGGATCGTCAGGGCCTCGAAAAAACCGCCCCTACCCCCTTCGTGACCGGCGCCATAAGGCCGGGGCCGGTCGCGATACTAAATCTTGTATTTTCCGGGGAAGGCGATGCCATGGTTACCCCGCATGTTCCGCGTCAAGCGCGGGAGGTCGACCCGATCAACGCGGACAGTCTTCTCGCGTCGCAAGTAATTGGCCACGAGATCCCACACCGCCTTGCCCTCGACACGCGTCATTGCCGCCCAGCCGGCGATTTTGTATTTCTTGGTTCGCGACATCTGCTTGCCGTTGATGCGTATATCGCTACAACGCCGACCGATAGTCTCATTGGGATTGAAGGTGTAATCGATATGACCAACCCGGATCATATCGCCGCCCTGAATGTAGTAGGGATCCTTGTTAAAGATGTTGTCCGCCACCTGCTCCAGGATGTTCTTGATCTCGCCGCCGGTATACTCCGTGATCGTGGCCTCGGGATAGGTGATGGCCGTCTGCGCCATCAGATCCTCCATGGTGATCGTCTCGCCCGGGAGCTTGCAGTAACCCCAGCGAAATCCCGGAGAAAACGCCGCCTCGCAATCCAATTCCTCCCTCAAGGCATTACAGATCACCTGATCGAAAGTGCCGTTGAAGTTGTCTCGGCGATACAACAGGCTCTCTGTGGTCGCTAAGGGCTCGCCAAGCCGGGCGAGATAGGGCGCTCGGGCCTCGCGGATGTAAGCCGCCATATCGGGGTCGGCAGGCACGAAACTTGCGATAACGGGCAGGAAGTGGTAGCGCCAGCCGTTGAGACGACCCTTGCCCACGTCGAGATCAAAACGCGCGAGTACCTTGCCATTGGTGCTGGTATTTACGATCAGGGTATCGTTGACCCTGAAAGGACGCGGCCCCATGATCTCGTGCGTGTGCCCGCCAAGTATAATGTCGATGCCCTTGACGAGGCCCGCCATCTTCTTATCCACGTCGGCGCCGTTGTGAGAGAGCACAACCACCACGTCCGCCTTGTGATGCTCACGGCACTCGTTAACCATTTTCTGCATATGGCCCGTGTGGATGGCGAAACCCCAATCGGGGATAAGATAGGCGGGATTCGCGATCGGCGTGAACGGGAATGCCTGGCCGATAATGGCGACCTTGTATCCCCGCACCTCGTGAATTGCGTAGGGGGTGAATACCGGTTCCTGCCACGGGATGGTGAAGACGTTCTGCGCCAGGAATTGGGCCTTGAGCCGGTGCTTAATGAGATAGTTGACGCGATCCTGACCGTAGGTGAACTCCCAGTGGCCCACAAAGTACTCAACCCCCAGAAGGTTCTGCGCACCAACCATATCAGCGGCCTTGGTCCATAGGCTGGTGGCTGATCCCTGCCAGCTGTCGCCGCCGTCCAGGAAAATCATCCGGTCACCGAGATCATTGCGAAAACGCTTCACGATACTCGCGATATGGGCATAGCCACCGATCTTGCCGTACCGATGGGCAAGGGTATCGTAATCGAGGCATGAGAGCGCGTAACCCTCTGGAGTGCCTGCCTTGACGCCGTAGTATCGTAACTTCCAGTTACCAACCAGATGGGGCGTCTGATTCCACGCCTTGCCCACGCCGATATTGGTGCCGGGCTCCCGCCACCACACCGGCAGAAGCTGGGCATGGGAATCGGTCATGTGCAGCAGGCTGACATTGCCGTACGGCGGGATATCGTAGGGATCCCTCTCACCACCCCAGGCCGCCTTGATGGCACCCGGCGTCAGAAAACCGGCAGCACCGGCGGCACCCATCAACTGCAAGAAATCCCGTCTGGACAAGTGCATGCGCCCCTCCCGTTTGCTAGATCGCGGTTAAAAGCCGCCGGCCGCCGCCTGCTTCATGATCCGAATGATCAGAATATCCAGCTTCTTCGCCACCCGAGCGCTCGCGGCATTGGGCGGGAAGTAACGCAGCGCATAGGTCGGCAAGTAGGTGAGGAGCTTGAGATGCCCGCCCTGCTCGAACAACACGATTTTGCAAGGGGCGAAGGCCCCGAACTCGGGGGTGGTTTTGAGAATGCCCGCACCCAAAACCAGATTGCAGACCTCATAAATCACATAGGGCTCGTCTGTCTTGATCCCTCGCGCCTTGAGGCCCTTTTCGATATTAAGCGTCCCGACCACGTTCATGTTCTCGCCCTCGGCCGCGGTCTCGATGCCGATCGCAATCTGGGAAGGAGTCACTCCTTTTTGAACGTTGACCACATACAAAGGGTCATTGGTCGTCACGGGCGGCATTCCCTTGACGTAGGTGATCGACGCCACCTTAGGACGCTGCCCCATAAAGCTGTAGACCACTCCGCCACCCACGAGCGCCCCAATGACCATCGCAATGGCGATTCTTCCAAATCCACTCACCGCTTTAATATCCGGTATTATCCACGACGCACCCCCTATTCTAGGTCACTCGCAGCCTCGCACTCGTGCTCCAATGCCGGCCCCGGTTGTCCCGCCACACCATCCTGAGCGTCCCGCTCGATTCGGCGCGCATCTTAAACGCCAGATACGGATTTGCGCTGACTGCGGTCCCCCAGTCGGCCGTCATGAGCAGCTTTCCGTTGAAGGTGACTGTAACCTCCTCGATAAAATCCGCCGGCGGAATACGACCCGCCTTATTCTTCACAAAACCCGTGATCATGGGATCCATGATCAGCGACCGTACCTCGATCACCTCGCCTTTTTTTGCATGCCCCGGCATGCGGATCATGGGATTACCAAATCGTGCCATATAGCGGCTCCTTACCAGTTATCCACCACGACGAATCAACCGCCACAACCGCCGATCGTAACCTTCACTTTGCGCGGCACCGCTGCCATCAGCACGCCTTTGTTCGTCTTCGCGATAACGTGCACATTATCGGTCTTGGCCATTTTTATACGTTCCGAAAAGTAGGCCTCGCCATTTGCGGGTGTAAAATGGTATTCACTCACAAGTGGCGCCGGATTATGAAACACGTACATATATACCGCCTCGATATAGTTATCGGCTGTCATGGGCCAGTCCACGGACACCGTCACCGGCACGGAACCGCCGTTTTCCGCGATAGTGGGCGCCGAGATCTTAATCCGCGACGAAACCGGAACATGCGTCGTTCCCACGCTCTCCATAAGCACCTTATCGGCCGCCTGAGCGTAGGCGGCCTGTACCCTGTTGACCGCCTTCACGCCGAAAGCCTCCGGCCAGCCCGCTACATTGCGAATCGTCGCCGCATTAGCGCGTGGCCCGCGCAACAGACCGACGCCGGCTGCGGCAGCAAGAACCGCCGTCACGGACCCTCGCAGAAATTCGCGGCGCTTTATCACATCGCTCGTCATATGACCTGTTCTCCGTTTAAACCATTCGTAACGCCAATCCATAGCCCCCTGGGAACGGCACTAGCACCGGCGCGCCTGGACACCCCTCCATGCCTCCGGACGTTCCCGCCCTCGTCGCCCTTCTCGATGCCCTTCGGCCTGCCCCACCGGCCCCAAGATCCGCGCAGCCCCGATAGCCCATCCCGGCTACGCCACCCCCCCATCCCCTCGCTTCGGACGTTTGCGCCCACGCCCATGTCTCAACAAACGTGTACCAACATCACCTTAACCGCCGCGGACAGCGCGAAGAACGCCGTCCGTACGCGCCCTGGAAGGTGGACTCCCGCCCGGCAAACGCCATGCGCATCGGCTCTTCGTCTCCGCGGCACCTGTGCCCGCGCCGACGGCCCCGACCGATCGTCTAGAAGAGACGCGAAAAGAAGGTCCGCTCGTTCTTGACCGGAACCAACCCCCAATCCTTAAAAATCCGCTGGGCCCTTTCTGAGACCAGGAATCTCGCATATTCCGCATCGATGCGCCTTCTCGTCCTACCCACAAAATGAAACTGCGACGTCTTCAGGGGCGCAACCGACAACTCCACCTTCCGGTTGTAGCGCTTGGCGATGGGGATCGCGTTCAGACACTCGCCCATTCTCTTGACCGCCACAATCTGTGAAGCGTAAACGATCCCCAAATCCGCCTTGCCGCTCATCACTTTCGCCAACACCCGGTCCGGACCAATGACCTCCGTGGAGTGACTCATGATGCCGGCAAACGAACCGGCGCCATCGGCGCCCATCCTTCCCAGCATCCGGAAGGTATGCCGCCCCGCCGGGCTCAGCGTCGGCGACGCGACAACGAGTTTGACGTTAGGAGATCCGATCTCGCGCACCAGATTCGATTCGGTGATCCGCACCGACCCCGGGCTATTGACCGGGTTTGTGCAGCGCGTCGCAGCCGCAAAATAGTCGTAGGCGATCGTCTGCGGGAAATTAATGAAGCTGAGGGATATCAGCCTGTTCATCTCCTTGTTGCTCGATGATATGAAGATATCCGGTGGGACCCCCTGCCTGATGGCCCCCACAAAAACCCCTGATGCCGCGAATTCGTAGTCCAGCTTAACATTGGGATGCGCCCGCTCGAAAAGGTAGCCTATCTGCCTTATGGGCTGCGCCACCGCATCCGAAGCGAAAATGCGCACTGTAAGGTGTGCATCGGCACTCGCCGCACCGAACGACACACAGAACCAAAGAGCGGCGCCTAATACACTGACTTTTCTCATAACGACCCCCCGGCAGTATACGGAGCCCCCTACATCGGCCCCTTCCCCTGTTCCATGTCTCTGGTGGTGCCTTTCTGGTCCCTACGGCCACACGTAGTAGGGGTACCCCTGCGCCTGTTTTTTGAGCAAGTAGGTGACGCCGTTCGGGTAGGCGACCCCTACAAATGGGAACAGCTGCTTTTTGCTGACGTTGAACGCCACAAGGGCGGCGTGACACGCGAGCATTCGAACCCCGTAGCGCCGTAACACCGCCAGCTTTTTATAATTGGCCGCATCGTACTTCGGCATAAAGAAGTGTATCGTCGGGCCAGGGGCGACGAGGATGATTTTCGTCCGAATACCGTGCCCGATTAGACTCGCAATATTGTGTGTCAACACAAGGATCACGGCCGGCCACATCTTTGGGTTACCGGGCACCTCAAACACTGCCTTGAAGGTCCGATGCTTATAATAAGCCAACGAGTGCCCATCCCGACTCCGCGTCAGCGGCATCTGAGTGCCGGCAATCGCTGGCAGCGGCTGCAGCGCAAAGACTATCAGCAGAATGACTGCGAGAGCCCCGCTCGGAATAGCCGAGACTCCCGCCAGGCCTCTTTTTGGTCCCTTTAGAAATCCCATGATACCCTCCCCTCTATATTCCTGAAGTGCTCCGGAACGGCATAACGCGGCCCCTCACCGGGGTAGAAGCGATCCGGCTTCCCGCTCCGCGACGCCGAGCCGTTCCGCTCCGGACGCGGTACTCCCCAGATGCCTCGCGCCATTTCTTGGGGCTTACCTGCTCCCCTGGAGGCGCTTCAACGAGATGCTCCTCTACTTCACGTGCAAAAAGTTTTGCCCGGTTACCGAATTCGGGTTAAATATCGGCGCATACCCCCGCTCTTCATACTTCACGATCTCCAATATTCCCGCCGGAATCGGCCGAATGTACGGATATAGCTCGTTGGACTTTACGTGAAGGAGTGCCATGGCGTTATGGCACACCGAAAACGTTACCCCCTGCTTGTGGAGGGCGTTCAGCAAGGGGCCCCAACCCGCGCTATAACGCTGATTGAATTCGTCTGCCACCAGCACGCCCTTGCTGTAAAACACGTAATGGATCTTGTATCGATATCCACGAGCCGCCAGATACCGTAGGACCAGCGCCCCGTTAACCAGGGATTCGGTGACCTGCCCGCCGGGCTGTCCTATGGCAAACAGGATCTTAACGGGCTGGTGATGCTTGAAATAGCCACCGAACGACAAATGCGGATTCTGTGGAATATTGGGAATATTCGGAAACTCCAGGATCCTCTGGGAAGAGGGGCTTGCCGAACCCTTGCCGCATCCCCACAACAATGCCGCACTCAGAACGGCCAGCAGTATTCTAATGTTCTTATACATCGCATCCCCCCCCCTCTTTTCCCTAGAAAAGGCCTATTTTGCGATTTCTTAGCAACACCGCTGACTAATCATTGATTATATAGAATCCAATACCCCAATATCGAACGAGCGTTCGGTTTTTTGACTATATCAAACTTCTACCGACTGTCAAGATCCATTCCGGCTCTTTTCTGGGATCGCGGTATTCTAGAACAATGCCTTCCATTGCATTGTTTTCGCAAGCATTTTGGTCGTTCCTATTCTGTACGTCTTAAATTGCGCACGAACGTAGACGCTTTCCTCATAGAACCACCACCATGGCCCCACTTATGTCTGACGGCCTTCCCAGTAATGGCTATTTATCCAACCGCCGAATTATGCGGAACCCATACAAATGTCCAGAATGCATTACTTATATACGTACCACATTGGAACTCTTATTTAATTGTCCGGGCCCGCTACCGATCGTCCATGAATTTCACACGCCCGTCGAATTCGGCCATGCCTTATGCCGATGGATGCCCTATACAGTTATTGCCGGGCGCACATTGAAGTCGTGACGTTTCCGGCGAGGAACGCCCGGCCACCCCATTGGCAGGGCGACCGTGGTAAAGGACAGGGAGGATCTACAATGCGGTGGTTGGGAATTATGGTGTTGGTTTTGGCCCTGCCGGGCGTCGCCCTGGCTGGCGCAACCTCTGCGTTCGCGAGCAGAACCGATGCCCCTGCGGAGGTCCATGCGTGGGTTCTTAGTGCGCCACCTCGTGGGAGCAAGCAGGCGCAAACGGCGGTCTTCGCGCCCATAGCACGCTTTCTGGCATCGGTGAGCGGGCACCCGGTCAGGTACCAGTATCCCGGCTCCTGGCTTAACTACAGTCGGGAAATGACGCTCGGAAAGTACGATCTGGTCTTCGACGGTCCCCATTTCACAGGATGGCGGGATCATCATTTGGGCTACATACCGTTGGTGCGGTTTCCCGCACCCTTGATCTTCGCGCTGGTCGAGCGCGCCGGAGAGCATTTCGAGAGGATACATCAGCTGATAGGTCGCCCCGTTTGCGCCAACTCCCCTCCCTATCTCGGGACGCTGATCCTCCTGCACAAATTTCCCAATCCGGTCGAACAGCCCGCCCTGGTCATCATCCACGGCTGGCTCGTTGCCTATAGGGACCTCATGGCGCATCAGTGTGCGGCTGCGGTGTTGCCGGTCCCCAATCTGCGGAAGCTGGAGCATGGCGTCCATACGGCCCACATCATGTATCGGTTCCGGCCCTATCCGAACCAAGCAATCTCCGCCAGTCCGCACATCCCGCAGGCCGTCCAGGCACGGATGCGCCAAGCCCTGCTGTCGCCGGCGGGCCGCGCCGTAACACGCACGCTGCGCGCGATATTCGTCTCCAAGCCGTTCGTTGCCGCCAATCGTGCGGACTATAAGGGGCTCAGTGACCTCCTTAACAACACGTTATATTTCGGATACGACTAACGCATACTCGACCCTCGCGGGCCAGCGGCGCAGCTGCGGCAGCGCATGGCGGATCCGGGGTTCATCATTCGGGCGGACCCGGCCTTATCGTTTGCGCGCATCTGCAGCGCCAGGGGCGTCGGCGACCGCAAGGAGCCGTCCGTCGTCACGGTCGCGGGGCCGCTAGGGCGCTTGGCTACGCGGTCCGCCCGCCAGAGGCATGGAAGGCCCGTGGGCGGGGGCGTTTTTTATGGAAGGGGCGACTCGGGCGGGGTCCGCTATTTGGGAAGCCGATGCCCATACCGGCGTATGGCCTAATAATCCCGTAATGGAAGGGATCCGGATTCATGGCCCCTCCCCTTACGACCGTCGGGGGGTGCCGTGAGGCTCGATCCGTATTGTTCTCGGCGCGCACGGCATGTGGATCGCGAACCCGCCGCGCAAGCCCGGCGCAACCCGACACCAAGGGGCCCTTCACGACAACGCCGACACGACGGCCGATGCATGGCCCGTGCGCGAACCGGTTCCTGAGAGGGATGCGACAGCCGGCTCAGACCCCGCCCCGCGTTTATGTGAAGCCTGCTGGCCGCGCCCCCGCGCAATACCGGATCCCCGAAGGCGCTTCACGAGCAGCGCATTCAGGTCGGTGCCAACGCAAAGCGCCCCTGGACATGTCCCTGCGCGTGATTCGGACTCCGCTCGCTGTATGTGGGGATCCCGGCCATGCGCTTCGATTGATAGCGGAGATATTGATACCCGTCTCACGATATCCCCAAAAATCGCGTCTCTTCGGCCTCGCTACACGGATACCGACCGCCAGGCCGATTCCCATACCTCATCCAGCAAGGTCGGCAATTTGACTCCCACGATCCCATCCAAGCGCATGCTAATCATTCTCAGCGGCCCCCCATAAACCGCCGCGGCTGCGACCGTTGGATCCATGAGCCTCACCTCGCCATTCTTCATGCCTTTTTGCACCATGGCGCGCATCTGGCGAAATGGCTTTGAAGAGCATACCGGTATCCCGGCATCCAGAAACTCCAGGTGCTTAGTATAGAGCATATACTCCATGGCTTCCGGCTCCTCCTCGGCTATTTGGAATAGTAGTTCGACGACGGCACGACACCTATCATGTGCGGTGTTGTACCGTGCCTCGATATCGTTGAAGTGTCGGCCCATGCTGGCGACCAGATCATCGAACAATGATCTCGCTATATCTTCCTTGCTTTTAAAATGGTAGTAAATTGCACCGGCGCTGAGATTAGCCTCACCTCCGATATCGCGCATCGTGGTGTTGAAGTATCCCCTGGAAACAAACAGATGGAGCGCCACTGTCATTATCGATCGCGCGCACGCATCACGGCCGTGTGAGTATCCGGACCATATGGATAGATCTGCGGGGACGTTACTGGCGCCGCTGGCCACCACTGCCTTTCCGCGCCTCGCGGCCTTCTTTACGGTGTTCTGGCGCATAGAACCCTCCTAAATGCGCGGTCTACCGACTCCAAGAGTGGTTGGCGGCGCTCTGCGGCTTGACGGTATCCCTTAACGCGACAAAACCCGTCCTATATCGTGGAGCGCCCGCGGCCTGCGCACAACAACCCTAAGCGACGCCGCCAATTCCCCCAGCAAGCAACTTACCGAACACAGGAGCAATGATATCCTACGGCGAGCCTGCGTTGGCAACGCCGTACGATAACGACTCATACAACAAATCCCCGGCAGAGCCGGAGCATTTCGTGGGCCACCCATGCGACTCCGGCCCTTGGCGGTGGCGATCAACGTCACGGGCCCCTCTGATTCGGGCACCGATCTTCCCATCCTTGACGAACACCCGGGTCGTGACCCGATCCCGTCGAGCTGGGGAGGCACCCCACCCCAGGCCTGACAGCGCCACCCTCGCAACGACTCTTCGCTATGCCATGCGCCGCTGCCGATGGATAGCTCCCTGCCTTTGCTGTGGCCCACTGGACGGGATCTTCTTGTAGGCCGCCTCACCAGGGTTTAGGGGGCCCGGTCCACCTTGCGGACATAGTACCGCAGGGTCTTATCATCCTCCTCGTGCTCTATCAAAGTGTTACCGGTACGTCGACACCAGGACGGGATGTCCATTTTTGTAGCCGGGTCGGTGGCGATTATCTCCAGAACCTCGCCGCCCTTCATCCCCTTTATCGCTTGATTGGTCTCGACCATGGGCATTGGACAACACTTTCCTGATGTATCCAGCGTCTTATTCGACTTCATGGGCGCCATAATGAATCCCTTTTCAAAAGTATTGGCTGTGCTCGGCGTTCGCGGCCTTCTCATTCAAAAACCACGAGGCGCCGACGATGCCTTCGGCCTCGAGAATAAGGCTGTCCTCATCGACGCCGAAGATTGCCGATGCCAGACTACAGGCATACAAATGCACATGACCGGTAGTCTTTAAGGCCTTAATAATATCGTATATATCCGGCGGCAGCCCGGCCTTCGCTACTTGCCTCCGAATCCATGCGTCTTGCCCGGCGTGCTGCCCGTCGATCCTGAGCCCACGAGCGCCTTCCTCGGTAAGCGCCTTTACCGCCCAGTTCACAAATAGCATGTCCACCTGGGTGCCTTCCGCAGCCTGCAGATAAGCAAACGCAAGCGGGGTCAGGATCTTATCGTAGCCATCATCGCGCACCACAATTGCCAGCGATTTCATGATGTCTCCCTTTTGAACGAACGTTCGTTCTATATAACGTCAAAAAAATGAGGCGCCCCGCGGCTTGCTAAAAAACCGAGCGCCCACCCCCTCTTGAATGCAGCAGTAATGCATCGGAATCAACGCTACCAACGCATGAGCCAGCAAGTGCCAAGCGCGAATCGCCAACCGTAGGAAACGAGGCCCTACCGCGCAGCGGCTATCACATTCCTAATCAGCCGCGCCCTCGCGATAATATTGCGACCGTGCCCACGTCCCGACCGGAGCCAAGACCCGCGCATTCCATGCGCCCCGCTAGGGCGATGCAATGTCCAGTAGCGCATCCGCTCGCGATGGGGGCATTGGCGCCGAACGGTGACCCCCTCGTGCTTTACCATACATTGATATTAGAACCGGCGTTCTGTGTTCGCAAGACCCCATCGCCGCCCGTACCAAATTCCGTATCCGCCTCTCGCCCAAGGCAATTCGAATTCCCTATAGGGCAATCTGCGAATATGTAGCGCTCCAAACGACACGCAATTGGATAGATTGCCTGCCGTGGAATGGCCCAACCCCCGCGATTTCAGACCCGCGGGAAGTCGTTCCCGGAAACCGAAATATCCCTCCCCCGTCGGCAAACTGCAGATGTCCGGATCGGCCATCGCCTGTGCACAGCGACGCATGGAAAAGCGACTCGCATTCACCATCGGCACACGCCGGGATCTTGCCGGATCCGCATGCGCCATTCACATGGGGATGATCGGCTTGCCGAACATGGTCGCTCTTTTCTGAGCCCATGGGTGATCCACATTATCTCGGCGTTATCCGGTGATATGCCATGATATGCTCTATTCGATCGCGATCACGCCCCCCATCAGGACAACGCCAAAGGCCCGCCGGACCAACCAATACCGTGCGCGGGGAACAAAGCGATATGGTCGCCGCCGCTGCGCTTGTGTCGCGATCCTGGGCGATTTCGCCGTGAACCGGCACTTCGTTGGTCTTGGGCTTCTCCCGCCCTCGGGATCGTCGGCGCCGGGAACGCGCTTGCGGGCCGCCCGGGCGCGCACTTAAGCCTTTTGCGCCGGCATCCGCGCCGCCAGCGCGTCGGCAAGCGGCCGCATGAAAAACCGCTCGTCGGGCATCACATCGACGCGCACCCCCATTTCCGCAAGATAGTTGGCGACCACTGGGCCCACCGCAGCCACGATGCTCCCTGCCAGACCCTCTCGCAGCCCGGCTTCGCGCGCATGCGCACGCGCCACACCAAAGAGCCGTTGGATCTGAGTCCGGCTCGTGAAGGCAATCGCATCCATCTCACCCTGAGCCAGGCGGTCGATCAGATCCAGAACGCGCCGCTCGTCGCTGCTGTCAGCGTATATGTACGGCGAGACCGCCACAGGCTCCAATCCCCGACCGCGCAAATAGTTCTGCAGGGGCAAGTTCGGTTCCTCGCCGTAGAGCTGCAGGGCGATGTATCCGGTATCAAACTGCAAACCCTCCAGCGCCGCGATCACGCCCGCCGTGGTCGCCAACTGAACCACTACGTCGCTTGCCAGCCCCAAATCGCGCAGGGCACCCCCGGGCTTGGGTCCGCGCGTGATTTTGCGCACCTGCCCAAGCCGCCGCGCGAACGCCTCGCGCAGGCCCGCCCGGTCGCTTGCCGCGATCAGGCGGCGCATGCCCTCGCCAGTCAGCACAATCAGGTCGTGCAGGGCCTCATCTTCGATGAACCGATGCAGCCACGCTGTCACCCGCCCTTGATCCGGTGCATCGAGTATTGCCACCAGGGGACAGCGCAGGACCTTTGCCCCGCGCCGCTCAAGGAGCCCGGCCAACACATCGAGTTGGCGTGTCTCGGGCAACGCAATGAAACGCCCGGCAAGCCCGCCCGCAGAATCCTGATCGTTCATGTCTACCTGCCTCGTTCTGCCGTGAAGAACCGGACCCGATCATATCGAATGCCGGCGATCACGCACAGGGGGCGTTGCGATCAGCCAAGCGCATGCCAAGCCTGCCCACCGCGCGAACCGTTTTGCCGCGCACATGCAACGCTTCGATCTCCTCTGTCGAGAACACCTCGGTGGCGGGGGTCCCGGGCTGTGCGCGCGTTAAGGCCGCCACGTGCACCAGGCGCACCCCGATGATGCTAAAAAGCGTCAGATAGCGTTTCAGGCGCAGGCCTCTTTGAGCAGGCAGTCCTCGACCTTACAGCCGGATTTAAGCACTTTGTGCCAGGTCTCGATGCCCCAGCGCTTGCCGTTCCAGTGCACCCTCTCGGCCGCGCTCTCGAACTCCGGGACGGGGAGGTTTATCAACAACACCCAACTGATCGCCTCGATCCCGGCCGGTGGCGAGGACTCGGTTGCGCCCATGAGGGTCACGGCCACAGGTCCCGTCCCGCCCCAGGCCTGAGCCTTTCCACGCCGCAGCGGGGACCTGATCGTCACCTGGGCCACGCAGCTCGACCGCTACCGTGCGGGCTTGGCGTTTGCCGTTGCCAGGAATAGGCACCGTCACAGATCCGCGCACAGGAATGCTCCACAGCGCTTCGAGCATACTAGACATTAGGTATGGACCTGCCCGGCCTCAAACGACGTGGATTAAGCTTGAGGTCGAGCAAACCCACATCAACTCGGAGCCACAAATGAGTGGGGGCAGGTCATGACGAAGTTTAGGAAGCCCGTGGCGGGATACACACAAAGACACGATCGCGGTGGCCGTGGCCGGTCAGCGCAAGCCCCGCTCACGGGGAGATCGCCAACACCCCGGAGGCGGTGGCAAGGCTCGTGAAGAAGTTGAGCCCGGCAGGTGCAGTGCTGTCGTCCTGCTACGAGGCAGGTCCCTGCGGCTATGGCATCCGCCGGCAGCTGACCTACCTGGGTCACAACTGCGTGGTCGTCGCCCCCTCGCTCATTCCCGTAAAGCCCGGGGATCGGGTGAAGACCGACCGGCGGGATAGCGTAGCCCTTGCTGTCTTCTGGCACCAGCTTGCAACTAGCCATGCGGCCGGCGATGTCGGCGCGCGCCCGAATCAAAATAGGAGGTTGGGCCAGTTGTTGCGCGGTCTTTATCAAGCGGCGATCCAGGCGTTTGTCGGACAGGTCGACGCAGGCGAACTCCGCACTCATCCATTCCATGGACTAGGGGCCCGCCTCCCTGATAGCCTGCACATCGAAATCTTCACGTCCCACTGTTTTACGCAAGCACTCGGCTTTCTTTCGCCGCACATCGCGACGAAAGCAGGCTTACCCCACGCGCGTCACTGTGTTCAGACCTAGCGACTCCCCGCTCAAATTACCGAGTGAGGCATTAAAAGATTGTAATAAATAGACCTAGGACAAGTACTTACGTTCCACGACGGCTTGGCGTACATCGCCTTCGGCGAGAGGTTATTGCCCCGTGGTGCGTTTGGCATCCATAGTAACAGAGTGAACGCCAGCCAATATCGTTGTGTATATTAAACACTACGTAGTTTATACATGATTATTACATGATCGCTAAATGTGAGGGGATAAGTAAGATCAGGCATATCAAGCTCGAAAATATCCATTTCGAGGCGGGAAGAATGGTACATGCGGACGAGGCACCTACGGCGGTGGCGCCTGATATGGGGCTCTACACGAACCGTATCTTCATCTGGCTTGCCGCCTACCGCTCAGGCGGCTTCGCGCAATGCGCTCGAAAAGGCGATGGGCCGCCTCAAGCACCTCGATGCCAGAAAGATCCGCTGGGTCTACGACACCGTGACCATGAAAAGTCCCCTGTAGGTGAAGCTCCCATTCGCGCTGTGGACGCGCGCCCACATCCGCATCCTGATCCAGCGATTGTGCAGTCGTTCTTTCAGCATCCGGAGACGTGCCATGATGGGTCTCTATAGTCTCTAACATATGTGCTGATGAGTAACGGATCGCGGCACCGAGCGTCGAGTTCGGTTCAATCGTGCGCTGATCAAATTGCGCCTACACCCATTGCTCGAGGGCCGTTATGTGCAGTTGGCTTCCGGCTTGGTGGCGTTGTAGCCGCTGCCCGGGGGATCAGGCCCGCTTGGCGGGTACACGCGTCGGTACCATACACCTCGCGCAAGGCCTTGGACACGAAGCGCATGGGTTCCGGGAAGGTCTCTGTCAATTCGACGTGCAACGCGCAGGGGCGCTATCTAAAGCTCCCGATAACACCCCTGCCCGGTAAATGTTTATTGACCCTGGCCTGTTCGCGAACACACGGACAAGAAATATATCTCCGCCTTAAACCGCTATCGGCGGCGTATGATGGTAAGTAATCCCCAGACGGCTATCAACCCGCTTGCCCATGCCAGCGGCCTATTCCTGGCTGCGCGCCATAGCAGTGATACTCCGCCCATAGCCATTGGCCGCACGCGCAGAATCCGTGCCGCGACAAGCCCGATCCCTACCCATTGCAACCGCGTTTGTAGTTGTGCCGCAGTATCGGCTATCGTTTGGCGCTGGGTCTGCGTGCGCAACGCCAGATCCATCCGCCGTTGCCGCAGCTCAGCCTTATGAGTACGCATGCTCAGCGGGTCAGGTGTTCGCGGTCTTTGCCCAGCTCCGACAGTGTCGCGGAAAAAAACCGCGGACGAGTCTTAAGCTTGTGGCGCACGACCAAAGCCGCGATAACACTAATAGCCAAATAAAAGACTGAAAACGCGGCCAATACAGCCAGACGGTGGGTATTCCAGAATGCCACGACGGCAAATAACGTCACCACCAGCAGTCCCAGTCCAAGAAACAACAACGACACGACCCCATAAACCAGAAGCTCCCACGCCCACGCAACTTCCTCCTCCAGTTCCGTAGACAACAGTTCTAGACGTGTGTGTAGTACCTCGACAAACGCGGCAAGCAACCGCTTCACCCCGGCTAGGAAACCCATAATGCGGCCGGGCGTCGATGCCGTCCCGCTATTGTCGTGTGCCACGTGCCTAACGCCGGCCCCTTAGCATGCCGAGTAACAATCCGGCAGCCGCCGCGACGGCAATGGCCTGCCAAGGGTTTTGGCGAACAAACTGATCGGCCGCCGAGGCCGCTGCCCGAGTCTGGCTTATGAGGTCGCTTTCCATCGCCTCAAGCTTGCGCCGCACCTCCCGCAGATTTTCCTCAGCGCGCGCCCGCACTGCGCCGATCTTGCCGCCGGTTTCATTGGCGGTGATCTTAAGAAGTTCCTCGGCGTCGCCGATCACCTGTTTAAAATCCTCGATAAGACGGTCCCGCGCTGCTCGTTGTGTTTCAGTTGTCATACCATGCTCCTTTACCGCTTCAGTTGTCGTGTCTTTATCTTCTGCGGCAAACCTCAGCAGCTGGCCTCTTTCATCCGCGCGAAAGCGCGCCCTGCGGTCATTCACTGCTGCCACCGCGGCCCAACTATCGCTGATTACTATTGAGTATTGTGGGGCACAATGCTTGCCATGACAAGCGGCAGCCACGCAAGATAAAGCGGACCCCTGTGTCACGACAATAATGCATTGAGTTTAAGTTGTGCATTCGATTTCACTTGCAGCTGGACGGCGCGGCCCCGATTTTTAATTTGGTTGGGGTTTTATCCCGAAGTTCTCCGGACTTTCCCTTCTCTCGTTGGTAAGACCTGAACAAAGGGAAGTGGTAAGGAGTTTGGCGCCCCGATTTTGCCGAGGAGAATGTAGCCATGTAATGTTGTGTGCAATGCTTGTATATTGGCGAACGATGTGCATAACGCAGCCATGCATATCGATGTCGTGCCCAATCGCGGGTCGCCCCCTCGATGCGGAAAGCTGCGTGCGCCATTACAAATCGCTCTCGCAGGTCGAGCGGGCGTTTCGCTCCCTAAAGACCGTGGACCTCAAGGTCCGGCCCATCCACCATCGCTTGAGCGACAGAGTCCGCGCCCATATCTTTCTCTGTATGCTCGCCTACTATGTCGAGTGGCACCTGAAGGAGGCTTGGCGCGAACTGCTCTTTGCCGACGAGGACCAGGCGGCCAAGGCCGCCCGCGACCCGGTGGCGCCGGCCGAACGCTCGGCTGCGGCCAAAGCGAAGGTCGCGCGGCGATGCCACGCAGACGGCACGCCCATCCACAGCTTCCCGACACTCCTCACAGAGCTCGCCACGATCGTGCGCAACACCTGCCGCACCTCCGCTGAAGCCGATGCCCCGACCTTTACCGTGACCACCCAATCGAACCCGCTCCAGCGGCGCGCGATGGATCTGATCGATACCCTCGCCATGTAGGCAGGGCGCGGAACACCGATGCTCTCACAACGCCTTGAAAGGCTACGGGAAAACGTATTCCGTTCGGGGCAACTTCGGGGCAACTTAATGACTAGAAGGAGGGGCGGAGAGAAGTCCGTGCTTTTATTGGTGGGCCGTCCAGGGCTCGAACCTGGGACCACCTGATTAAGAGTCAGCTGCTCTACCAACTGAGCTAACGGCCCATGCGACCCGCGCAGTATAAAACCTTTTTAGCAGACGGCAAGGACCTTACTCCAAAAAAACTCCGCCCCTCCCGCGCGGTGCCGGCACCGGCCGCGGGATGGATGCGGGCCTTGCCGCCGGGCGGCATCCGTCGCCTGAAGAAGGCCCCCTTTCCAGCACATCACGCCGGGCCGTGGTCCCCGTCGCCTCCCGCCGAAAAAGCCCCCAAGCCCCGAGAACGCCGAAAGGATGGGGCCGCCCGGCCGCCTTCTTTTCGGATTGGGGGCGCCGTCAGCCGAACCGCCCCTCGCGCAAGTCCCGCACCGTCGCCTCGATCTCCTCGCGGGTATTCATCACGAAGGGGCCGTATTGCACGATAGGCTCGCCCAGAGGCCGGCCCGCCACAAGGAAGATGCGCGCCGGCTCCTGCGCCGTGACGATCACGCCGTCTGCCGACGGGTCATGATCGAGCACCGCAAGTCTCCCGACCTCGAGCGCGTCTTTGCCGACGGCCGCCCGCCCGGCATAGAGCACGGCAAACGCATGATAGCCGGCGGGAAGCGGCTCCTGCCACTGCCCGCCCGCGGGGATCCGCAGATCCAGAATGAGCGGCTCGGTCACCGGACGCTTTATTGCGCCCGCCACACCATGGGAGCTACCGGCGAGGACCACCGCGGCCGCACCGTCGCTGTCGACCCGCGGGAGATCCGGCGCGGCGAAGTCGCGGTACCAGGGCGCCGTCATCTTGTCGCGCGACGGCAGGTTCAGCCATAACTGGAAACCGGCCATGCGCCCAGCCTTCTGTTCGGGCATCTCCGAATGCACCACGCCCCTTCCCGCCACCATCCACTGCATGCCGCCGGTCTCGAGCAGGCCCTCGTGGCCGGCATTGTCCTTGTGGCGCATGCGGCCCTCGAGCATATAGGTTATGGTCTCGAAACCGCGGTGTGGATGGTCGGGAAAGCCCGCCAAATAGTCGTCGGCCCGGTCGCTACCGAAAAGGTCGAGCATCAAAAAGGGATCGAGGCGCCTCTGAAGCCTCTGTGTAAGAAGCCGCGTCAGCCGGACCCCGGCGCCATCTGTCGTCACCTGGCCCTCAACCGATTGTTCGATCTTCCGCGACTGCCGGACTGCGCTCGCGCCTTGCGTCGCCATAAGATACCTCCTCCGTGCCTCTCAGCCCCCCGCCGCGCCCGACATCGGCCGTCCCGCGGCCTGCTCGGCACCCATTCTAACCGCAATACCTCACGGGACGCTCGGCCGCGCCGGGCACCCGGACCCGGCTGCCTACCAGACGGCGCTGGCGCGCCTGATCCGCCGGCTAGGGCCTTACGGGCCGGCTCCATGCCCGGCTCTTGACGATCAGCCGGTGGATGGAGCGTCCCCGGTTGTAGCGCGGCACATCGCGCAGCGCCACCCAGCGCAGTTCGTGGGACTCGTCGTTTCCGAGAAGCGGCAGGGTGTCGTCGATCTCGACTATGAACCGGATATCCAGGTGTTCGTGTTCCGGCTCCCAGTGCGTGGCCGGGATCCTGTGGATATCGATATCGAAGATCTCGCGGCTCAGAAGCCGGATGCGCTCGAGCGCCACGGCCGTCTCCTCGCTGCATTCCTTGAGGGCCACGCGAACGACGTCCTCGTCATCATCGGCGTGCCCACCCGGCTGAAACCACTGCCCGAGCTTTCGGTGCAGCATGAGCAAGGTGGCGTCGCCGCGCGGGTTCAACACCCAGGTGGAGGCGGTGACATGCAGGCCCTCGGAGTCCCGGGAAAAACACCGGGGCGACTCCCTCAGCAGGCGGCAGGCCCGCCGCGCATAGGCCCCCTCCTCCGGAAAGCGGCCGCGGTAACGGCAGAGCGCGTTCTGCAGTTCGTGACGATCCATGCCTCAGGTCCAGGACGGGTTCTGCACGGCGTGAATCGCAGCCGCGGCCGCCTCATCGACGTCCGCCTCGCGCCCGGCGATGATCATGCGCCCATAGGCGCCCACCGCGCGCACGTCCACCAAGGTGATGTGGGCGGCCTTTTCCGCCTGATTGGCGGCATAGATGATGTATCCGGCAGGCTCGGTCTCCAGGATAAACATGCTCTGCTCGGGCAGGATCATCGAGCCGCGGCGGTTTTGCCGATTGATGAGCACGGTATGGTCGGGCATCATGCCGCGGATGACCTCCCTCCAGGTGATCCGGCAGGCCCTGCGGTCCTCTTGCCCGGCCCCCAGCCGGGCCAACACCGCCTGCCCGGCCTCGCGGACGTCGCTCTGGTCGCGGTGGTGGATGACCATGGCCCCGAACTCGCGCTCGATGACGAGCTGCGAGAGATGCACCCTCGTGGCCTTCAAGGCGATATCGGTGAGCCTATGGACCGCCATCCCCGGCGAGACCTCGACCCACAGCGCGGCATCGCCCGGCACCGGCAGAAAGCCCTGGGAGACGCTCCCGATGTAGGCCGCAAGCTGCGGCTGGAGCGAATCGATATAGACGTAGGTGCGAAGCTGAATCATCGATCAACCACAAAAATCATAATATTGCCCCAAGGACCGGCCTTCGCGGCGGACCCACACCCGGGGCGACGCCCCCAGCCGGCGCCGCTTCCCGGAAAACCGCCCCCGGGGTGCCGGACGCGCGGGCCCCGCGGGTGGTCGCGCGCCGCTTGGGCCGCGTCAGAAGAACGTCCCCACGGCCGCGTCCAGGGCGTCGCGCATGTCCGGGTCGTCGGTCATCGGCCGCACCAAGGCGACGCTGCAGGCGGCGATCGCGTCGACGCCCTTTTTCATCAAGGATCCGGCGTAGATCAGCATGCGCGTGGAGAGGCCCTCGTCTAGGCCGTGGCCTTTCAGATTGCGCGATCGTTCGGCGACCGACACGAGCTTACCCGCCACATCGGCGGAGACCCCGGACTCGTGGGAGACGATCTCGATCTCGATCTCACGATCGGGGTAGTTGAAGTCCAGGGCCCCGAAGCGTTGCTTGGTGGACTGCTTTAGGTCCTTCATGGCCGACTGGTAACCGGGGTTATACGAAATCACCAGCTGGAAATCGGGGTGCGCATGGATCAGCTCGCCCTTTTTGTCCAACGGCAGACTGCGCCTGTGGTCGGTCAACGGGTGGATGACCACCGTGGTGTCCTGGCGCGCCTCGACCACCTCGTCCAGATAGCAGATCGCGCCGATGCGCGCGGCGGTGGTGAGCGGCCCGTCCTGCCACTTGGTGCCGTCCTTGTCGAGCAAGAACCGCCCCACCAGATCCGATGCGGTCATGTCCTCGTTGCAGGCGACGCTGATCAGCGGGCGCTTGAGACGCCAGGCCATGTACTCGATGAAGCGCGACTTGCCGCAGCCCGTGGGACCCTTGACCATCATCGGTAGGCGCGCGCCGTAGGCGGCCTCGAACAGGGCGATCTCCCCCGCGACCTCCTTGTAGTAGGGTTCCTTTTCGATGCGATATTGCTTTTCCAGATCGGACATAGAGACCTCGCAATTGAGTCGAAGACAGGGCGCCGTCAGCTCTTGAACTTCACCAGGCGGCTGACTTGGATATCCGAGACGAAAACCACCCCCGTGTGACGTTCGAAGAACGGAGCGAACCCCTCGAGGATGGGCGCGACCAGTTCCTCGCCGACGGCGGCGATGATCATGATGAGGGCGTCGTCTTCGTTGAACATGACGTGGCCTTCGTACATCCCGTGGCTGCCCTTGCCCGAGAGATTGCCGACGATGGTGTAGCCCTTCAGGCCCGCACGATCGAGCAGATCGGTCGCGAAGTCCTTGTGGACGCCCTCGAGAATGATCTCGAGTTTCTTCAAGGGACTGAGGTTCAGGGATTTCATGAGGAGGCCTCCAGGACGGGGTTCTTGGATGGCGCGTGCCCGCCGCGCCCCGAGCGCGGATGGACGCGAAAGCCGCCGTCTTCCAGGACGTGCACGCGATAATCGTCTTCGGGATCCAGGACCAAAAGCCGTACCCAGCCGCCACCGATCAAGGCCTGGACCTTGGCGATACGCCCGACCGTGCGCCGGGCGAACTCCAGGGGCGCCTCAACCAAGGCGATGAGCCGCACCGGTTCGTGATACGGCCGGCCGTCCTTGAGAACGGTCTGGGCCGGCAGACCGGTACGCAGATCGCTCTGATTGCCGGTCATCACCGCAAAGCGTCCGGCCACGTTGTGGTAGACCTTGCTGCCGCTGCCGTAGCTCTCGGTATCGACCACCGAGAAATAGTGCTCCAGGTTGATCCACTCACCGACCACCAGCGGACCCGTAAGGATGTTCTCCAGCAGGCGGCCCTTGGGATCCAGGCGGTAGTCGTAGGACTGCAAGAAGGCCCGGCCCTGCAGGTCGACCCCTTCGGTGAGGGCGCGCCGGGCGACGATGGCGTAGGCGTTGCGCGCAAGCCCCCATTCCGGCCGCACCTGCGACCAGTCGTGGGCCTGGCGCTGGGCAAGCGCCGCAGCCGCGAACGGATCGGCCGCCAATCGCGGCGCGGCGCCCAGAAGCGGCATCCGTTCCGCCGCGCAACACCGCCCGGCGGCACTGAGCCCGCTGCGCAGCCGTTCCAGATAGAGCAGGTGCCGCGCCGGGAGAAGATCGAGATCGTGCAGCTCAATCACGTCCGTGGTGGTGTTGTGGATAGCCGGCAGGAACCACGTGTCCTCGGGGATCACGATGCCGCGCTCGCGCAGGCGCCGGCGCACCTCCGGCTTGTTGGCCATACCAGCGAGCGCCCGGGCGTTCGGCAGACCCTTGCCGCCCCCACACGCCCCGCAGTCCAGCGCCGACTCATAGGGGTTGTTCTCGCTCTGGCTCATATGCGCGACCAGCAGCACGAAGCGCGAGAAATTGCGGTCCGCGCCGATCGAGAGCAGCGCCTGCGTCACATACCGGACCTGTTCCTCGACGCTAAAGCCGATGCGCCCGAGCCGCCCCATCTGCAGGCTCGTCACGCCTTGATCGATACGATAAACGCTGCGCAGCTTGTCGAGGAACTCGCGTTCCGCGGCCTCCGTCATACCCAATCTCTGGGCAAGCCGACTTGGCCCCGGCTCGTTGCCGAGCGCGATCTCCCGCAGATTGCGGACGTCGTCGTCGGTGACCTGGTCGCGCGGAATGCGCAGCTCGCGCGCCAGAGCGCGCACGATCATCGCCCGCTGCACCGCGCGTATCACGGAGTCGGCCTGCTCGGGACTCAGTTTGTCGAGCAGCAGGCGGGTGACCGGCTTGCCGGCATGCAGCCGCGTGCGCCAACGATGGTAGCCCAGAGGGGCGAGCGTGCGCCCGACGAGGCCCAGGCTAAAGAGCAGACCCACGGCCTCGACCGCCACGAACGGCGAAAGCACCGAGGCCTTGAGCTCGTGCAAGACATGCTCGAGGGCGTCGTAGAGCGGCTCTTCCTCGAAATCAAGCCCGGCGGGTATCTCGAGAACGAGGTTCTTCGGGGTCTGCACCGCGGGGCACAGATGCGCCTCGCTGCCCTTGCCGAACTCCAGGTAGCCGAGCGGGATCCCGAAGAACCCGGCGATCCCAAAGGTTTGATAGTCGCCCAACGCCTCGAGATGCCGGCGCATGCGCTCGGAACGCACGTCGATGCAAAACAGGGCCTGCGCGAACGGGCGCTTCGCCCCAGGCTCCCCGCTTGCGGGCGGCCGGATCTTGGCGACGAGCTCGTCGATGCACCGGGATTCCATGGCCTCGAGCCACACCTGACCCTCGCCATCCTCCCAATCCCGCAGCACCGACAGCAAGGCGTCCGTCTGCCCCGGGGCAAGATCGGCGAGCGCCGCCTCCTCGGTTGCGCCCACGGCCTGGGCGAGCGCGCGCAGCGCCTCTGCGGTCCGCCGGTTCTCCCAGTCGGTCCGGGCCGCGACGTAGGCCGAGGCGATCCGCGCGATCGCCTCCGGGCGGCCGCGCGCCAGGGCGTTGTCAACCCTATGCGCCCAGGCCGGAAGGATCGTGCCGCCGTAGAGTTCGTGGCGCAGATAGGCCTGCCGGGGCTTCCCATCCAGTAAGGCCAGGATCTCGCTCGCCGAGGCCGGCGTGCCGTGATGTCGGCGACCCTCCTGGAGGAGCGCGAACCCGAGCACCATGCGGACCGCCAGAAAATCGACGAGATCGGCGGGATAACGCTGGGCCCAATAATAATGCTTGGCGCCCATCCGATAACGGATGAACCCGGCCCAGCCGTGCATACGCGTGAGTTCGCGGGTGATGTAATCCTGCCAGACCGCCTCCGGGACCTCGAGCCGCCGCAAAACGTAGGCGACCATGCCCTCGGCGGTCTCCTCTTCGGCCAAGACCTGGCGCAGGTGCAAACCGCGCAGGAGGAAGCGGGCATTGCGGCGCGCGATCGCCTTCCAGGCCCGGAAGAATCCCGCCTCACGACCCGGCGCCTGCCAGGCCGACTGGCCCTCGTCGAAGAAATCGAGGCAGCTCTTGCTCAGCAGATCGTCCAAGGTCGCGCCCAGGGTAGTGCCGAAGAGCGCGTCCACGTGCGCGTACACCGGCGATTCGGGGGCGCAACGGCGGCCCAAGGCCGCGCGCAGCGCCGCGTCCAGATCGCCCTCTGGCGGGGGCGCCGGCTGCCCCCGCCAGACCGCCGCGATCCCCGCGCCGCTTACCCAATCGCCCGCCTCCACGACCCTCGGCCGGCGGCAGGCCGTTGCCAGATGCCAGAGCCAGGCCTCCAGATCGAGCTCCGACGGAAGACCGGCGCGCGCCGCGAGGAACTCGCGAATCCGCCGCCGCAAGAGGGCATCATCGATCCGGCCCTCCCGCCGATACTCCTGATATTGCCCGCGGTCCAGATAACCGCGGGCATGGAACAACCGGCTGCCTTCCGCGACCGCCTCGACGAACGGCCGGTGCTCGAGCCCGTAGAGCGGGTTGTGGTGGATGAAGGTCCGCATAGGCCAGAACCGGGGTATCGGCTCGCTCGCCACGTAGACCATGGAACGCACCTTGAGGCGATCGCCCAGAGTGAGAGTCATAGGGTGACCCCTCCCCTGTGGAATCCCAGAACCACCGCGGCGAGCAGCACAAGACCGATCAGCGCAGCGCTCGGCCGCCCGATGTCGGCCACCCGCTCGCCGCGGTAGTCGCCAAAGAGCAGGTCCTGAAAGAGCCGTCCGGCGGCCCATCCCCAGAGAAAGATGAGCGGCAGCCAAAACGGCACAAACGCGAGCGGGATCGATCCAAGCCCCCTCCAGAGCGCGAAGAAGGCCGGAAACACCGGCGTCGCGGTCAACGCCAGGGCGGCGAGGACCAGGCTTGCGGTCATGCGCGGCATCACGGTGGCCAATCCGCCCTGAAGCCCGATGTAGGCCCCGCCCACGCGCCGCACCAGAACCCCGGCCAAAAACAACGCCACGGCACCCGGCAGGCTCCAGCCGACCGCCACCGCGCGCAAGACCGCGGCCGGCGCCCCCGCGCACCATCCCAGCCATACCACCCCGAGCCCGGAACTCAGCATGAGTCGCGTCCAGATGCCGAGATCGCGGGCGCTCAAGGCGCGCAGCGCATAGAGCAGTGCCGAGCCGGTCGCCCAGGCCATCGCCCCGTACCGCCAGGAAACCGGCCATGTCGAGGATGGCGGGACGAGGCCCAGGAGCGCGATCCCCAACTGCGGAAGGATGAGTGCCGCAAGCCCCTGCGCGATGCCGGCCGGGAGGCTCGCGACGAGCCGGTTGAAGACCCAGCCCAACGGAAACAGCGGCAGCACAGAGGCGGCAAGCAGGCACAGCGACAGGCTCATATCAGCACCACCCAAGCCAGACGTTGAGCCGGCGCGACCACTGCAGGAGGATCTGGCTTATGCGTTCATAGACGTCGGCGACATACAGCTCGCGCGACAAAAGGGCGTAGAGCCCTAGATACACCCCGCGCCAAGCCCCGCCGAGATTGCGCCCCAGCTCGAACGAGTCCGTAAAGAAGGTGAGCGTCCATCCGCCCACGAACACCGCCGCCAGAAACAGCACGAGCGCATCGAACGACAGCTCGTGGATACTGGCCGCCCTATAGAGCATCAGACTCTCGTGTTCGTCCGGATAGAGAAACCGCCCGAAATAATGGCTGATCAGCGTATAGCCGATCACGATGACCACGAACGAGGCCAGGATGCCGATCATGAGCCGCCAGGGATCCTGCTGGGACATCTTGTGGGCGGCAAACAGCGCCTGGGCGCCGGTGACCCAGCCGAAGAACAGCAGCACAACGACCCCTTGTTCATAAAAGAGATGCTCGGCCACGAAAAAATGCGAGAGGCTCAAGACCACGATCGGCACCACCACGGTCAGGCTCGCCGCCACGAGACACGGCAGGCGCGAGGGCTTGGCCGGCCGCCGCTCCACGACCGAGGTATAGATGGGATCGGGCGGCACCCCGTCGTGCGCGCGGGCGTCGCCTATGACATCGCCCGACCCGAGAAAGAGCGAGGCCTTGAAGAAGCCATGGGCGATGAGATGAAAGACCGCGAGCGAAAAGGCGCCCAGGCCGCACTCCATGACCATAAAGCCCATCTGCCCCATGGTCGAGTAACCGAGCGAGCGCTTGATGTCGTTTTGCATGAGCATCAATCCCGAACCGATCAGCGCGGTCGTAAGCCCGACCCCGAACGCCCAGTGCAGGACCCAGCCGGCGTGCACGAACAACGGCGCGAAGCGGTTGAAGAGGAAGCCGCCGGCATTGACGATGCCCGCGTGCATCAGCGCCGAGACCGGGGTCGGGCCGTCCATGGTGTAGGGAAGCCACACATGCAGAGGAAACTGCGCCGAGCGGGCGAAGGCCGCCAGTGCCAGCAGGAATCCGGCAAGCTCGGTGACCGGCAGACCCCAGAGCAGCGCGGGAGGCCCGTGCTGAATGCGCGCAAAGATCACCGGCAGCGACGTGCTGTGGTAATAGTGGACCAGGATCAGGGCCGCGAACCAGAGAGGCAGGTCGCCGAAGCGATAGGTGATTTGGGTCCAGAACGCGTACCGTCCGGCCGCCGGCCGCCTGTGGTCGTGGCCCAGAAGGAAGTACAAGAGAACGCCGACCAAAAACCAGGCCGCAAGCAGGGTCAACAGATTGGCGGCCGAGACCATGACCAGGATCACCGCGGTCATGAGGTCGAGGAGCGCGAAAAACCGCGCATAGCCCGGCTCCTCGGCCATGTAGCGCACGGAATAGATGTGCACGATGAGACTGATGCCCGACACGAAGGCCCAGAGCACGAGACTCAAGGGATCGAGCCAAAGACTCCCGAAGATCCCCCCCGAATCCACGGCCGCGACGCCGCCTTCCATGAGATAACGGACGAGCAGCGCCAAAGCGAGGGCGAGCGTCAGGACCAGGGTCGCAACGCTCACCCGCGCCGCCGGCCGCCGGGCCCGGCGCAAGAACGCCAGGATTACCAGCGCCGAGGCCGCCGGTAAGACCGGCACCCAAACCCCCAAAGACCCCAAGATCATGCCGTCGCTCCCCCTATCCGCTATTTCGTCATGGCGATGTAGAGCTGCGGGAGCTTCTCCGGCAGTCTGTCCACATGATCCAAAACCAGGTAATTCCGGACCCCGAAGATACGCGAGACGTACTCGTCGGCATACGGGTCCAGGGACAGACAGAAGGTCCGGATCCCCTTGCGCGCCAACTCCTCAACCGCCTTCTTGGCGTCGAACCGCAGATATTGGGGATCGCGCACGTCGTTGTCGGCCGGCTCGCCGTCGGTCAGCAGGATGACGAGCTTCTTTTGGCTCGCGCGCCGGTCCATAAGCGTCCCGGCGTGCCGCAGCGCGGCCCCCATCCGGGTCGAGAGCTGCCCGGTCATGCCGGCGAGCCGCGCCTTCACCTTGTCGTCGTACGGGCCGTCGAATTCCTTGAAGCGATAGAATTCCACGTCGTGGCGCCCATTGGAATCGAAACCGCAGAGCATGAACGGATCCCCGATGCGCTCCAGGGCCTGGGCAAGCAGCGCCGCGGCCTCGCGGGCGAGCTGCAAGACGGTGACGTCCCCCTCGGCACGCGAGCGTAAGGTGTCATTGGTCGACTCCGACAGGTCGATCAGAAGCATCACCGACAGGTCGCGGATATGAAGCCTCGTGCGGATGCCGATTCGGGGATCCGGCTGCCGGCCCATGCGGATATCGCTCAGGGCGAGCACCGCGGCGTTGAGGTCGATCTCGTCGCCGTCTTCGACCTTGCGCTCGCGGATCACGCCCTGGGGCTGTACGGCCTCGATCAGTTTCTTTAGGCGCTGGACGAGCGGCTTTTGCTGCTCCAGGAACCCGTTGATCACCTCCGGGTCGCCCGCCTTCGGCCGCTTCTCGTAGAGGGTCACCCAAAGAGGCCGCTCGAGCTGCGTCTGATAATCCCATTCCGGATAGGTCATCGGCTGGGAGATCGGGACCTTCCCCTCGCGCTCGTTGAAGGTCGTGCCGTCGTCGTCGTAAAACTCCGTCGAGAGGATCCAGACCTCCTCGGCATCGTCGCCGGCGTTCTCGACGTCGACCGCGTTGATCATTTCCATCAGGCTCACGTATTTGCGCACCTGGGGATGACCGCCGGCCAAAGGGTCCCCGAGGCTGTCCGACCGCGGAGGGGTCCAGAGATACCGGTTATCGTCGCGATACGCAATGGCGCTCGTCTCGGCGCTCGGAACGAAGGCCAGACCCGTCTCCTGCGCCTGGGCCGCCAACTGCCCGGCCGACTCCTGCATCGCCGTGTAGCGATCGCCATCGTCTAGGGGGAGACGGGCGAAGGCCTCGCGCGCCTGGGCCACCAAGGGATGGTCGTCCCGGTAGTCCGGATCGAGCAGGGCCAGGGCACAGCGATCGAGGATGGCGGCGAGATCGGGGCTTGCGGCCTGCTGGACGGTCGCCGCCACCGTCGCGAGCCTCCGCCACAAGGGGTACAACCCCGGGAAGGCGCCGACCGCGCGCCGCTCCACCCAGGCGTCCTCGAGCAGCCCGATCCACAGCCTCTGGGAAGGCGACGCGAGCTCGAAACGCGCATCGAAGTGCGAAAACACCACATGGGCGCTGGCATGGGCCGCCGCCGCCCGGAACAGCTCCAGGGCCCCGGTCCGTTCGCCCTGGCCGCTCTCCCAGTCGTCGTAGGCATCGGGGACGTAGATGAAGTAGTCCTCGATGTACGGACGGTAACCCTCACGCGTCTCGAAATCCCCAGAGGTGGGGCGCAAAAAGAAATCCCGGCCCCACAAGGCGCGCAGATACATGACCAGGCGCCGCTGGATGTCGATGAACAGCACACCCCGCCGCTCCTGTTGCAAGACCGCCTGGGCCTGGGGGCTTGCCAGCCTGAAGAACTCGGCCTGGGCCGCGAAATCGTTGCGATACGCCGACACCCCCCACATGGCCCAGCGGCGCAGGCCGCCCAGCGTCATCTGATCGAGCAGCACCTCGATCTTGCCGAGCATAGGCCGCACCCCCTGCGGGGCCTGGGCCAGGAGCTGGTCGATGAGCAGCAGATAACCCCGGAACAGTTCGATCTCGCCCAGCCGCCTAGCGACGACCGGGGCAGTCGACAAAAACAGCGCCAGGACCTGCGCGCTGGTCTTCGAGTACATGCGGATGGCCGTCGAGAGCATCTCGAAGACGGCCTGCTCGCCGATCTCGCGGGCCACCTGCGGCGCGCTCTCCACGAAGGCCACGACCAGGTCGCTGCCGCGACCCAAGGCCTTCAGGCTGCCTGCGCCCTGGAGGTAGGCCTCGAGGCCGTGCGCGCTAAAGACCCGCGCCGCCTCATGCCAATGGGCCTCGAGGACCTCGGCGGCGTGTTCGCCAAGGTCCTCGAGCAGCTCCGGATAATCCGCCAACTGAACCGCCATGCCCCTTCATCCCGTGATTTCGGTAATAGGCCTCCATGGCGCCCGCCGACGCCATCCGCGTACCGCGCGTCCGGACATTCAGTCGGGCCAAATGCGCGCCGGATTGGGCCCCCGGCCCCCGCCGGCGTTCAGATCCCCCTCTTCGGCGCGCCCTGCGCCGCCCTTGCCGGTGCCGGACGGCGGCGCCGTTACGGGCTTATCGCCTTCGCCCGCCTTGCCCGTCCCGGGACGCCGCCGCTGAGTCTGGATGCTGGCGCTCAGTTTGTCTTCCAGGTTGCTCATTTCACGATCTCCTCGATGAGCCGCTCGATCTCGTCGCAGGCCGCTGCGGCGTGCCGGCCCATATGATAGACGCTCACGCCATCCACGGCCGCGCTGCGGTAGACGGCGCGCCGGGCGACGCGCACCGGCAACACCGGCAGGCCCATCGCCGCGATCGCCGACTGCGAGGCCCGCGACAAGGCGCTGCGCGCCTCCACTTGATTCAGCACGAAATACCCCCGCAGGCCGGGCCGGCGGCCCTGCAAGTCCTGCAGGAACTCGGCGCTGCGCCGGCTCGCCCAAAGATCCAGCGGGGACGGCAGGACCGGCAACAGCACGACGTCGGCCTGCCCCAGGATCGCCTCGATCCCGTCACCGTCCAGGCGCGGCGGGCAATCGGTGACCCGGTAACGGTGGTCCGGCTGGCCGCCCTCGCACCATCCCGCCCAATCGCAGAACGCGATCGAATAACGGCCCTCGCTGCCGGCCCAATCGGCCCAATCCCCGAGGCTGCCCTGGGGATCGGCGTCCACCAGCAGCGTGGGGGCGCGCCGCGCAAGCCCCATCGCCAGATTCCACGCCAGGGTGGTCTTGCCGCAGCCGCCCTTGCCGTTATACAAAGCGATCCGCAGCGGCGCCATGACCTAGCTCACCCGAGCAACCGGCGCGCACAGGCGTCGGCGCCGTACGCGAAATCGCGCAACCGGGGATCCGCGTCGTCGCCCCCGAATTGGATGGTCACGACCACATGCGTGCGGGCAAAATTGAGATCGGGATAGTAGCCGCAGGCCTCGGACAGCACCGCCAAACCATCGAGGAAGGCCCGCGTCTTGGCGTAGTCGGCGAAGTCAAAGCGCTTGTTCCACGCCAACGGGCGCTTTTGTTGCGTCCAGCCCTCCGGAACTCCCGCCTCACCCTCGTCCATGCATACCCCCTTAAAGGTCATCGCCGCCCCGCGAGCCCGGCGCGCAGCCCCTCTAGATGCCGCAGGTGCTCCTCCTCGTCGGCGCGCAGCCGGTCAAAGAGCGCCGCCGTCTCGTGATCGCGCAGACGCGCGGCACACGCCGCGGCCTCGGCATACAAGTCGACCGCGGCCTGCTCGAGATCGGCATCCTGGCGCAACATCTCGTCTAAGTCGCGCCCCGGCCGCGGCGGCCGCAACGTCCCGGCGCTTGGCGCCATCCCGATCCGCAATAGACGCTGGTTCAGCAGGTCGGCATGCCCGAGCTCTTCGCGCGCCTCGTGCCGGAAACTCCCTGCCCAATCCCCGAGCCCCCATAGCGTACACAAGCTCGCCTGCGTCAGATACTGCTGTATGGCGCAGTATTCGTGATTCAGGGCCTGGCCCAGGAAGCCGATGATGCGCGGATGCGGTTGCATGGCGCCCGCGCGCTCAGCTCAGGTTGCCCGTGACGTCCCCATCCCGCCCGCCGCCGTTGCCATCGGCGCGGGTGGGCAGGATGTTCTCCACCTCGGAGTGGACGCGGGCGATGATGTGGGCCGCCACCAGGCCGTCCCCCACCCGCTCGCAGGCATCGGCGCCGGCCCGCACCGCGGCATTCACCGCGCCGGTCTCGCCGCGCACCAGCACCGTCACATAACCGCCGCCCACGAACTGGCGGCCGATCAGACGCACCTCCGCCGCCTTGGTCATGGCGTCGGCGGCCTCGATCGCCGGGACCAGGCCCCGCGTCTCGATCATGCCCAATGCAATACCCGTCAGTGCCATTCGTTTTCTCCTTGAACGTCCCGATACATCGATACCAGCCGATACCCTGCCCCGTCAGGGGCCCTGGACACCTCACGCGCCCCCCAAGACCTCCGGCCCGTCCCTCCCCCGGGACCCCTAGGCGCTCGGGGCCTTGGGCAGGATGTTCTCCACCTCGGAGTGGACGCGGGCGATGATGTGGGCCGCCACCAGGCCGTCCCCCACCCGCTCGCAGGCGTCAGCGCCGGCCCGTACCGCGGCATTCACCGCGCCGGTCTCGCCGCGCACCAGCACCGTCACATAACCGCCGCCCACGAACTGGCGGCCGATCAGACGCACCTCCGCCGCCTTGCTCATCGCGTCGGCGGCCTCGATCGCCGGGACCAGGCCCCGCGTCTCGATCATGCCCAATGCAATACCCGTCACATCTGCCATTTCCATCCCTCCATACGGACCCTATTCAAAAACCCGCCTTACGGCTCCCAAAAATCGATGATCCCCCCGATGGTCAGGTCGGTGTGGACATCGAAATCCCCTTGCGCGTACCGCGCCGCCGATCCCGACACGGTAAAAACCCATTTCCCGGGCGGCGCCCCGACCGGATCGGTGGCCACATTGAGCCGCCCGGCGCTGTCTGCGAGGACCCGCAAGGACGTCTGCTTCAAGCCGGGCCCGCGCCGCGTCACCACCAGATCCGAGACCACGCGCATGATCTCCATCTCACTCCGGGCTCCAGTTGTCGATGATCCCGATAATGGTGAGATCCGAGGGATACTCCTTGCTGCCGGCCGCCTCGCGGGCCGCCGACGATCCCACGCATATCACCCAATCCCCGGGGATGCACCCCACCGCGTCGACCGCCACCGAGCGCGGACCGCCTTCCTTTTCCTGCACGACCAGCAGGGGCCTGTGCCCCATCTCGCCGATGCGATTGGTGGACACCAGGGTCTTTTCCACCCGCATGATCTTCATGTCAGCGCGACCTCCTCCAAAACACTGCCCGGCGGCAGATCCTGGACGCTCCCGTGCAGGTACAGATGTCCCTCCTCCGCCAGGCGCGCATAGCGGCCGCGAATGCCGTCGGCGACGCGGCGGATCTTGTTCTCCACCCGCCTGCGGCTGCCCGGGACCTGTCCATCGAAGTGGTAATGCAACGCCACCGGGATGGGCAGACCCCGTTCGACGTTGAGGTGCCGGAAGATCTTCACCCCGACATCGAGATCCGCCGCCCCTTCCTCGACCGTGTCCAGTCGCGCGTAGTAGGCGATATTGCGGACCTGGACCTCGGGAAACCCGTCGCCCACGCTTACGAAGCGCTCGCCATGGCCGATATCCCCGTACCAGCCGCCGTGATATTCGGCGACGTACTCGATCTGGCTCATGTTGTTGATGAGCAAGGTCGCCATGAGCCGGCGCATGCCGTCATGCGGCATTCCCTCGCCCTGGCCCCACCCCTCGGTCTCGGCAGCCGCCCGTATCGCTTCGTACACCGCAAGCCGTGCCCGATCGGCATCCAGGCCCAAGGTTTGCCGATACAGTTCGGCGTTGTCGATGGCCCGGTAGGCGCTGATATCGCCGTTGGCATCGGGCACATGGACGCGTATCGCGTCGGTATCGGTATCCACCCCGATCAGCAGAATGTCGGTCCCCGCCCCGCAGCAAAACGCGTTCTCGATCGCCCGGCGAAACTCATACAGCCGTTCCAGCGCCGCCTCGGTCGCGGCCCGCTCGTTGCTTCCGTGCGCGGCGCAGCCCTGGTGCGCAGGATCGAGCGAGCTGCCGTGATACACCGCCACCTTGAGGTAACGGGTCCCCGCATCGGCCGTCGTCGGGAAGCCCTCCCGGTAACGGCGCAACTCGGTATGCTCCCAGTGGCGGACATCCTCCTCCACGTCGAACAACGCCCCCGCGAATGCGCTGCGGCGCACCAGCGACGACGCCGGCATGCGCAAGATATACGGAAACAGGCCCTTCAAGCGCCCGTCCGCGCACGCCGACACGTTCATGGCATGGAAACCGCAATCGACCATAAGCCCGTCCCAGCCCTGACCCGCCGCAAGCTCCGCGCGGATCCGATCCGAAAACCGCGCCACGGCCCCCGACAGCGCCGAAAACACGGCCTGCGCATACAGCGCCCCCATGTCCGGACCGCGCACCCAGGCCCGCTCCAGCACCGCCGCCGGCAGCTCGAAGCCCAGGCGCTCGCGCGCCCACTCCTGCGCGCGGGCCGGGAACTCCGCCCCCCGACCCAAGGCCGCAATCTCCTGCAAGGTCGGCACGATGGCATCGAACCGCCCCTTGATGCCCTGCTCGCACTCGAACAGCCGGGCGTTTTCCGCGCGGTCTACGAGCGCGTGCCGGCACGTGCGATCCGGCAGGGTCGCGCAGGCCGGATGCGTGACACCGAGGGCCTGCGCGCGGGCGGCCCCCGGGCGCACCCAACCCGGCCGCATCCGGTTATGCGGGCCGGCGGACGCCAGCGGCTGCCGGCCCTCGGGGCCGCCCCGCATACGCCGCAATGCCAAAGATCTACGCGTATCCATGAGGCCGCCCCTCGCTCTCACGATCCCGATCCGCTGCCATAGGCCCGCACCGTCTCATCCCCGCGCCCCGCCGGAGTAGGTCACCACGGACCCCTTGCGCGAGTTGCCGCTGCTGCCGGTGACCTTACCCTCCGGCACCGGCACGGCAAGCGCCCGCTCCCGGTTCCCGGCCGCCGACATCACGCACGTACGCGCGACGCCCCTTTGGGTCGGATTGCGCCCCTGCGCCCAATGCCCCTCGGTCCCGGTCACCCGCTCGCTGCGGCTCCAGTCATCACCCGTGATCCGCCAAGCCCCCGGCGCCGGGGCCGTCTCGGCGGCCGCGACGGGTTCCGGCCCCGCCTGGGGCAACGGGACCATCGCATCGCGGCCCCGGAACTCCGGTGTCCCGGTCACAAGCCCGCGCGCCAGATTGATCGGCCCCGTGATCCGCCCGGCGTGGTCGCCGGTGGCGCCGGTAATACGCGAACGCCCCTGCTGGGCCGGCGCCACGATGCTGAATTCCCCAGCCGGCGGCTCCTGCGGCATCGGCGCCGGGGAGGCGTTGGCCCCCACGAACCGATGGCTCGCCGACACGTCCCCCGATGGCCGGGGCGCCATCCCGCCCTGCAGGGCGCGCAGACGGCTTTCCAACTCCTCGAATCGCTGCTTGCAACCGCACCCGCCGCCGCACCCTCCGGACGCGGATTGACCCGCGCCCGCCGCCGGGCCGCCGGCTGCCGCCGGCTCTTCCCGCCCGGCGTAAGGCGTACCGCTCACCGCCAGTTCCGCGCCCGCCTCGTTGCCCGTCACCGCCTCGTTGCCGCCCAGGAGCGGGCCGCTCACGAGATGGCCCGTGCCGGTGCGCGTCAGGCCGACCTTGCGCGCCCCGGCCTGCGGGGTGCTCGCGCATTGAGCGTAGTGCTCTCGCCCGTAATACGCCGTTCCGGTGACGGGCCAGCACCCTCCCCGCTCGTCACCCGACGTTTTTGGGAGCTTGTCCATCCCCGTCCCGGTCACCGCCGCTCCGCCCAGGCCGGTCATGGTCTGGACCTTGGGGACGGCGCCCCCGCACACCTGCGGGCCGTTGTACCCGGTGCCGGTCAGGCGCTGACAAGACCCCGGTTCGTTGCCCGTCACCTTTTCCGAACGGTCCACCAGGTTGCCCGTGATGCGTTGGCGCTTGTCCGTAAAGCTCTCCTCGACCTTGGCGGGCTCGGTCGGCTCCGGCCGGGTCCGACACACCGACGTAAAAGTTTCCTGACTCAGATACTCGGTGCCGGTCAGTGCCCGACACGCACCGGCCTCGAGCCCGGTGATCTTCCCGGTAGGACCGACCGCCGTCCCCGAGACCTCCCGCCCGCCGATGGTATGGGTCAAGGCGACCTTCTTCGGCGCGCCGTTGATGGTCATGCGCGCGGCCCCGCCGTCGGCATACTGCGACCCGGTGATCTTGGCCGCCGCCCCCGGCTCGGCGCCCGTCACCCGGTTGACCCGCGCCTCGTCGCTCCCGGTCACCGGCAACGCGCGACGCGCGGTCTGTCCCATTGCGACCTTCGCCGGCCGCGCCGGCGGCGCGCCGCCGCAAGACGCCTGGAAGTCGTCGCCGCCCACATATTCGGTCCCGGTCACGACGCGGCAAGTCCCCGCCTCGTCGCCGGTCACGGCCGGCGACTGGCCCAAGTGGGTCCCGCTCACGCCCACGTCGCGGCCGGTCCGGCCGACGCGCACCTTCGCCGGACCCGCCTTCGGGCGCGTGTCGCAAAACCGCGCGTAGTGCTCGACGCCGAGATATTCGGTGCCGGTAATGGTGCGGCAGGACCCCGATTCGATACCGGTGATGGCCGGCGTCCGGTCCACTTGGGTCCCGGTCACGGCGCTCCCCGCCAAGGTCGTCCCGACCTCGACCTTCTGCGGGCCATCCGGCCTACGCCGCCGTCCGGTCGGGCGGGCCGGCTCCGCCGAACCGCGGCCATGGGCCGCGAGTTCCTGACGATGCCGCCGCGCAAACTCCCGTGCGCTACCCGTCTCCAGGTAACGCTGACGAGCCGCTGCCGAGATCAGGCCGTTGCGCACAGGAATCGCAACCTTCCCGCGCTGCGCGAGCGACCGGCGTCGCGCCTTGCACAGCTTGCGCACACTGCTGTCGCGCCATCCGAACATCTCCGGCTTGACCTCAACGGTCTCGCACACGGCATCAAGCACGGCCTCCTCGACGGATGCGGCCGGCTTCGACTCGGACGCGGCCGCCGACTCGGAAACCGCCATCGGCTCGGACACGGCGGATATCGGTTCCGGGCGGGTCGCCGCGGTGTCGTTGGCCCCGCGCCCCGTCGGGTCGGACCCGCATTGGGCGCCGGCGCAGCGCATGGCACGCCGCGCCAAGGCCGCCTCGCGCCCGCGCGGCCTGGCCGCCTGCGTCGCCTGAACGGACCCCCCGGGCGCCGCGGCCATGGGCGCCGCAGTCGCTCCGGGCCTTGGCTGTTGCGTTCGGACGACCGCCTTTCCTGGTCCGCGCGACTTCTGCTGGGCCTGCCGGCGCCGCATCTCCTGCGCCAGGGCCCGGCCGTTCAGGCGGCCGGATGAGGATAAATCAGACATAGTGTCCCCCTAGAGGGCCCGTGGTCCGGCGGCTGCCCGAACCCGGCCCGTTGATCTCGTCGCGTCTTAGGAACCCCGATGCACCACGAACGACAGCCCCTGGCTTTGGGTGTAGTTGTCGTACCCGATCAGGCGAATAGAATGATTCGGATACTCCCGTCGGCAGGCCTCGATCTCCGCCAGCACCGCGTCGGCATTGCGCTCCCCGAACATCGGCAGCTTCCACATGTACCAGTAATAGGTATAGGGCCGGTTGGGCTCTATATGTTCCACCGCCGGGTTCCAGCCCTGCGAGATGATGTACTGGATCTGCGCCCGAACCTGCTCCGCGGACAACGGGGGAAGATACGAAAACGTCTCGTACCGGCGGGTTTGCTTGTACTCTTGCACATCGGCCATGGCGACCTCCTTACTCGTAAACGTGTCTGATCTGGGAAATTAGCGGTTCTGGACGTCGAGCTTGTCGACGGTATCGAACTCGAACTTGATTTCCTTCCATGTCTCCAGGGCGATCTTGAGCTCGGGCGAGTGGCGCGCCGCGTTCGTCAATATGGCCTTGCCTTCCTTCTCGACATCCACACCCCGGTTGCGCGCCTCGACACAGGCCTCCAGGGCCACGCGATTGGCCGCCGCGCCGGCCGCGTTACCCCACGGATGGCCCAGAGTACCGCCGCCGAACTGGAACACGGCGTCGTCGCCGAAAATGGCCAGCAAAGACGGCATGTGCCAGACATGGATGCCGCCCGAGGCCACCGCAAAGGCACCCGGCATGGAACCCCAGTCCTGGTCGAAGAAGATCCCGCGGCTGCGGTCTTCCGGCACATAGGATTCGCGCAAGAGATCGATCCAGCCGAGCGTCGACGCGCGGTCGCCCTCGAGCTTGCCGACCACCGTGCCGGTATGGAGATGATCGCCGCCCGACAGGCGCAGCGCCTTGGTCAGCACCCGGAAGTGGATACCGTGGTGCGGATTGCGGTCGATGACCGCGTGCATGGCCCGGTGGATGTGCAGCAGGAGGCCGTTCTTGCGGCACCAGCGCGCAAGCCCGGTGTTGGCGCAGAAGCCGCCGGTCAGGAAGTCGTGCATGATGATGGGCATGCGCAGTTCCTTGGCGAACTCGGCGCGCTCGTACATCTCCTCCGGAGACGGCGCGGTGACGTTCAGGTAATGGCCCTTGCGCTCGCCGGTCTGGGCCTCGGCGTTGTGAATGGCCTCGGCGACGAACAGGAAACGGTCGCGCCAGCGCATGAACGGCTGGGAGTTGACGTTCTCGTCGTCCTTGGTGAAATCGAGACCGCCGCGCAGGGCCTCGTAGACCGCGCGGCCGTAATTCTTGGCCGACAGGCCGAGCTTCGGCTTGATCGTGCAGCCGAGCATCGGGCGGCCGTACTTGTCCATCTTGTCGCGCTCGACCTGGATGCCGTGCGGCGGGCCGTTGCAAGTCATGACGTAGTGGAGGGGGAAGCGCACGTCCTCCAGACGCAGGGCGCGCACGGCCTTGAACCCGAACACGTTGCCCACGAGTGAAGTGAACACGTTCACCACCGACCCCTCCTCGAAGAGGTCGATCGGGTAGGCGACAAAGGCGTAGAATGCGGTATCGTCGCCCGGGACGTCCTCGATCCGGTAGGCGCGGCCCTTGTAATAATCGAGATCGGTCAGCAGGTCGGTCCAGACCGTCGTCCAAGTGCCCGTGGAGGACTCGGCCGCCACGGCCGCCGCCGCCTCTTCCCGGTCGACGCCGGGCTGGGGCACGATTTTGAAACACGCCAAAATATCCGAGTCCAAAGGCACGTAGTCAGGAGCCCAGTACGTCTGGCGGTACTCCTTGACGCCGGCTTCATATTTACCAGCCATAGATCCTCCTAAAAGTAACGATCAGTGCGACCTGCAAAGCGGCATAGGGCGCCCAATGTACAAAGACCGAGCCATAAGGCCAAGTAAAAAAAACTTAATGTTATGTTTTACTAATACATAATGCTCAACGCGACGCGCCCGTACGCCCATCCGCCGAGGCCGGCGGCCGGGTGCGGCCCTGCCCGACTCGGTCGGGGAGAAGGGCTTTACAAGCGACCTACGTTTTAGTTAAATGAAAGTCACTAGACCGCATATTAAATCTTGATATATCTATGCCGTTACGCCGGGTCACGCTGCACCAGCTGAAGATCTTCATGTCGCTCGCGCGCCACCTGAACATGACGCGCGCCGCCGAAGAGCTGCATATGACGGCGCCCGCATTATCCATACAGATCAAACAGTTGGCGGGAACCGTGGGGGCCCCCCTCCACGAACAGATCGGCAAACGGCTCTATCTGACTGAGACCGGGCAGCTCGTCTACGCGGCGGCGCAGGACGTCTTCCACCGTATCGAGCAGCTCTCGGCGGATCTCGCCGCCGGCCAGGCCCTGGAACGCGGCAGCCTGAGGCTCTCCATAATCACCACCGCGCAATATTTCGCGCCCCATTTCCTGGGGGCGTTCTGCAAACTTCATTCGGGGATAGAGGCGACCCTGGAGGTCGCGAACCGCGATCAACTCATCGAGCGCCTAAAGCAGAACCTGGACGATCTCTACATTATGGGGCAGGCGCCCGACCACATGAGCGTGGTCGCGCAGCCATTCATGGAAAATCCGCTGGTCCTGCTCGCGCCGGCCGACCATCCGCTCGCCGCGCAGCGCGACATCGCGCCCGAGCGCTTGGCTGGCGAACCGTTCATCATGCGTGAACCGGGCTCGGGGACGCGGCTTGCCGCTGAGCGTTTTTTTGAAAAGTACGGCGTGCGCCTTAGAATCCGCATGACGCTCGGGAGTAACGAAGCCGTGAAGCAGGCCGTGGCCGGCGGCTTGGGTCTTGCGGTCCTGTCCGGACACACGCTGACTCTGGACGCCGCCTCCGGCGCCTTCGCCGTTCTCGACGTGCGCGGCTTCCCGCTACGGCGCCAGTGGTACGTGATCTATCCATCCACGAAACAGATCAGCCCGGTGGCGCGGGCCTTTCTGGATTACATCACTCGGGAAGGCGCGTCTCGCAGCCACGGCCCCGGCGAATAGCCGAAGGCGCGGCGCGCGCCCGCCGCAGGCCCGCCATTCCGTCACAGGTAGCGGCGCACCGCGCGGCAATAGGCCCGGTAGTCCTCGCCGAACTTGGCCTCGAGATAGCGCTCTTCCCGCAGGACCACGCCGTAATGCACGACGAGCGCAAGCGGCACGAGCACGATCAGGGCCCATAAGGTGTCTTTGGCGAACGCCATACCAATAAACAGCACGAAGATCCCCACGTAAAGCGGGTTGCGCGAAAATCGAAACGGCCCGGAGACCACAAGCGCGGTCGCCGGGCGCGAGGGGCTCACATGGGTACCGGCGCGCCTCATGGTCCACAGACCTGCGGCGTCGAGACCGCCGCCTGCCGCGAGCAAGACCGTCCCGATAGCCCCGGCCACAGACCCGGAAAGCATGGGTAGGGGCAAGGGCATCCACCCATCGAGCGCCAGCACCACCCCCACCACGCCGGCAAAGAGCAGCGGCGGCCACACCACGACCCCCGGATTATCGGCCGATTCGAACTCCACCCCCATTCCCATCTCCTCCCTTCCCAGAACTCTGACATCGCCCTTGCGCGTCCGATAGGCGTGGCGGGCGGATGCGCCGCGCCCAAACGCTCTCATAAGGCGCCGCCCGGCGCCATCCGTCAAGGACCTTTCCTGGCCCTCCAGGCCGCGGACCGCCCCTCGGCTTGGGTCTCATCCGTGACCATATGTCGCCTGTCATAACGGGGCTCTATGCATTCTTCCGCAGATCCATAACCAGGAACCGCACCGGCTTGCCGTTGAAACTTTTGCGGCACTCCCCCCGCGCCACAAAACCCAGCCGCTCGTACAACCGGATGGCCCGGGGATTCGTCTTGCGCACGATAAGATGGATGCGCGACAGTCCCAGTGTATCAAAGCCCATGGCCAGGGTTTCGCAGGCAAGCGCCCTTCCCAACCCCGAACCGATCTTGTCGGCCCGCAGCGCAATGCGAAACTCGGCTTGCGCCTCCCCCGTCCGGGCCAGGATCGTCAAGGCGACCGGCTCCCCCGATTCCTCCGCAACGAAACCGTGCACGCCGGGTTTGTCCTGGAATTCCCGGAGCCAGCCGTTTTGCCGAAGCGCGTAGTCGAGATCCGCGAATTCGCCCACATAGGCGGGCCAGCCTGCGATGCGCGCCGCGTCAGCGGCCCCAAGCGGGCGAAGCGCCGGGAGCGGTTGCCGCACGCCGGGGGCCGCGACCAACGGGTTCTGCCCCCGCGCGCGCCGATGGGAGGATTTACCCATATTTCCGTTTCCCCTTGATCCTGTTCTGCCCCCGCGCGCGCCGATGGGAGGCATGGATCGTGTCGCCCGGCAACTTCGTGCCGGCGGTCAGCGCCGCAATCCACTCGCTTGTGCTTGCGACCGCTGCGAAACGCGATTGCATGACCACCGCAAACGCCCGATGCAGCTCCTCGGCGCTCGCCCCGCCCGCGCGGTTGTCGTACGACAACGCGCCGGCGGCATCGGCCAGAAACTCCGCCGCGAAGCCTTCCTGCACGGCCTGCTTGATGGTGGAATCGACGCAGTTGTGGGTCATGTAGCCCACGATCGTGAGGACGCCGATCCGGTGCCGCTTCAGCCACGCCTTGAATTCCGTGCCGACGAAGGCGCTGGGCGATGATTTCTCGATGCAATGGTCATAGGGGCGTGTTCGGACCACCTCGTGCAGCCCCCAGCCCGGCGACCCCCTGGCGAACGCGGGCGAACCCGCCGGTGCGGTGTGCTGCACCACAACCACTGGAATCGCCGCAGCGCGGGCCGCGTCCATCGCCCTCCCGATATTTGACAACGAGTCACGGACGTCCGGATATTCGATGGGCAAGGCACCATCGATGTAGTCGTTTTGCACGTCGATCACGACAAGCGCGCGTCGCGGTTTGGACATGATGGCTCCTCAGGGTATCCGCTGCGGTGCCGGCGGCTTGCCGGTCACCATGCGTCATTGTCGCCGGCGCCGATCGCGCCCGATAGTGGCCCGAATGCCAATATACGATAGAATCGGGCCATACCGAACGCACCGGGCCAGAATGCCATGGGAAACCGGATCATTGCCGTAATCGCCTTCCACGGGATCAGTCCGTTCCATCTGTCGATACCCGGGATGATATTCGGTGAGGACCGAAGCGCAGGGGGTGTCCCGCGGTTCGATGTGCGGGTATGTGCGGCCGAACCCGGTCCCCTGTCGACCTCGGCGGGCATCACCCTGAGTACGCGCTATGGTCTCGAAGAACTCCGTCGGGCCGACACGATCATTGTGCCGACGTGGCGGGATCCGGAGGAAACTCCGCCCGCGCCGTTGCTCGATGCCCTGCGCGCGGCTAAGGCGCGCGGCGCGTGCCTGGTCGGGCTTTGTCTCGGTTCGTTCGTGCTGGCCGCAGCCGGCATGCTGGAGGGGCGTCCGGCTACGACCCACTGGCTGGCAGCCGAGTCCTTCGCGCGCCGCCACCCGAAGGTGCGCTTAAACCGCGAGGTGCTCTACGTCGATGACGGCAACCTACTGACCTCGGCCGGCGCGGCGGCCGGCATCGACTGCTGTCTCCATTTGCTCCGTAAGTGGTGTGGCGCACAGGTGGCCGGCTATGTGGCGCGCCGCATGGTGGTGCCGCTGCACCGCCAGGGCGGTCAGGCGCAATACATCGAACACCCGCTGCCCGAGCCGGCTGACGGCGGCGAGCGCTTATCGCGGGTTCTCGAATGGGCACAACGAAACATCGACAAGCCGCTTGGCCTGGATGTGCTCGCCAGGCGGGCCCGGATGAGCCGGCGCACCTTCACGCGCCAGTTTCGGCAGGTCACGGGTACGACGGCCGGCCAGTGGCTTTTGAATCATCGGCTCGCATCGGCGCAACGGCTTCTCGAGACAACCGATCGGCGCATCGAAGTAATCGCGGCGGATACGGGATTCGGATCGGCGGTATCGCTGCGCCAGCATTTCCGGACGGCATTCGGGATTTCACCGTCGGCCTACCGCCAGGGGTTCCGGGGTCGTTGACGGGGGGTGCTGTGAGTACCGCCTCGAGTCTCAAAAGACCATGGGCGGCGCCTACGCGATCCCCGCCCCTCGCCATTTCCGAACCCGCGGAAGAGGACGCTGTTTGTTTGCAAGGGCCGCCGCTTGCGCTATTTAGTCTGTCCCGCACCGACATGGCCCCGCCCTGCATCGGACGACGCCTTAATGAAGGTGACTTCCACACCCTGCTCGGCCGCCACCCAGCGGCCCGCCTCGCGCGACATCTCGATCGTCATGACCAGCGTGTCGTCCTCAACCACCTCGCCGAGCACGGTTCCCGCCCCATAAAGACGCGATCGCAGGCGGCCCTCACCCAACGGAATGCGGACCAGGGCCCGTACCCGCTGCGGCCCGAGTCGCTCACGGATGGCATGCCGCAACCCATCCAGGCCCGCCCCCGTGTGTGCGGAGACGAATACCCGCATGGCCTGCCCGAACCCATCGGTCTCGATCCGCGGCTTGTCATCCGCGACGTCGATCTTGTTCATGACGATGAGCCTCGGCACATCCTCGGCGCCGATCTCCGTCAGCACACGATCGACCTGCTCCTCATAGGCGCGATGATCGGGATGGCTTGCATCGACCACATGCAAAAGGAGGTCCGCGAACTGCACCTCCTCCAGGGTCGAGCGAAACGCCGCGACCAGGCCGTGCGGGAGATGGCGGATGAAGCCGACCGTGTCGGCAAGGATCATGGCGCCGGCCCCCGGGAGTTCCACGCGCCGCATGGTCGGATCCAGGGTCGCAAACAGCCGGTCGGCAGTATAGACGCCGGCGCCGGTCAAGACGTTGAAGAGCGACGACTTCCCGGCGTTGGTATAGCCGACCAAAGAGACCGTCGGCACCACCGAGCGCTGGCGGGCGCGCCGGCGCATGAGCCGTTGCTTGCGCACCTTGTCGAGCCGCTTATGCAAAACCCGGATACGCTCGCCGATCATGCGGCGGTCGCTTTCGAGCTGGGTCTCGCCGGGGCCGCGCAGCCCTATCCCGCCCTTCTGGCGTTCGAGGTGGGTCCATCCGCGCACGAGCCGGGTCGAGAGGTGCTCGAGCTGAGCCAACTGCACCTGCAGCTTGCCCTCGTGGGAATGGGCGCGCTGCGCGAAGATGTCGAGTATGAGGCCGGTCCGATCGAGGACGCGCGCGCTCACCGCCTTCTCCAGGTTGCGCTCCTGTCCGGGCGACAGGGCCGCGTTCACCAAGACGAGTTCGGCACCGGTGGACGCGACCAGCGCGCGTACTTCCTCGGCCTTGCCCGAACCTACATAGGTCGCGCTATCGGGCTGCTGGCGCGCCCCTTCCACAACCCCGACGATCGTTGCGCCCGCCGAGATCGCGAGCAGCCGCAACTCCTCGATGTCTTCTTGCTCCTCGGCGTCCGCCAACCGCAAATGCACCAGAACGGCGCGCTCGCGGCCCGCGGCCTCGCCCAGGCTCGGGAGATTACTCGTTGCCGACCCCCTTTTCCGCGTCGTCCATGTCGAATGTGAACTTGACTGGACGACTGGGCACCACCGTGGAGATGGCGTGCTTATAAATCATCTGACTCACGGTATTCTTCAACAAGACCACGAACTGGTCGAAGGATTCGATTTGCCCCTGTAACTTGATGCCGTTTACCAAAAAGACCGAAACAGGCACATGTTCCTTACGCAGAACATTCAAATAAGGGTCTTGTAAAGCCTGCCCTCTATGCTGACTCATGACAGTTCTCCTGTTCTTCTATTCCGTTACCGAGGCGTTTATCAGCCCGCATATAGGTCATCCTGCACGGCGCCCACGGCATCCCGTATCATCGCCGCGCAGACCTCGGGCGCCCGGGGCCCTGCCCCGTCCAGCCATCGTACCGCTGGATCGGCCCGCAACCATGTGAGCTGACGCTTCGCAAGCTGCCGAGTCGCCGCGCTGCCCTGCTCGACGAGACCATTATACGGGATTTCGCCCCGCAGGTATTCTCCCGCTTGCCGATAGCCTACGAGCCGCAGCGCCGGGGCGCCGGCCGGCAGGTCTTGCGCGAACAGCCACGCCGCCTCCTCTATGAGGCCGCGCGTCAGCATATGCCTGAAACGCAGCCCGATGCGCCGATGCAACTCCCCGCGCTCGCGGGGATTCACTGCGAACTTCAGGAGGGGACAATGTAAGGTCCGAGGTGCGGCCGCGGCCTCCGGGACCCGCCCGACCGTCCGGACGATCTCGAGCGCGCGCACGATCCTCTGCGGATCGGTCGGCGCGATGGCTCCGGCCCGCCGCGGGTCGCGGCGGGCCAGCTCGGCATACAGCGCCGGCAGGCCCTTCTCGGCCAGCTCGATCATCAACGCCGCGCGTATCGCCGTATCGGCCGCCGGCACATCGGGCAGCCCGTGCTCCAGCGCCCGAAAATAAAAGCTGCTGCCGCCGGCCAGCACCGGAACGCGACCACGGCGCATGGCCGCATCAATCGCGCCCCGGGCGTCCTCGCAAAAGGCCGCCGCCGAATAGCTCTCGGCCACCGAGCGGATATCGATCAGGCGGTGCGGCAGGGCGCGGCGCTCGGCCAACGTGGGTTTGGCGGTGCCGATGTCGAGCCCCCGATAGATCTGCGCGGCATCGACGCTGATGACCTCGATCGCGAGCAGGCGGCTCAACGCGAACACGGTGGCGGTCTTCCCCGCCCCTGTCGGCCCCATGAGGAACACGACAGGGACCCCGGTCATGATCCCTGCGGGCGCATGTGCGGAAACAGGATCACGTCGCGAATACTCGGGGCGTCGGTGAACAGCATGACCAGGCGATCAATGCCGATCCCCTCCCCGGCCGTGGGCGGCATGCCGTATTCGAGCGCCTCGATGTAATCGGCGTCGTAATGCATGGCCTCCTCATCGCCGTCCCCGCGCCGCTCGACCTGACGCCTGAAGCGCCGCGCCTGGTCCTCGGGGTCATTCAGCTCCGAGAAACCGTTGGCGATCTCCCGCCCGCCCACGAAGAATTCGAAGCGGTCGGTCACGAACGGATCGGCATCGTTGCGCCGCGCAAGCGGCGAGACTTCCGCCGGATAGGCGGTTATGAAGGTGGGCTGCGCCAGCCGGCCCTCAATCGTCTTTTCGAACAGGGTCATCTGCAGTCCCCCCGCCTCGAGCCCGGCCTCGACCGGCAACCCCTTGGCGGCCAGGAACCCGCTCAGCGCCGCCACGTCGCGCAGGTCGGCCGGCGCATCCGGGTGATAGTGGCGGATCGCCTCCTCAACCGTCAGCCGGGCAAACGGTGCCCCGAAGTCGTAGCGCTCCCCCTGATAGGTAAGCATCGTGGTTCCCAGAATCTCCTCGCAAAGCCCGCGTAGCAGGGCCTCGGTCATATCCATGAGGTCACGATAATCGGCATAGGCCTGGTAGAACTCGACCATCGTGAATTCCGGATTGTGGCGCGTGCTCAGGCCCTCGTTGCGGAAATTTCTATTTATCTCGAATACACGCTCGAAACCTCCCACGATCAGGCGCTTCAGATAGAGCTCGGGCGCGATCCGCAGGAACAGCGGGATGTCGAGCGCGTTATGGTGAGTCACGAACGGTCGGGCGGTCGCACCTCCCGCGAGCGGCTGCATCATCGGGGTCTCCACCTCGCTGAAGCCGCGCTCCTTCAGAAAGGCACGCAGATAGGCGACGATGCGTTCGCGCCGCTCGAAGATCGCGCGGGTCTCGGGATTGACGATGAGATCGAGATAGCGCTTGCGGTAACGGGTCTCCTGGTCCGTGAGGCCATGGAACTTCTCGGGCAAGGGGCGCAGGTTCTTGGTAAGCAACCGCAACGCGCCCGCGCGCAGGCTCAATTCCCCGGTCTTCGTCCGGAACAGCCGCCCGGTCACCCCGACGATGTCTCCGAGGTCCCAGCGCTTGAAGGCCTCGTAGGCGGCACCCACCGCGTCGCGCTCCACGAACACCTGTATGCGCCCGGTCGCGTCCTGGATGTGGCAAAAGCTCACGCGCCCCATCACCCGCTTGGTCATGACCCGGCCGCCCAGGCGTATCTCGCCGGCCAGGGCCAGGGTCTCCTCCGGCGCCTCCCGATAACGGGCGAGAAGCGTCGCGGCCTGCCCGTTGGGGCGAAAATCGTTGGGGTAGGCGGCACCCTCCCGCCGCCAGGCCTCGAGTTTCTCGCGGCGCAGCGCGATATGACGATCCTCGTCCCCTGTGGCCTCGATGCCGTCTCGCCCTTCTTCCACGCCCGCCTCCCCCTTTACAACCCGCTCTTTAGACTCGCTTCGATGAACCGGTCGAGATCGCCGTCCAAGACGGCCTGGGTATTGGCAATCTCGACGCCGGTACGCAGATCCTTGATGCGCGATTGATCCAGCACATAGGAGCGGATCTGGCTCCCCCAGCCGATGTCCGACTTGCTCTCCTCGAGCCGCTCCTGCGCCTCGCGCTTCTTTTGCATCTCGAGCTCGTAGAGCCGGGCCTTCAGCATCTTCATGGCCTGCGACCGGTTCTTATGTTGCGAGCGGTCGGTCTGGCACTGCACGACGATGCCGCTTGGACCGTGCGTGATGCGCACCGCCGAGTCCGTGCGGTTCACGTGCTGGCCGCCGGCGCCGCTCGCGCGGTAGGTATCGACCCGCAGATCGGCGGGATTGATCTCTATGTCGATATCGTCGTCGATCTCAGGATAGACGAAGACCGACGCAAACGAGGTGTGCCGGCGGTTGCCCGAATCGAACGGCGACTTGCGCACGAGTCGGTGCACGCCGGTCTCCGTGCGCAGGTAACCGAACGCGTAGGGGCCGGTATACTTGATCGTGGCGCTCTTGATGCCGGCCACCTCGCCCGCCGAGACCTCGACGATCTCGGTGGCGAAACCGCGGCGCTCGCCATAGCGCAGATACATGCGCAACAACATCTCCGCCCAGTCCTGGGCCTCGGTCCCGCCGGATCCCGACTGGATGTCCAGAAAGGCGTTGGCCCCGTCCATTTCGCCGGGAAACATCCGCCGGAACTCGAGGGCCTCCAGGCGCGTCCGCAGCCCGGCCACGTCACGGGCGATGGAGTCCACCAAGGCCTGATCGCCCTCGGCGCGCGCCATGGCAAAAAGTTCTGCGGCCTCTGCAAGCCCCGTCTCGATCCCGCGGATCGCGCCGACTGTCTCGGCCAGCCGCGCCCGTTCCCGCCCCAGCTCCTGGGCACGCGTCCTGTCGGCCCATACCTGCTGGTCGAGGAGCTCGCGCTCGACCTCGACTAGGCGCTCTTCCCGGGCATCGATGTCAAAGATACCCCCGAAGCACGGCCGTGCGGTCGCGAAGCTCCCGCAGAGTCTGCTCTATACTCCCCTGATCGTCCACTAACGACCCCCAAAAAAGCCCGCAGGATACCGGAACCCTTGCCGAAAAACGAGGGCGCAGGCCCCCGCCGCGCCCGGCCGCCGCGCGATCCCGGCCCGTCCGCCCCTTACGAGTGGCCCTGCCGGGCGAGATCGGCACGATACACGGGCGAGATCGCCTGGCCCGGGAAGAACTTCTGCACAGTCGCTATCGGCAGGTTGGTCGCCGATGGGAAGGTGAAATCGGTCTTGGCGGCGAGCGCGTGGCACGAGATGCAGCTCTGGACGCGCCCATAGGCGATGACTTGGCCATCGGGTTTGTAGGCGGCCATAACCCAATCCCGATCGGCGCTGTCGTAGCCCGGGACCTTCAGCATCGCGGTCACCGTCTTCAGGACCTTATGGATGTCAAAATTTTCCTTGATGTAGAGGCTCCCGGCCGGGAAGCGCGTCACATGCCGCACCCCGTGGGCCGCGGCCTTCACCGCGATCGCGTTGGCGCGATCTATGGTGTAGTAGTCGGCCATGCGCGAACCGTGCATCCAGAGATGGCTCCCCGGCAGCAGCGCGCCCCCGTTCTCGAGCGCCCGCACCTCCTGGAAAAGCGCGACCGGCCCCGGGGCCTTGTCGGCGGCGGCGATCAAGGGGACCGAAAGGGCCGCGCAGGCTGCGCCCACCCACCTCTTCTTATTGAATATTGACATCGAAACGCTCCTGTGGATCAAACCCCCATGCATCATTACGCCGCATCTCATCCCTGTCAACTCGATCGCGGCGCCGGGAACGCGATGGCCCGCCGCCCGCCTTCGGTCCCCCGGCGTTCGACGCCGACCCTAAGGGCCTTGCCGCGATGCGGCCGAAGGGATGGCGCCTTCGGAGGTAGGATCGCGGCCAACACGGCGCGAGGTGCGCGAATCGTGCTACCATGAATCCGCGCGACCGACCATGCCGACCGATTCCTCTTGCGTGACGAACTGAAAGGACCCGTGAGCCCCCACGACCCCCGCGACCCACGGGGCCGCGAACCCGCCGTGACCACCGTTGATTTGAAAAACCCATCCCTTTATATCAACAGGGAGCTTGGGGTACTGGCCTTCAACCAGCGGGTCCTGGAACAAGCCAAGGATACCCGCCTGCCGCTGCTTGAGCGGCTGCGGTTTCTGTGCATATCGAGCACCAATCTGGATGAATTCTTCGAGGTGCGCGTGGCCGGGCTCCAGCAGCGCGCCCAGGTCGCCGGGACCGCGCTCGCCCCGGACGACAAGACCGCGGCCGAGACCCTGCAGGCCGTGCGCGAAGAGGCCCTGGACCTCGTCTCCGAACAGTACCGGGTCTTGAACGAACTCCTGATCCCGGAACTTGCCGCCGCGCGCATCCATATCATAAAGCGCGACAACTGGACCGAGGCCCAGGACGCGTGGCTTCGGCGCTACTTCGAAGAGGAGCTCTTGCCGATCCTAAGCCCGCTGGGGCTCGATCCCGCCCACCCCTTTCCCCGCATCCTGAACAAGAGCCTGAACTTCATCGTCTCGCTCGAAGGCCGGGACGCCTTCGGCCGCCACGGCGGCATGGCCATCGTCCAGGCCCCGCGCGCGCTCGCGCGTGTCATAGCACTGCCCCGGACCGACCGGCAGACCCATGAGTTCGTGCTGCTGTCTTCCATTATCCACGCCTATGTGGGCCAGCTGTTTCCGGGCATGAAGGTGCTTGGCTGCTACCAGTTCCGCGTAACCCGCAACAGCGATCTCTTCATAGACGACGACGAGATCGACGACATCCTGCGCGCGGTCCAAGGCGAGATCGCCTCGCGCCGCTACGGGGACGCGGTACGCCTCGAGGTCTCAAGCGAGTGCCCGGAGGCGACGAGCGGCTTTCTGCTGCGCCAGTTCGAGCTTGCGGCGGAAGATCTGTACGCCGTCAACGGCCCCGTGAACCTAAACCGCCTGGGCGAGATCTACGATCAGATCGATCGCCCGGACCTCAAGTACCCGGCCTTCGTCCCAGGGACGCCGCGCGCGCTTGCGCCGGGGGCGGACCTGTTCGCCGCCATCCGCCGCGGCGACCTCCTTCTGCATCACCCCTTCGAATCGTTCTTGCCGGTCGTCGAGTTTATCCAGCGGGCCGCGGCCGACCCGCTGGTGCTCGCCATCAAGCAGACCATGTACCGGTCGGGCCCGGACTCGATCATCGCCGACGCCCTGGTACAGGCCGCGCACGCCGGCAAGGAGGTCACAGTCGTGATCGAGCTGCGCGCGCGCTTCGACGAGGCCGCCAACATTGCGCTCGCCAACAAGCTCCAGGAGGCCGGGGCCCACGTTCTGTACTGAATCGTGGGCTACAAGACCCACGCGAAGATGGCGCTGGTCGTGCGCCGCGAGGCCGGGGTCCTGCGCCGCTATGTCCACCTCGGCACCGGCAATTACCATCTGCGCACCGCCAAGACCTATACCGACTATGGATATTTGACATGCCGGCCGGAGGTCGGCGAAGACGTGAACCACGTCTTCTTGCAGCTTACGAGCCTCGGCGCCACCATGCCCCTGCATCGGCTCGCGCAAAGCCCGTTTTCCTTGCACACCCAGATGCTGGCCTTGATCGAGCGCGAGCGCGCCCATGCCCTGGCCGGCCGCCGCGCCCGTATCATCCTGAAGATGAACGCCCTGACCGAACCCGAGGTCATCCAGGCCCTGTACCGCGCGTCGATCGACGGGGTGCGGATCCAGCTCATCGTGCGCGGCATCTGCTGTCTGCGCCCCGGCGTCGCGGGGGTCTCGGACAACATCCAGGTCCGCTCCATCATAGGCCGGTTCCTCGAACACAGCCGCGTCTACTACTTCGCCAACGGCGGCAAGCCGGAGGTCTACCTGTCGAGCGCCGACTGGATGGAG
>DAIDMD010000049.1 GCA_027449165.1 Acidiferrobacter sp. | reverse complement strand
CGCGGCCTTGGGCTTGGCCTTGGTCTTGTGCGCCGCGACCCGGGACGCGTGCGCCGCGGCCGGGTGGGCCGGCGGCTGCGCCGCGGACGGGTTCGCGGCATAGGCGGCGGTCATTGCCGCCAGTCCCAGTCCCATTCCTATCGCCTTTTGTACCCCTCTCATGCTCCTACGCTCCCCTCAGCCATGATGATGTTGCCGACATCAAGCCCGATCATTGCCTGCAAACCTTGTCCTCAGGCTAAGATCCGCTTTTCCTCACAAAAAACGGCCGTGCGCTCCCCGAGCCATACCCCGATCCCTATTCGTCCATAAATAAATTCTTCTATGCATAAGTGCATAAATGACATTTATCAAGCATAAAATAAACATATATTTTGGACAAGTAAAGGGCCTGCTGGCAGGTCACCGTTGCGGGATCTCCGACGGGAATGTCCGGTAAGGGTGCCGGCCGGCTCGCCCGGTCTTTCACGGGAATGACGATGTCCCTAGGGAAAAGGTGGGCCGATCGTCCGAGGACCACGGCCTCGGGCAACACGGCGTTGATGCGACCGGGCTTCCGAAACAACCGGGCAGATCACGACCGCGATGCCTCCATTCTTGCCGCAAGGGCTCGGGGGTACCGGCGATCTATATAACAGTCGAAAACTTCACTATAATAGCGACTAACGCGCATTATAGGTAGTAATATGTCTACTACGAACTTGCGATATGAGTCGCTCAGTGACCAGGCCGTTGCGGCCATCCTCGGTGCGCGGCTGCGCGCCCTTCGGCTGCGGCGCGACCGCACCCAGGAAGACGTGGCGTCGCGTGCCGCTGTAAGCCTCGGGACCTTGAAGGCCCTGGAGGCCGGACGCGGCAAACTCGAGACCCTGATCGCGATCCTGCGCGAGCTCGGTGCCCTGGAGGCCCTCGATGCCCTGCTCCCCGAGCCGCCGGCAAGCCCGCTGGCACTGGCCCGGAACAAGCACCGTTCGAGACGCCGGGCCTCCGGCCGCCACAGGCCCGCCCCCCAGCGCGATCCCGAAGGCGGCCGCGAATGGTGACGACCGCGACCGTACGCCTCTGGGGCCAGAACGCCGGCGCGGTCACCTGGCTGCCGGACCGGGATCTCGCGGCCTTCGAGTTCGAACCCCGGTTCCTCGCCTCCGGTCTCGACATCGCGCCGTTGACCATGCCGCGGGCCGACGCGCCGGGACAGGTGTTCCTCTTCCCGACCCTAAGCCGCGAGACCTTCATGGGTCTGCCGGGGCTTTTGGCCGACGCCCTGCCCGATAAATTCGGCAACGCCCTGATCGACGCCTGGTTGAGCCGCACGGGACGGACCGCGGCCGACTTCAATCCCGTCGAACGCCTGTGCTATGTGGGCGACCGGGGCATGGGCGCCCTCGAATTCCGTCCCGCACTCAATAGCGGCCTGAAGCGCCGAGTGGACGTGGACGTCGCCGAACTCGTCTTGCTGGCCCGCGAGGTGACCGCCGAGCGCCTGCGCCTTAACGTCCGGATCGGCGACAACGATGGGCCGAACGCCGAGGCGCTGCGCGACATCCTGCGCGTGGGCACCTCGGCAGGCGGCGCCCGCGCCAAGGCCGTCATCGCGATGGACGATGCGGGGCGGATCGTCTCGGGCCAGGGCACGGCCCCCGAAGGCTACGCCCACTGGATCATCAAATTCGACGGCGTGGGCGACCTCGAGCTCGGCCAGACCCAGGACTACGGACGGATCGAATACGCCTATTCGCTCATGGCCAAGGCCGCGGGGATCACCATGACCGAGTGCCGGCTTTTGCAGGAAAACGGCCGCGCGCACTTCCTCACCCAGCGCTTCGACCGCACCGCCCAGGGCAAGCGGCACCTGCAGTCGCTCTGCGGACTGGCG
>DAIDMD010000048.1 GCA_027449165.1 Acidiferrobacter sp. | reverse complement strand
CGAGCGCGAAGGCGAGATCGGGCTCCAGCGTCCCTTCGATGTGGACATGCAATTCGGCCTTGGGCATCCGGCAGGCGAATTCGAGAGCGGACAAAGCGGGTGGTGCCATGACTCCTCCGAAGCGGTTCTCCAAACCGCCATTGTGCCCAAAAAATGCCGGGCGCGCCCGGCCGGTCCGGGGCGCCAGCCCCGGCCCCCCGGCCCACCCACCGGATCTAGCCGCCGATCGCCTCCCAGTGGGCCGCACCCGGGGGCACGATCGGCAAGACCTGCTCGCGGGCGTCTATGGGGACTCGCACGAGGCACGGCCCGGGGGTCGTCAATATGTCCTGCCAGAAATCCGGGTCTCCGCCCTCGCAGCCGGCGTCGAAGGCCGGGACCCCGAAGCCGCGGGCGATCGTGACGTAATCGGCGGCCTGCTCGAACCGCGAACAAAAGCCCGGCGATGCGTAGAACAGCGCCTGTTGTTGGGCAACCAGTCCGAGTGACTGGTTGTCGAGGACGATCACCTTGACGTTGACGTCGCCCTCGGCGGCGGTGGCCAATTCCTGGATATTCATCAAGAGACCTCCGTCCCCGGTGAAACAGATCACCGGGACATCGGGCCTCGCCTGCGCCGCGCCGATCGCCGCCGGCAACCCAAACCCCATGGTACCGAGCCCCCCGGACGTGAGCCAGCGCCTCTCGTCTTGCAGGGGGTAATGCTGCGCCACCCACATCTGGTGTTGGCCGACGTCGCTCACGACGATGGCCTCGGGGGGCGCGGCGCGCGCGATACGCGCCATGAGCGCCCGGGGGCCCGCGGCCTTGTCGGGGTTTTCAGGATACAAGGCGCGCAAGGCGGCCACACGGGCACGCCACTCGCACCGCTTACGCGCGTCGAGAAGCGGCAGGAGCGCGGCCAGGACCGCGCCCAGATCGCCTTGGATCGCGATGTCCGGAACGCGCAGCTTGCCAAGCTCGCGGGCATCGACGTCGACGTGGATCACCTTGGCCTGCGGACAGAAGTCCTGCAGCCGCCCGGTCGCCCGGTCATCGAAGCGCGCCCCGAGGACCACCAGGAGATCGGTCTCGCGCAACGCCGCGTGACAGGCGCGCGAACCATGCATGCCGAGCATGCCTAAGGACAAGGGGTGCTCCTTCGGCAGGGTCCCCAACGCCATCAAGGTCATGACCGCGGGCATATCCTGGCGTTCGGCGAGCGCGCGGGCAAGCGGTGCGGCCTTGGCATGCACAAGCCCGCCGCCGAGATAAAGGAGCGGACGCTGCGCCTGCCCGATCGCCTGGGCCGCCTCGCGCAAGACCGAGACCGAAGGTCCCGGATAGCCGGCGGCGGCCTTCGCTTCCAGCCCTTCATGCCCGGGGGTCACCCACTCCGTCTGCACATCCTTCGGGATATCGATCCAGACAGGCCCGGGGCGCCCCGACAAGGCCTCGGCAAAGGCGGCCGCGAGCGTGTCGGCGAGATCGTCGGCCCGGCGCACCAGGGCGCTGAACTTCGTGACCACGCGCGCCAGGGCGCAGGTGTCCACCTCCTGAAAGGCATCGGTGCCGAGCTGGGACCGCGGGACCTGCCCGGTTATCGCCAAGAGCGGTATTGAGTCGCGCTTGGCGTCGGCGACCGCGGTCAAGAGGTTCGTGGCCCCCGGGCCCGATGACGCCAGACACACGCCGATCTCGCCGGTCGCCCGCGCATAGCCCTGGGCCAAGAATCCCGCCGCCTGCTCATGACGAACGAGCACATGGCGAATCTGTGCCGATCGCGCCAGGGCATCGTAGATCGGCAGGACAGTACCTCCGGGGATACCGGCCACAAAACGCACCCCGCGGCGCTCGAGCAGGGCCACGAGCAGTTCGGCGCAGGTCATAGACATGGTTCGACTCCTTAGGTTGAGACCGGAGTCCGCCGAACGATATCGCGAGGAGACGAGATCCGCCGGCGGCCTGCCGGCGGATTGAGTAGACGTTTACAAAAGGTCGCTCTGGCCGCCGGCGTGCGCTACGCGTACGACCAGGACCACGCCGGCGGGACGGCAGGCGGGCACCAGGCGGCGATGCGGCAACCGAGCGATCATGGGTCTTCCTTTTTGCATGGGAAACATTGTGCACGCCGGCGGGGACCGACACAAGGGCCGCCACCTCGCGCAAGAGACGCGTCTGGAGGAGGGATGGCCGGGACCCGTCGCCGAGCCGCCCATCGACCCGGGCCGCCCGGCCGCGTCCTTGACGCGAGTCAAGGATTACCCGACGCAATCAGTCAAGTATTGCCCGGTGGGCCGGACCCCGTGCGCCGTAAGCGGCCGACCCCACCCTGATCGACCGGAGGCCTTGCCCTATGACTACCGCCCACAACCACCTGCGCGATGATCGCACCTACCCGTTCGACGCCCGCGGGATCGCAAAACGGTTTCGACACGCCGCCATCTTCGGTGCCCTCGACGCCCTGACCCCCGGGGAGGCCATGGATTTCCGCAACGACCATGACCCCATCCCCCTCCTCCAGCAAATGGAGCTGCGCTACGGCCGCCACATCGGCATCGAGTATCTCGAACGCAGCGCCGCGGGCGTCCTCATCCGCTTCACGCGGCTGCCGGGCTGATCGGCGCCCGCCGTCCGCGGGCCCAAGGCGGATACCCGGCAGGGGCGGGGCTATACGATGCGCCGTGCGCCGCCTACGATCAGCGGGACCGTAAGCCTCTCGAAAGACGCGGGCAGATCGAGCGGCCTCAGCAGCATCTTGACGGCCGGCCGAAAGGGGTAATGGAGGCGCATCCACCCGCGGACCCGGTTACGAAAGGTGCGGAAATCGTCGCGCGTGAAGACGGTTTGGGATCGGTGAACGAGACTGACGTTCTTTACGGCAAGATAGGCGTCCTCGCTATCGACCTCGGCCACGCGGCGCCAGATCTCGCGCGCCACGCGCCAGCGAGAGTGCGGCTCGCGCCGTTGATAGGCCCGATAAAACCGGTAAAAGCCCTTGTAGTGACCGATCTCGTCGTCCCGGATGGCGCCGGCGACCTGAGCGAGCACGGGCTCGGGACTTGCGTCCCGCACCATGGCGTAAAAGCTCGACGTCCCGGTCTCGACGACGCACCGGGCGGCCATCTCCAGGGCGCGTGTCGGCCCGAGAAGCGCGGTCTGGCAATAGGGGGCGTAATCCGCGCGAAACCCGTCGAAGCCCCGCTGCCAATCGAAATCCGGCCACACGGTGAGAACATAGCGCTTCAACGCCTCGCCATGCTGTATCTCCTCGGGCCCCCATTTGTGCGCCAGCCAGGCGCACACCTCGTCGTCTCCGGCATAGTATTCGCCCAGATTCCGCGCATACAGGTCCGACAGGATCTCCACGAACGACGAGGCCGCGATCAGATAGAACCAGTCGAGGTCATCTGCGATCGCGCGGCGATCCACCCGGTCGTAGGCGACATCGTCTACCGACCATCGGGGGCCGGACAACCCTGACATCCTCTGCATCTCAGTCCTTCCTCGATCCTGCGCCGTCCTCGCAAGGGTTGCGACCGCAAGGCGCCCCTAAACCGCCGGTCGCAACGCACGATGGGCCTCGGGACGCCGTTGGGGTTAGTATAAAAAACAATCCCCGGGATGGGCCAGCCAGCCGGCATCCGGGTCGCCGCCCCCCCCTGGAGACCGGGGCGCTTTTGGCCAACTTGAGAGGGAACCATCGTATGACCGAACACGATTCCGTAGCCTCGCAAGACGCGGCCCGCCCCGGCTGCGACGCGGATATCGAAACCGCGGTCCTGGCCGGCGGCTGCTTTTGGTGCGTCGAGGCGGTCTTCCGGGAACTGCAAGGCGTCGTGAAGGTGGAATCCGGATACTGCGGCGGGACACGCGAGACCGCAGACTACTATCAGGTCTGCACCGGGCGCACCGACCATGCGGAGGCCGTGCGTATCTCCTATGACCCGCGCGAGATCCGCTACGAAGATCTGCTCGAGGTCTTTTTCACGGTCGCGCACGACCCGACGCAAAAGGATCGCCAGGGCAACGACCGCGGGCGCCAGTACCGCTCCGCCATCTTTTGCGCAGACGAAAGACAAAGGGTCGCGGCAAAAGCCGCCATCGAGCGCCTGACGCGCGATCAGGTCTTCGCGGATCCGATCGTCACCGAGGTCGTGCGCCTAAGCCCCTTCTATCCGGCCGAGCCCTACCACGACAACTATGCCGCCTGCCACCCCGACCAGCCCTATATCGTGCACGTCGCGGCCCCCAAGGTCGCGAAACTCCGCCACCGTTTCGCGCCGAGACTGCGCCGCCAACCATTACCCTAAAATCAGGAGCGCCCCCATGAACGATGCCCGACCCAAACGCTATTCGGCATCCGGCTACGACCTCTCGCCGCTTGCGCCCATCGTGTACGAGCGGCGCATCAAGGACCTGACCCCGGAGGAACGCCGCGTCCTGCTCGCCTCGGGCACGGAGACGCCGTTCTGCGGGGGTCTGCTTCATGAGCACGCCGCCGGGACCTTCGTCTGCCGGCTCTGCGCCCTGCCGCTGTTTCGCTCCGAGGACAAATTCGATTCCGGTACCGGCTGGCCGAGCTTTATCCGGCCTTTCGATCCCGAACACATAACGCGCCTTGAAGACTCCAGTCACGGGATGAGACGCACCGAGATCCGGTGTGCGCGATGCGCTGCGCACCTCGGACACGTCTTTCCCGACGGGCCGCCACCGACTCGCGAGCGTCATTGCGTGAATTCCGTGTCGCTGCGCTTCTTGCCGGGCGCGGGCCGGATGGCCGATGAGGAGCTCGATGCCTAGAGAACGCGCCCCTTATTGAGGTCGTTCGCGGTCGGCGTAACCGATGCGAGGACCTGCCCTGACATTCATCGAACAGGGCGCGCCCACTCGGGGACCGCCGGGGTCCCCTGTGGGCAGGGCCTTTCCGGCCTTCCCGGCACGCATGCAGCCGCAGACTACCGCTTGGGCGATGGCCCGGGAGGTTCGCCTATCCCCTCCTCGACGGCCTCGAGGATCGGGCAGGGGGCCCGCGCACCCGCATGGCGGCAATCCTCGAGCAGCGCCTCGAGCACGGACTCCATGAAACGCAGCGCCTCGTGCTTCTCGCGCAGCAGAGCGAGCCGGGCCTGGGCCAGACGCTGGACCTCACCGCACGTCGACGGATCGTCGGCGGACAGCGCGACCATGTCGCCGATCTCGTTTAAGGTAAATCCCAGCGATTTGGCGTGCTTTATGAACTGGAGGCGCCGCACTGCGGACTCCGGGTAGCGGCGCACCCCGCCGTAGGGACGCGGCGGCTGTTCGATCAGGTCGCGCCGCTCATAAAAGCGCACGGTCTCCACGGAGACATCGGCGGCCTTGGCGAGCGCGCCGATCGTCATTCCCCAGGCCTTTCCATCCTCTCCCGCCATCGGGACCTCCTTCGCCGCGCGCCGCCGCCGATCCAGCCCATCGGCCGGGACCTGCGTGCCGCCCTCGACGCTCCAACCCGCATCGCGCCGATCCATGCCCTCATTCTAGCCCATTGCCGGCCGGGGACCCGCCTTGCCCCCCGGTTCGGGCTGGTCTAGGCTCTTCGAAAAGACCGCACTGGCGGCAAAAGGGGGGGTATGCGTATTGCACAAGCAGTGGCTGGACTGGGGCTGCTTTTAACAACGATGTCCGCCGTGGCCATGCCCGCCGGGTCGCCGACACCCCTCAACCCCTGCCCGATCGCAAGCCGCTATTGTCGTGCCCAGGCGGCGGAATCGGGTATCCCGCACGATTACCCGTCGCCCGCCTTTTTGTTCCAGATGCGCGCACACTGCACATTGACCATGGCGCAAAAGCTCGCCCAGAACCCCGACGGGCTCTTGGGGCCGGCATTCGCCCCGCGGCTCTGCCGCCTCATGGCCGCGTTCCTGGGGGCGACACCCGGCGAATGGCGCGCCCTCGTGATCGCGCAAATGCGCACCGGCGACCTCAAGACCACCGCCGCCGGACGCCAGCTGGCTCGCCAGATCAAGGCGGCGGCCGCCGCCCAATTGCACCAAGCGCCCGCCGGCAACCAGATCGCGCCAGCGCCGGCCGGGGGCGAATGGGCGCCGGGATCCATCTGGGCCTCTCGGGAGGTCGCCATGGCCGTCGCCCGCCGATTGCGCGCGGTGCGCGTGGCCATGGAGCGGGCGGCTCTGCGCAAGACGGGTACGCCGGTCCGGCTCCCGACCGGCGTCTGTCGCGCCACCCTGGTCCTGTCGGCGGCCGGCCGCGTCCGCCAGATGGCCCAACTCCAATGCTCGAATGAGGGCCTGCAAACGGCCTTTTGGCGGGCCGTGTTCGAACGCGGCCCCCTGATCATGCTGCCGGGCGCCGGCCCCCACCGTGTGCGCATAACCGTGGTCGCGCCGATCGCCGAACCGGGGGTCGCCATTACCCGGTAAGCGCCGCTCCCGGTTGCCCGTCCCAGGCCGCCGCGCCTGACGGCCGCACCCCGGACCGCCCTTCGCCGGTCCGCGCCGCTGGCCCTCGCGAGCGTCCCCGGCCCCGTGCGGTCGGCGCAAGAAACCCTCCAGCCAAATCCCGGGGGCGCGACCCAGGCCGGACTACCGGCCCTGCCTCAGGCGGGCTGCGCCTCGAGGCGTTTAACCATGGGGATGAGTTTGGCGTGGAGCTTGCGGTAGCTGATCGGCCCTACGAACTTATAGGCGATAACCCCCCGCTTGTTCACGACGAAGGTCTCGGGGACGCCATAGATGCCCCAATTGATCGCGGTCATGCCGCGCTTATCCGTGACGATCGTCGAATACGGGTCCCCATAGGCGTCCAGATAATGATGGAGGCCGTTCGGCGTGTCCTTATAATCCACCCCGATCAGGCGCACGAGATGCAGGGCGCGCAGCCGCATGAGGTTGGGCATCTCCTGCTTACAGCTCACGCACCACGACGCGAAGATGTTCAAAAGCGTGACGTGCCCCATCAGGTCGGCGTTGCTCAGATGGACCTGCGGGGTCGCCGCCAAGGGCAGGGAAAACGCCGGCATGGGCTTTCCGATGAGCGGCGAGGGGATATAGGTGGGGTTCAGGAAAAGGCCGCGGCCAAGCGCCACCCCGATCGCGATAAACAGCGCAACGGGGATGAGGAATTTCTTCACGAGAGTGCCGCCTTGGCCTTGGCGGCCATGGAACGCTTCAATTCGGCGGCCACGTCGGGCGGCATGTAGTTCGCGCCATGCTTGGCGAGCACCTGGCTTGCCATGAAGGTGGTGGCGCCATCGCGCCGGCCCTGAACGACCACGCCCTGTCCCTGCCGAAAGAGGTCCGGAAGGATACCCGTATAGTGGACCACCATGCTGTGACGCAGATCGGTGAGCGTGAACGTCGTGTGCAGGCCGTCCTTCTTGATGCTGCCCTTCTCGACGATGCCGCCCAACCGAAACACGCCATGGCTCGGCGCCTTGCCTTCATAGACCTGCGTCGGGGAATAGAAGAACACGAGATTGTGGCGGAATGCCGTCAACACAAGCCACACCGCGACGCTCACCCCAGCGAGTCCGATCAAGACGAACACGAGCCTCTTATTCTGCTTCCTCATCGACCACCTCCTCGCCGCCGCCGTCGTCGTCGTCCAGGTTACGGCGCAGCCGCTCCCACATCTTGCGCTTTTGAATCAAAGGCTGCACGACATTCAAAAACACTATGATGGCGGTAAAACCGTAAGCGCCCCAGATAAAGACCGAGAAGCGCCCCATCTGCAGAAACGCCGGCAGAGTCATGTCTCCAACCCAACGAGCTTTCGGACCCAATCCGCATGACGCTCGCGCCAGAGGATCTCGCTGCGCGCGCGCACACACAACATGGTCAGGTAAAAAAACATGAAGCCAAGCGACATGATGATCAGCGGGATCAGCATCGTGATGTAGATCTTCGGCTGATTGGTCAGCGTCAGCGACGCCGGCTGGTGGAGTGTGTGCCACCAATACACCGAGTAATGGATGATGGGGATGTTCACCACGCCAACGATCGCCAGGATCGCGCTGGCATGGGCCGCCCTGCGGGGGTCGTCTATGCTCGCCTGAAGCGCCATGTAGCCGACATACAGGAAGAGCAGGATGAGCTCCGAGGTCAGTCGCGCGTCCCACACCCAATAGGTGCCCCACATCGGCTTACCCCACAGCGAACCGGTGACGAGCGCGGTCAGCGTGAACGACGCGCCGAGCGGGGCCGTCACCTTGGCGAGGATGTCGGCCAAGCGGACGTTCCAGATATAGCCGGCCGCGGCGAAGCCCGCCATGGCCACATAGGCCATCATCGACATCCAGGCGTTGGGCACATGCACGAACATGATGCGGTAGGCATTGCCCTGCTGATAGTCGGGCGGCGCCCAGTAGAGGCCCAGGTAGAGGCCGGAGACGAACAAAACCACCGTGATGATCGCCAACCCCGGCGTGAGCGTGCCCGCAAGCTCATAAAACCGCTTGGGCGCTGCGTACTTGTGGATAAGCTTCATCAATCGAGTGACACACGCAAGGCCGCTGAACTCGCCCATGGGGCAAAACTTAAAGCCAGCGCCAAAAACGCCCCCAGTAAAGATAGATGCGCCACCGACGCGAAGCCCTGACCCGCTGACGCGGCAACGGCCTCGGCGCCGAATATCAGGACCGGAGTATACAACGGCAGCACCAACAGGGAAACCAGCACACCCCCGCCCCGCACCCCGAGCGTCAGTGCCGCGGGCACGGCGCCGATCAGGGTCAGCGTCGGCGTACCGAGCAACAAAGAGCCCACGAGCGTACCTATCGCCTTCGTCGGCAAGGCCATCTGCACGGCGAGCAAGGGCGACAAGAGCGCAAGCGGCAGGCCTGTCAATACCCAGTGCGCCGCGATCTTGGCAAGCACCATGGCCGACAGGGGATAAGGGCTCATCAGCATCTGCTCGAGGCTGCCGTCCTGGTAGTCGCTGGCGAACAGATGGTTGAGGGACAGGGTGGTCGCCAAAAGCGCCGCGACCCACAGCACCCCCGGCGCCACCAGCATCAGTTCGCGGCGCTCAGGGCCTATCGCGAGCGGGAACAACGTGGTGACGATCAGGAAGAACACGAGCGCGGTCATGACCTCGGTGCTGCGCCGCCAGAACACCAGGAGCTCCCGCACGAACACCGCGCGCATGGCACCGAGGACCCCTCCCGTCATCGCCGCGTCCTGCAGTACCGGGCGAGCTCGAAACCCCGGATACCCGGCAGATCGAAGGCCTGATGCGACACGACCAGCGCCAGCCCGCCGCCCGCCACATGCTCGCCGATCAAGGACGAAAGGTTCGCGACCGAGGCGACATCCAGGCCCGTAAACGGCTCGTCGAGCACCCACAGGGGCCGGCGCAGGATGAGCAGCCGGGCAAGCGCGAGCCGCCGTTTCTGTCCCTGCGAGAGGTGGCGTGACGGTCGATCCCTCTGCGCGCGCAGGCCCACACGGTCGAGGGCTTCATCGACGCCGGCCCCGGCGTGGCCGCGACGCGCAAAGATGCTCCGCGCCAACCGCAGGTTCTCCGCGGCGGTAAGATCCCCCTGAATGCCGTTCAAATGTCCGACGTAGGCGACCTCGGCGGTGAAATCCTCGGCCAGATCCGAAACCTTCTCCCCGCGCCAGCGGATCTCCCCGCGCATCGGCCGCGATAGGCCGCACAGGGCCCGCAGGAGCGTGGTCTTGCCAAGCCCGTTCGGGCCCCTTACCTGCAAGACCTCGCCCGCGTCGAGCTCCAGCGACAATCCGGCAAAGAGCGTCCGGTCGCCGCGCGCGCACGATAGCCCATGCGCCGTAAACAGTGCGCCGCTCATGGGGCGGCCGGCTTGCCGCCGGCCGCACCTTGCCTGACACCCCCGGGGGCCCGGCCGCGCTCGGCGGCCAGGATCGTCCGGATCTTGCCGACCGCCGTCTCCACCCCGCTGCGCGCCTTGCTGCCCGGCGGCAACTCCTTCTCAAGCCTCTCCCAATACACCAGGGTCTTGTGGAAGTGGTGGCGGTTGTAGGATGCAAGCCCGAGGAACCATAGGGCGTCCTGCTGCCGCGGATCCTGCTTATAGAGGCGGCGGAACAAGGTGTACACGCGCCCCGTGGTCTTGGCCGGATGCGCCGAATAAAGGAGCCACGCGTAGTTCGCGAGCACGGCCTCGTCGTCCGGGGCCAATCGGTAGGCATGGGCATAGGCGCTGCGCGCCCCCTTGAGGTCCCCCAATACGACGTTGGCGCGCGCGAGCTCCAGCCAACCCCCGGTGTCGCGCGGATGGCGCACCAGGTGGCGCCGCAACTTCGCGACCATGCTGAGGACCATGGGCGGGAATCCGTGGACACCGCTCACCCGGCCCTTGGCGTTCAAGGTCGCGAAGGTGAGCAGGGCGGGTTTGTTCTGCCACCAGTCCAGTCCGCCCGCAAGGGTCGTCAATGCCACCAGCAGGCCCACGAGCACCGCGCCGCGCCGCCGCAACCGCTCGGGCCCGGCGGTCGGGGCCCCCTTCTCGGCCTCGAGGGCACGCAAGGTCTGGGCTAGCGCGTACTTGAGCCGCGCCGTCTCGTCGCGCGCGATCGATTCGTCGATGCGCCCATCCGCCCGATCCGACTCGATCTCCCGGATCTGCTTCAACGTCTCCTCGCGCGTCAACTCCAGGGCGATGCGGCCCCCTTCAGCCGCGGCGCGCCCCTTGACGGGCCGAGTGAGAAACCACGCGGCGAACAGAGCAAGAAACGCCGACAAAACCACGATCACGAACATAGCTACTCCTGGCGCGTAAGGGCCTCGACACGGGCCCGGTCTTCCGGTCCAAGCTCCGGGGCAGCCGGGGGCATGGGCGCGCGCGACCGCCGCCGCATCACCACTATGGCTACCCCGCCGAACGCCGCAGCCAGCGCGAACGGCCATATCCACAGGATGGCGCCGAGCGGATCGAAGGGGGGTTTAAGGAGGATATAGTCGCCGTAGCGCTTCACGAAATAGGCGCGGATCTGAGCGGGCGTCTCCCCGGCCCGCAATTTCTCGCGGATCAATTTGCGCATATCCCGGGCGATGCCCGCTTGGGAGACCGCCAGGGATTCGGCCTGACAGACCGTACACCGCAGCTTCTTCGCGATCGCGATCTCGCGGCGATGCACCACGCTTTCGTGCACCACGGTAGCCGCGAAACACGGGGCAAGCCATGCCCACAGAAGGACCAACCCTGCCAGGCGCCTCATGAGTGACTAGCCACGGCCCCGGAGGTCACGGTGACACGTTTGCGGCGCCGCACGTAATCGCTGAGCGAAAAGGCGAGCCCTGCTATGACGACGCCGCCGCCGGTCCATATGAAGTTCACGAGCGGATTGACGAACAGGTGGATCTCCCACTTCCCATGCTGGTGATCGCCGATGTCGACATAGACATCGCGCAGCATGGTCGAATTGACGCTCGGGCGCTCCACCTTCATCGGGCTTCCGAAAAATACCCGCTGCTCCGGACGCAGCTGCGCGCCGTTGTTGAGGACCGTAAGAAGCCCCTCGACTGCCGTGTAGTCCGGACCGCGCACGTTGCGCACGCCGTCGAAGCGCACCCGCTCATGCGCGAGATGCAGGACATCGCCCGGGGCCATCATCACGAGCTTGCTGCTCTTGAAGAGGCCGGAGCCGACCAACCCTATCGCGATCACGAGAATGCCCATATGGACGACCATGCCGCCATAATGCCGCCGGTTGCCGAGAACCGTGGCGGAAAAAGCGCGCCAGAGACCCTCATGATGCTGCTTGCGGCGCTGCGCGACGGCGCGCCCGGCGTTCGCGACAATACTCGTCGCCACGAAGCCGACGAGACCGACCGCCACGGGCGCGGTCCAGTAGACGGGTCCCCAGACGAGCACGACGAGCGCCGCCAGGGCCACCCCCACAATCGTGGGGACCACGAGACGGCCCCGCAACTTCGGGAGGTTGGCCTTGCGCCACGAGACGAGCGGTCCCACGGCCATCACGACCAGCATAATGAGGAAGATCGGCACCATGACGAGGTCGAAATACGGCGGCCCCACGCTGATGCGCGCCCCGGTTGCCGCCTGCAGGAACAAGGGATAGAGGGTGCCCAACAGGACCGAGGCGCAGGCGACCGTGAAGATGACGTTGTTCCAGATGAACATCGACTCGCGCGACAGCGGCGAAACGAAGGACTCCTCGGCCTGCTGATATCCGCCCTTGACGAGAAAGAGGCCGAAGGCCAGGGTCAGCACCACCACCATGAAGGTCAGCAGGTAGATCCCCTGGCCGGGCGCGGCCGAGAAGGCATGGACCGAGGCCAGGACGCCGGAACGGACCAGGAAGGTCCCGAGCAGCGACAGGGCGAAGGTCGTGATGATCAAAAAGATGTTCCAGGTGTGGAGCATGCGCCGCCGCTCCTGCACCGAGATCGAGTGGATCAGGGCCGTACCCATGAGCCACGGCATGAACGAGGCGTTCTCGACCGGATCCCAACCCCAATAACCGCCCCACCCGAGCACGTAATACGACCACCACGCGCCGAATATGATCCCGGCGGTGAGGAAACCCCACGCGAACAGCGCCCACCGGCGCGTGTGCCCTATCCACAGCTCGCTCCTCCAGTTGGTAAGGAGCGCGGCCACCGCAAACGAGAAGGGGATGGAAAATCCCACATAGCCCATGTAGAGCATGGGGGGATGGATGACCATGCCCGGATCCTGGAGCAGCGGGTTCATGTTCTGACCCTGCGGCGGGATCGGGAAGAGGCGCGTGAACGGGTCGGACAGGAACAGGACGAGGCCGTAGAAACCGGCGATGAGCGCCCCCTCGACCGCCATGATCACCGCGAGGCGATCGGGATACCGCGATCGGCCGTGATAGGCGACAGCCGCCGAATAACCGGTCATGATCCAGACCCAGAGGTACAGCGAGCCGCGATGTCCGCCCCACAGCGCCGCCACCTTGTAAAAGACCGGCAGATGCGTATTAGAATTGCTCGCGACATAGAGGACGGAAAAGTTGTTGGTGAGGAGCGAATACACGATCGTCAGGGCGCCGACGGTCGTCAGCAAAAACAGGAGCGGCGCGGCGTTGATGGACAGGGTGCGCAGGCCGGGGGCCTTGAAGACCCGCCCCGCAAGCGGCGCCAAGGCCTGGGTGATAGCCACGAAAAACGCGAGATACGCCGCGAAATGACCGAGCTCAATGAGATTCAGCGAGACACCTGATACCATAGCCACTCCTATATAGCAAAGACTGGAACGACCCGAGAAAAGTGCCGCCATGGCCACGAGCCGGTCGCAAGGGTATCGCAAACGATGCGCCTCGTACAGTACGGGGCGCCCGGCAAACGAATAGGAAGATATCGACAAAAATGGTGCGTAACCCTGTGCATAAACCCGGTGTGGATCGGGCGAAGCGGCCTGCCCCCTTCGCTTCTTTCGGATTGATCACGCTTTGAACACGACCGCGGCCATCGGTTCCCGTCCCGGGCGCGCGAGCGCCTTCCTGCGGCGCATGGGCGCAAACGCCTTCGACGCGATCCTGCTCTTCGCGGTCTGGCTCTTGGCGGCCGCGCCGCTGGCGATCGCCTTCGCCGTGGCCCATCGCTTGGACAGTCCGGCCCTGCAGATGGTCCTGCGCGGCTATCTGCCGCTGGTGGGATTCGCTTATTTTGGTCGCGCCTGGATCAAGAACGGCCAGACCTTCGGCATGCGCGCCTGGCGCCTTACGGTGCGGGCCGCGCACGGCCGGCTCGGGATCGCCCGCGCGCTCGCGCGCTATGCCTTGGCGCTCGTGTGGTGGGTGTCGCTCGGCGAAGGGCTTATGCTCGCCTTCCGCGGACATGAACTCGCCGCGGCCCTGCCGCTTGCGGTCTTCGCGGCCGGCTATTTCTGGATCTTCCTCGATCCCGAGGCGCAGTCCCTCCACGACCGCCTGAGCGGGACCCGTGTCCTGTTCACCCCGAAGTCAGCCGGCGCGCGCCAGGAACCACAGACACACGAAGCCAAGGCCTAGCGTCGGCACCGCCGCCCCGAGCAGCGGCGACCAATGATAGAGCAGCGTGAGATCGCCGAAGCCGCGGTTGAACACATAAAAGACGAGCCCGAGCACGACCGCCAGAAACAACCGAAACCCGAGCCCGCCATGGCGCCCGTGGCGAAAGACGAAGGGCACGGCCAGCAAGACCATGGCCGCGGTCGTAAGCGGCGCCAGCACCTTGTACCAGAACACCAGCTCGTAATGGGCGGTCGCCTGCCGATTGCGCCGGAGGTGCTGGATATAACGAAACAGGTCGATCAGCGACAGGGCGTGCGGATTGACCGCGAAGACCGAAAGCAGGCTTGGGGCGATGCCGTTCCAGTAGCCCTGCGGGCTCGTCTTCACGACCAGCCGCTGCCTCTTGAACCGGGTCTCGGACACATCCCGCAATTGCCAGCGGCCGCCCCGATAGCGGCCGCTTTTCGCAAACAGCTCGTGGGCGAGCCGCCCATGGCGAAAGCGGTAGATCGTGAGCCGCAGGATGCTCAGGTCCGGCAGGACCTCGCCGATGTCGACGAAGCTGTGCCCCTCCTTCAGCCACAGGCCCTGGGCGTTCACGGCCGCCCCCAGCCCGGCGGCCTGGGCCTGATCGCGGCGCGCGACCGAGGCGGCCTTGGGTCCCAGGAAATCCCCGAGGAGGGCTGCCACCAGCCCGAGCGCGAGCGCGGCCCTCAGGGCCGCATAGGCGATGCGCCCGACCGAGACCCCGGCCGCGCGCATGGCGGTCAGCTCGCCGTCCATGGCCAGCGACGACAGGCCGAGCGTGGCCCCGACCAGGGCCGACATCGGGAAGAGCATGGAGATCTTGGCCGGAACCCCCAGCATCAGGATGACGAAGAGCCGATAAAAGCCCCCGTGGCGGACATGGTCGAGGGTGGTCACGAGATCAAAGAACAGAAAGAGGCCCACGAACACGCTCAAGACAAGGGCCGTGCTGATGATCAGGCGCCGGGCGATGTAGCCGTAGAGGATGCGCATCAGCGGAAAAGCCCTCGGGGGAGCAGGCCTTTGCCCGCGGCGCGACGGCTGAAGAGCAGCACCGCCAGCCCCGCAAACAGGCCGTGGACCCACCATAGCCCCAGCCACATGGGTTCGTGCCCGCGCGCGATCAAGGCATGGGCGATACTGAGGAGGTTGGCGTAGGAAAAATAGGCGAGGACCGCGGCAAAGAGCGGCGCGAAGGCCCCCTTGCGGGAATCGGTGTAGGCGAAGACCAGCGCCAAGGGGGCCAATATGAAGAGCGACAGGGGCTGCGCCAGGCGCCACTGCCATTCGGCGACCGCCCGCGGGCTTGACGAACGCAGCAGATCCAGGGTCGGGACCTCGTCGCGGGTGAGACTCGCCATGGTCGGCGTGAACGGCCGGCGCTTGATGCGCAGCGCGTAGGTGCGATAGCGCAGGATCCGGTAATTGGCGCGCCCGGGGATCCCTTGGTAACGGCGCCCATTCAAAAGCACGAGAAACCGCGCGCCGGTCCGGCGGTTCTTGAATTCGTAGCCCCGCTTGGCGATCAGCACGCCACCCTTGCCAAACTGCGTGCGGCTTACGAATATGTCGTGCAAACGGCCGCTCGATCCCACTCGATCGACATAGAAAATCGCCCGTCCGTTTCGGGTATGGTTGAAGCGCCCGGGGATGACGCCGGCGGCGTAGGCGGACGTGTTCTCGACCTTGACCTTGTGGAGCAGGAGGGCCGCCATGGGCGCCAGATAAAAGGCGATGGCCGCCACCAGCGCCGCCACCGCGCTCGTCCAGACCATGGTCGGCCGCAAGAGGCGCGCGAGCCCCACGCCGCAGGCGGCCAGCACGGTCACCTCGTTGTCCCGGTACCAGCGGGCCATGGTCAGCAAGAGCCCGACGAAGACCGTAAGCGGCAGTATCATGGCCAGGTTCTTCAGGAGCTCCAGGGAAAGGAGCAGGAACACGACGTGCGCCGGAAACTCGCCGCTCGCCGCCTCGCTCAGGAGTTTGACGAGGCTGACCACAAGGTAGAGGGTCAGGAACGTCAGGGTCACGAGGAGCGTGGTCTGGGTCGCCTCGCGGTAGAAGGCCTTATGGACGATCACGGCTTTTGCTGGGGACACAAGCGGTTTATGATGGGGCCCTGCGCGCTGGCGCCAACATAACCGCAACATAGCCCGAGATCCCCGAGTCCTATGGAATACGTCCTCACTCAAGAAGCTCCTGATCAGTTGGCCACGGAATGCCTGATCGTGGGAATCCACGAAAACCGCGGACTCTCGGAGGCCGCCGCGGCGATCGACCGGCTCCTGGGCGGCGAGATCGCGGCCATTGTGCAACGAGGCGACATCGAAGGCAAACCGGGGCAGACCTTGCCGCTTGTGCGCTCAGCCGGCAAGGCCGAGCGGATCCTGCTCGTCGGCTTGGGCGCGGCCGGCGAATGCAAACCGGCGCAATACAAGGAGGCCGTGGCGCGTGGCGCGCAGGCCGCGGCGGACCTGCACGCGAAGACGATCGCGAACTTCCTGCCGTCGGTCCCCGTCAAGGACCGGTCGCCGGCCTGGGCCCTGGAACAGGCGGTCGTGGCCACCGAAGACGCCCTATACCGGTTCGATCGACTGAAGACCCGGGGCCCGGCGCGGACCCAGCCCCAGTCGTGCACCTTCGGCGTGCGCGACGGGTCCGGCACCGCGGCCCGCGAATCACTGGCCGCGGGCATCGCGATCGCGCGGGCGGTCTCGTTCGCCAAGGATCTCGCCAACCTCCCCGGCAATATGTGCACCCCCTCCTACCTCGCCGAGCAGGCCCAGGCGCTCGGCGCGCGCGCCGGGATCAAGGTGAGCGTGATCGAGAAGGCCGACATGGAGAC
>DAIDMD010000047.1 GCA_027449165.1 Acidiferrobacter sp. | reverse complement strand
CTCGGTGTCTGTCGTAAGGACCGCAAGTCCCGTGATGCCGTCGTGGTGGCCATCCATGCGGATGTAGGCCAGCACCGCGTCGATGTCGGCGGGATTCGTGATCGGGAAAAAGTCTTCTGGCATCTGGTGAATTTGCATCGTCGTAACCCTCATGGATGAGAGAAAAGGGGCGGTTTCCCGCCCCTGGTTATGGTTTACTGCACCGCCTGCACCTCCGGCGCGGTCACATGATCAGCCTTAGGCTCAGCCTTCGGCTTCTCGACAGAGTAATGGAACCGGCGCCGCAGCATCTCGTGTGCAACCGCGTCCTGTTCTGCGGTTAGCACGAGATACAAGGGCCCGCCGCCGTCTTTATAAATCCGCGCGCTTTCGACGCCGACCAAGAACCAATCCTTTGACCCGCGCGAGAACGTGACACGGGTTGCGGTTCGGGAATACTCGTAACAGTTCGGGACGGAGTCCCCGCTGGTCTCCCGACCACTCGCACCAGGCCGATCCTTTTTCGGGATCTGGAGCGAATCAAGGCGGGCCTCCAGGCGCTCGGCGATAGCCACGATGTCGCTGGCGCGGGTGAATGTGTGCGCCGTGGCCTTCCCGTTGACCGCGCTGAGAGCAGACTGGATGGCCGCCAAGGACTTCTCGGAATCTTCAATCTTGATACGCATTGTGTGATACCTCGTGGTTATTTGTATGATCTAATTATAGTCGTCCCCGCAACGGATGCAAGCTTTTTTCATAATATTTTTATCGAGCCGACGAACGGTCGTTTTTAACAGTCGATTTCCGTATAGGTTTACCCATCCAACAGCGTGCAAATATGTGTCCTAAAGGCAACATGGCCGCCACCGCCGCCCACCTTTCCCCCTTCCTCACGCGGTTTTGTCTTTTGACTTGAGTTTTAGCCGGTTTCGGCCCGGTGGTTTCGCCGTGCGCCTACAAGCGCACGGCTCTCGGTGTGTCCGGCCTCACCCCGGCAAATCATTGTCCTCCTCCTCCGCCTCCTGCTCCTTCTCCGCCTCCCGCTCCTGCTCCTGCACTTTCTGGCGCCTCACCCCATGCACCTGCCCCTTCGGCGCGGCATCAGCCGCAAGCCCCGTGATTTTGGCCACCAGCCCCGCCCCCGGAAGCGCCAGATCGATCATGTGTTCACCGGCCGCATCGGCCACCACCTCGCCCTCCTCGTCTGCCGCCCGCCCCACAGGATCCGCCGCCACCTCTATGGCGCGCGTTTGCGGCACCTCGTTTACGGTCCGATGCCATTCCCGTCCCGGCCCCTTCTCCGTCTCCACTCGACTCTCGACCTCCTTCCCCTCGCCGCCCTGCCCCTCTTTCACTACCTGGGGCGGCTCCTTCCCCCACCTCGGCCTCCGGTACCCAACCCCAATCCACCGCGCGGCCACCCGTGCCGGGCGCCTCTTCGTGATCGCCGGAAACCGCCAATCCAGGATGGCCGCCTCGCCACCTGCGATCATAAGGAGGCGCGGGCCGAGCACCCGGCCGAGCCAGTTCTTGACGAGTCGGAATTCCTGCCCAAAACTGGAGGGCATCAGCACAGGCTCGCGCACGCGCTCCCAGCTCTGATTGCGCTGCGCCGCGCC
>DAIDMD010000046.1 GCA_027449165.1 Acidiferrobacter sp. | reverse complement strand
CGCAGTTGCGCCGCGCGCCTCATGGCCCGTCCCGGAGCCCGGTGCCGGTCAGCGCCAGAAACGCCTGCTCCAGATCGCGGGCGCCGACCGATACCGAGAGCGGTCGAAGGCCGGCCCGGTCCAGCGCCGCCAGCACCAGGGGCAGGCGCCGATAAGGGTCGTCCGTGGCCAGGGTCACGAGCGGCGGAGCGACCGACACGTCCGCCACGCCCGCCAGCCCCCGAAGCAGGGGCACCGCGGCATCGACGCGGCGCGGATCGAAGCGCAGCTCGATTCGCGTGCCCGTAAATCGCGCAAGCAGCGCGCCGAGCGGGCCCTGCGCGATCAGGCGTCCCCCGTCGAGGACGGCGATCTCGTCGCAGAGCTGTTCGACCTCATCCAGGTAGTGGGACGTGTAGATGATCGTCTTTCCCGCGCGGTTCAACGCCCGCAGGTTCTCGTGAATCGCGTGGCGGGATTGCGGGTCGATGCCGACCGTCGGCTCGTCGAGCACGAGCACCGGCGGGTCCGGCAGCAGGGTCACGGCCAGATTGAGGCGCCGTTGCTGGCCCCCCGAATAGGTCTCGACCCGGCGGTCGGCAAGCCCCTCGAGTCCGGCGAACGTCAACCCGAAATCCACGCGCTCGCGCAACCGGGTACCGTACAGGCCGCTCATCCGGCCGAAGGCCGCGAGGTTCTCGCGCGCGCTCAGGCGCGGATAGAGCGCCAAGGACTGGGGCGCGAGCCCGATCAGGTCCTTGTAGGCCTCGGGCGCCTCGTCGAAACGCAAGCCGTGGACCTGGATCGTGCCGGCGCGCGGGCGCATGAGCGCGCACACCAGGGAGAGCAGAGTGGTCTTGCCGGCCCCGTTGGGTCCGAGCAGGCCCAGCAAGGCCCCCTTCCTCACCGCGAGGCTCACGCCGTTGATGCTGTCGCGGCGCGTGCCCCGGTAGCGCCCGAAAAGCCCCTGGATGTCGACCGCAGGGTCGGCGCCGACGGGGGGCGGGGCGGTGGAAACCGGCGGGGCGGGCGAGGCGGCCATGGATCAGGAGGATAGACGCGGGCGGCGGGCAAGGCCAGGGCCGATCGGGCGTCCGCCGCCCCGGCCGGCGCTCGGGGGCCTGACGCGGCCCGGCGATCGCGCGATGCCCGTCATGCCATGGCCCTCAGTTCCCGGAAGAGCGCCTCCTCGCGGCGCGCGAGGGCGGCCAAAAGCGCCGCGAGCTCGCGGTAGGCGTCGGCGTCCGGTCGCGTCCCCTTGCAGATGTGGGCACCGACAAGGGCGAACTGCCGCCACTCGTCGCCGATCGCGGTCATCTCCTTCGACAGGTCCCGCAACCCCGAAAGCCCGATATGGTCCGCCGCCTGGGCCAGAAAGGCAGCGAACAGAAACCGGAACCCGGCGCCGCCGGTCCCGATCTCTTCCTGCATGCGCACGACCTGCGCGACCTGGGCGCGGGCGCGGTCGGCCCCCAGGCGCGCGGGCCATTGGGCGATCCTGCGCCCCAGGGCGCGCACCCCGCGCACGCCCACGGGCAGCATCGGGATATCCAGCATCTGCCGGCAGGTCGCGCGGATACCCGACCGGACGGCGCCCTCGATATCCGGGTCGGCGGGTATCGACTCCGGGTAATAGAGCAGGCCGCGCGGCGCAAACGCCCCGCGCGCGAACCGGGCGCGCGCGAGCGCGTCCGGCGGGCAACAGACGACGTCCTCGAACACCGTGTCGCTCAGCCAGTAGCCGGACGCGTCGCGCGCGAAGGCGACGACATTGTGCCCGTTGAACTGAAAACGCATGGTGCTCGGGAAATACGGCAACCAATACACGCAGGTCTGCAAGCCGACAGCGACGCCCTGCGAGAGCAGCTCGTCGAGCCGGCGGGCCGCCGTCTCGCCATCGCGGAACCGCTCGTAGCGCATCCGTATTCCGAGGCGCCGGGTGGCGTTGCGCACGATCGCGAGCGGGGCCACCCGGTAGGCCGTGAGCGGCAACCCCCCCACCCTGACAAGCCCCGTGTGCAGAAAGAACAGTCCGCTGCCGATGCCAAACCACATCGGTTCCCCCAGCGTCAGCCCGCGATCGCGCAAGAGCGCGCTCACCGTACCGCTTTCGCAGTGCCCCGCATGCTGGTGGGGAAAGGGGCGCGGGACGGGCGGATTCGTCACGAGGCGGTCTCCGGCACGCGCGTAAGGTCCTCGACCGACAGGCCGAGCGCTTGGGCATAGCGTTCGAGGGTGTCCCGCGACAGCCGCGCGAAGACCTTTGGCCGGAGGTGGCGCCGCACGCGCCACCACGAGACGCCGGCGTTGGCGGCCAGGAGCCGCGCGCCCATCTGGCCGGCGGTCATGTGATAGGCAAGCGGGCTTAAGCGCCCCGCCAGGACCGCGCGCCGCGCCGTCTCCAAGGCCTCGGCCAAAGCGGCGCGCGCATGCTCGTTGACGATGCGCTCCACCTCCCAACCGCGGCTCGGGACGACGACATAGGCGCCGCGATCATCCTCGGCGTAGCAGGCCCGGCGCCGGCCCTCGAGGACCGAATCGTCTTGCGGGACGTCGTTGATCTTCACGTCGGGGTCTTCCGTTTCACGGATTTCTCGTTAGGGACCGCGATTCCCGTCGCGGGGACGGGCGGGCGCACCACGGCCCGCGACCTACGCCCCGAAGCATGGTCGATATTATTTCGAACCGCAATCGCGCGCCACCGGCCCGCCCCGGCAGGGCGACCGAGGGTTCTGCCGGGGCCTTCCGTTCGGATCAAGCCCACGCGGCCCCGTCTATGCCGCTCAAGGAAGACCGGGCGTCCGTGGCGGATGGCCTAGACGACCGTAAAGTGCATGTAGCAGGTCGAAAAGCGCGCGCTCTCGGGTACGAGACACAGGAGACGCTGGCCTTTCCGGAGGGCGCCCGAACGGAACAGCTCCTCGAGAATCACGTAGATCATGGCGGATCCGACATTGCCCACGTTCGCCATGTTGGTAAACCACCGTTCGTAGGGGATCGCGAGACCCAGGTCGGCCAGGGCCTTGTGCAGGAGCGGACGGAAGTACTCGGACGAGTAATGGGGCAGGAACCAGTCCACCGCGCGCGCGTCGAGCCGGCGCCGCGCGGCGATCGCGGCCAACGGGCGCGTGACGCTGGTCTCGACGATATGGCGATCGAGGAGACGGGTATCCTGCTTGACCGCGAAGTAACCGTCACGGCCGGCAACGGCGATCGGCACCTCCCGCCAGCCGCGCAGGCGGCCATCGGGGTCCTTGTGCGCGCCGCTGTACATGCAGACCGGAAGCTCGCCGCCGTAGGAGACGCAGTCGATCCAGTCGATGCGAAGCGACGGCCCGGACGACGCCGGTACGGACCGCAAAACGGCCGCGCCGGCGCCGTCTGACAACATCCAGCGCAGAAAATCCTGCTCGAAGGCCAGCACCGGCCGCCGCTCGAGCGCGTCCGCGTCGGGCTCGGCGTCGAAGCGATCGGCGCGCATGAAGCTCGATGCGAGTTCCGAGCCCGTACTGACGGCGATGTTCGCATCGCCTCCCGCGATCGCCATCCAGGCGTACTTCATGGCGACCGCGCCCGCCGTGCAGACGCCGGCGATCGAATTGACCTCCATCGGAGGGGCGGCGAGGGCCCCCTGCACCATATGCGCGTGCCCCGGCTTGAACTGGTCGGGGCTGCTGGTGCCGCACACCAGGCAGTCGACTTCGCCGATGGGCGTCTGCGCGCGGGCGAGCGCGGCCTGCACGGCGCGGGCGGTCATGTCGGCATTGCTGTGGGTGAGGCGCCGGCTGCCCGGCTCGATGGCGTAATAGCGCTGTTTTATGCCGTTTTTCGCGAGCACCAATCGCCGGGCGCGCGAGGGCTTGCCCCCGGCCATGCCGAGCACGTCCTCCATCCGGTCGTTGTCGACCGGCGCGTTCGGGAAGAACGCCCCCAGGCCGGTGATGAAGACGGGGCGCGGCGGCGACCCGTTCACAGGAATTCGCCGCAGCGGCCGCAGTCGCTCCCGGAAGGGGCCTCCAAGACGCGCGCCGCCGCCTTGAGCCGTCTATGAAGAAACGGTCGCAGCAGCCGATTCACGGCGAGCGTCACCGGCAGGACGGTCAGGATCATGAGGACGAGGAACGCGGCGTAAAAGGCGAGCGCGATCCGCCGGAGGCGGGACTTCGGGGGCCCGATCGCGCGCAAGATCCGTCCCCAAATCCGGAAACTCCGATGCCCTATCCGTTCGCTCGCGATATACCGGGGATCGACGTGCGCCGCCCCCAGGCCATGGAGCAGGCTTTGCGTCGGCCGGGCCTGCAGAAACGGGAGCGCCTCGGCCAGGGCGCGTCCGAAACGCCCCGCGTCCCGGATATCGGCGGCGCTGACCCCGGCGGCGGGGAAGATCTTCCAGAAGGGTCCCTTACGTCCGGTCAGAAGCCAGCGAGGGGTCGTGATGAACGTGCTCCACGGCGGCCCCTTGTCGATCAGGACCACATTGTCGATCAGCCGGGCGCCGCGCCGCTCGAGCAGCGCGACGACCTTGGCCTGCGCCGTAAGCCACATGTTCCGGCAGGCGATGACCGTAATCACGGGCTTGCCGGCCAGCACCCGGGCGGCCTCGGAATGGAGAAATCCCGTCATGGGCAAAGACGGCGACAGAAACCAGACTTGATAGGCCAGGATGACGAGGTCGAAAGGTTCATCGGGGTCAAAGGATGGAGGGGCCATCTCCGGGGGGTCCATGTAGACGGACTCCGGGAAGACGTCCAGGAAATCGAGAAAGCGCCACGGGAACGGGTAGTCTTCGCGCGGCGTGATCGCGGCCTCGACGAGCTCCACGCCCGCGCAACCCCGCAGGGGCGCCACGAACGATTCGACGACGCGCGTCAGCTGGCCGGTCTGGGAGTAGTGGACGACGAGGACCCGTTTTGCCGCTTGCGACGCTGCCATGATCCTATGATTTCCCGCGAGGCCGCATGCCTTCTTGCGTCAGGCCGCGAACGTTCAATACTTACACATAATCCGAGAAAACCGGGGCGGAGTATAGCGGCCGCCCGGCCCCCGGTAAAGCCGAGCCCTAAGGACGCCGGGCGCCACGACGACGGGCCGCGCCGGCCGTCGCGGGCGATATCCGCCATGCCGCCGCGCGGTCCCGATCCGCGGCGGCGGCCCGGTGGCGGGGATCGGGGGCTTCGGCCAGTCCTGGCCGTTCGTCGAAGACCTGCTAAAGTTGATCGATGGGCGCTTGGCGACCCGCAAACATGAGCGGCACTTTGGGGGAAAGGCATGAAACGTGAACAGGTTTGGGCGGCACTATGCACACTCATCGCGGCGGCGGGGGCGATTCCCTGGTCCTGCGCCCGGGCGGCCGCGCCGGACAAGCCCTATGTGCTGGTCTCGGCCCCGCGCGAGACCGCATCGCGCGGACAACGCGACTACGGCCCCATCGCGGCGTTCCTGACAAAGGCGCTCGGCCACCCCGTGGTCTACCGCCACCCGGACGGCTGGCTCACCTACGAACTCTGGATCTGGAAGGATCGCGCCGACATCTATTTCGACGGCCCGCAGTTCGTCGCCTGGCGCCTGCACCATCTCCACCAGACGCTGGGACCGCGGGTGCCGCAGCCCCAGGACTGGCGGCTCTATACCTGGAAGGGGTCGCCGGTGCAGACGCTCGGGGAGGCCGCCACCGGGGCCACGCTGTGCGCGCCGCCTGTGCCCAACTTCGGCACGCTCTGGGTCACGGGCCTGTTTCCCAATCCGGCGCGCCAGCCCTATATCCACAACATGCACGGCTGGAAAAAGATCTATAACGCGGTGGTCGACCACGAGTGCACCCTGGGCATAGGCCCGCGGCTCACCGTCCATTACCTCGACCCGCAGCAAAACAAGGTCACGATCCTGAAAAGGAGCCCCCACTATCCGAATCAAGCCTTTACGGTCAGCGCGAAGCTGCCCGCGCCGGTGCGCGAAGCCATTGTGCGGGCGCTCTTGAGTCCGGCGGGAGAAAAGGCCATGATGCGATTGCGCAAACGTTTCTCGCATGGTCGCCGCCTGGTCGCCGGGCATGTCCACCAGTACAGAAACGTGGATACGGGTCTTGATGCGCAGTGGGACACGATTTATGCCTCCGGCATCGATCGATATCTCAAGCAAGACGCCAAACGCGAGGGGTTTACGGTCACACAATAGGCCGCCCCCGAACCACGGAAATCTTCAAAAAAGGATGGGACATGGCACACAATAAATGGACATCGCTCCTGGGAGGAGTGCTTTTCGCCGCCGTCGCGAGCGGCGCGCACGCGCATGGCATACCGCAAATACCCGGAGCGCCCGCAATCCACGGGCGCCCGGTGGTCGACGCCCCGAAGATGCTGATGTGGCCGCGCAACGCCAAACCGGCTGCGGCCGACCTGACCGACCCGGACGCCGACCTGCTCTTCGATCTTCACGGAAGCATACAGGGGCGCGCGTGCCGGAACATCGACCTGGTTGTGTCTCCCGAGGGCAACTTTCACATGGCGCTCAACACGCTCTGGCGCAAGGTCCTCTTGCCCCGCTATGGGCGGACCATACGCAGCTGGTACTACACGACGAGCCCGCCGGTGGCCTTCCCGCAGCTCATGCATCACGACGACCTCAGCTTCGGAAACTTCTACCTGCACTGCCGGCCGAGCGTCGCCATAGCGGCCCCGCGCCTTATCCGCAAACTCGAGGCCCACGGCTTCACCGAGGGCAAGCCCATCGCGCTCATGAAGAGCCGCGGCAACGTGCTGCTCGTCAAGTACGGCAACCCCATGCATATCCACAGCGTGTGGGATCTGGGCCGCCCCAACGTCCATCTCGTTACGCCGAACCCCTATAACGAGCCCGGCGCGTTCCTGAATTACGTCTCGACGATCTACGAGATCGCCAAACACGATCCGCATCCGCCGAGGGGCTGGACCGCCAACCGCCTGTTCAACGCGATCTTCAACAGCCGCGTGAAGGACAAGTGGCTGATCGGCCCGCGCATCCACCATCGCGACGAGCCGTGGTCGGTTGCTTACGGCAAGGCGGACGTGGCCGTGATCATGTACCAGCTGGGCAAGTACACGAAGGACACGTTCCCGCATCTCTTTACGATCGTCCCGCTCGGTGGCACGGTCTCGGATCCGCGCCCGCTTCCGGGCAACGCGATCGACACCACCTACCTCATAAGGGTCAAGGGCCGGTTTACGGCCCGCCAGAGGGCGGCCCGCCGCGACTTCATAAAGACCTTGGAGTCGCCGGCCTTCACCCGCATCCTTGAGCGCGACGGCCTGCGCCGTCCGTAAGAGGTCTTGATCGGCGGACGGACGCGTGTCCGTCCGCCCCGGGGCGCACACGCCGTTTTCGTTGCGGTGTGTGCGCCTTTTTTTATGATGACGCGCGCCTGGCCCCGCACCCCGCCCCTCCTAAAGCAACAGGCCCCCTTCAAAGCTCGGACTCGAGACGACCCATGACCTCAGAGAGCCTATCGAACGCTGCCGATGGCCGACGCCCTGCGCCGTGGTCACGTTCCGGATGTGCGCGTCCAAGGCCTCGGGCGCTCGGAATGCGCACCATGGCCGGCCTCATGGCGCGGTTTCGCGAACAGCGCGGGCCGTTCGGGCGCCTGTCGGGGGCCATCCCGGGGATGCTCGCCCGCGCGGGGCCCCTGGGCCAAGACCAGCGCTTCGCCATGGCCGGGGCGCTGCGGCACCCCGGCGCGCCGTCCCCGATGACGATCGGCGGCGGCCTGGGCGAGCCCCGGGCCTTAAGCGCCGTCAAACACTTAAGCCGTTCCCGTGATTTAAGGCGGTGCCGCCTCACATCGAGGATTGCCGGGGCCGGCGGCGAGGGCAGGGCTTGCGCGGCTTCCCGGTTTTCCTTATAGTGCCCGGTCTTTGTATCAGCATAACGGCCCTGCCGAGGCGCACCATGAAAGCCGATATCCACCCGGAATACCACGCCATCACGGTCACGTGTGCGTGCGGGAACATCTTCAAGACGGGCTCCACGCTCGGCCACGATCTGGCCGTCGAGGTGTGCTCCGTTTGCCACCCGTTCTACACCGGTAAGCAAAAGATCGTCGACAGTACCGGACGCGTCGAGAAGTTCCGCCAAAAGTACGGCCTGCGCGGCAAATAGACGCGAGCCCGGCATGACGGAGAAGGCACGGGAAGCGGCGCTCGCGTATCATGCCGCAAACCCCCCGGGAAAGATCGCCATCCAGGCCACCAAGCCCTGCGAGACGCAAGGCGACCTTGCGCTGGCCTACACGCCGGGGGTCGCCGAGCCGGTGCGCGCGATCGAGGTCAACCCGGCGGACGCGTATCGCTATACCGCCAAGGGCAACCTCGTCGCGGTGGTGACCGACGGCACGGCGGTCCTCGGGCTCGGGAACGTCGGGGCGCTGGCCGCCAAGCCGGTCCTGGAGGGTAAGGCGGTCCTGTTCAAGCGATTCGCGGACATCGACGTCTTCGACCTCGAGATCAACGCCCCATCGGCGGAGCAATTCATCGAGATCGTGGCGGCGCTCGAGCCGACCTTCGGGGGCATCAACCTCGAGGATATCGCCGCGCCGGCCTGCTTTGCCATCGAAAAGGCCCTGACCGAGCGCCTGTCGATCCCGGTCTTCCACGACGACCAGCACGGAACGGCGGTGATCGTCTGTGCGGGTCTGCTAAACGCCCTCGAACTCCAGGGCAAGACCCTGAGCACCGCCCGCATCGTCTGTCTCGGCGCCGGCGCCGCCGGACTCACCTCCATGCGCCTGCTCATGAGCCTGGGCGCGGCGGTGGAGAACATGATCCTGGTCGACAGCCGCGGCGTAGTGCACAGCGAGCGCACCGACCTCAACAGCTACAAACGGCTTTTTGCCCACGCCACCCCGCTCAGGACCCTGCGCGAGGCCATGGAAGGGGCGGACGTCTTCATCGGGGTCGCGGCCGCCGACCTGGTGGACGCGCAGATGGTGCAGAGCATGGCGCCGCGCCCCATCGTGTTCGCGCTCGCCAATCCCGTCCCGGAGATCCTGCCGGAGGTCGCCCATGCCGCGCGCGCCGACCTGGTCATGGCGACCGGCCGATCCGATTATCCGAACCAGATCAACAACGTCCTGGGCTTTCCGTTCATATTCCGCCGGGCGCTGGACGTGCGGGCCCGGCACATCAATCAGGCCATGCAGCTCGGCGCGGTACACGCCTTGAGCGCGCTCGCCAAGCTGCCGGTGCCGCGCGAGGTCCTGCGGGCCTACCGCCTCGACCACCTGGAATTCGGTCCGGACTACTTCATCCCCAAGCCGCTCGACCCGCGCCTGCGCGAGCGGGTGCCCGCCGCCGTGGCGGCGGCGGCCATCGATACCGGTGTCGCGCAAGCGCCGTATCCCGCGCACTACCCTCCCCGCCCGGACCCGTCGCCTTAAACGGGACGCCGCGGCATCCATTATACTGTACGATGACGCGGGTCAATCGGCGGGGTCGGCGATGAACAAGATTTGCCTCGTAGGGGCGGGCCGCGTGGGCGAGGCGGCCGCTCAGATATTGGCCAAGGAAGAATTGTGCCGCGAGATCGTTCTCGTGGGGGTCCGCGAGGGCGTCGCCCAGGGCACGGCCCTGGACCTCATGGAATCGGCGCCGCTCTTCGGGTTCGACACCCAGGTGCGCGGCGACACGAACCTGGACGCGGTCGCCGGGGCCGACGTGGTCGTGATAGCGGCGGGCCTGCCCAGAAAACCGGGGATGTCGCGATCGGACGTCCTCGACGCCAACGCCCCCATCGTCGCGCGTACGGCGCAGGCGGTGGCCAGGCTCGCCCCTCGGGCCCTGATCGTGGTGGTGACCAACCCGGTGGACGTGCTGACACATCTCGCCTGGTCGGAAAGCGGCTTCGCGCGGGAACGCGTGATCGGACTTTCGGGGACCCTGGACGCGGCGCGCATGGCCGGATTCATCGCGGCCGAGGCAGGCCTGTCGGTGCGCGACGTCCGGGCGCTCGTCATCGGCGGCCATGGAGATACGATGGTCCCGCTGCTGCGCTACAGCACGATAAGCGGCATCCCGATCGGCGAATTTCTGAGCGAGGCGGCCATGGAACGTGTCGTCCAGCGGACCCGCGACGGCGGCGCCGAGATCCTGGCCCTGAAAAAGACCAGCAGCGCCTACGACGCCCCGGGGGCCGCGATCGCCACGATGATCGACGCGGTGGCCCGCAACCGCCGGCGGATATTGCCGTGCGTGTGCGTATTGGACGGGGAGTATGGCGAATCCTGCGTCTCCATGGGCGTGCCGGCCGTGATCGGCGCCCGAGGCGTCGAGGACATCATCGAGCTTTCCTTGAACGACGAGGAACGCACGCGGATTCGGCAGTCGGCCGACGCGATACGCGCCGACCTCGAGCGCCTGCACGCGGTGCGCGGCGGCGACTGATGGGCTATGGCGCCCCCCGCACCATCCGCGACCACATCCTGTTCGTGGAACGCCGGCTGAAGGCCGCGCACGTGGTCTTCGGGCACGGGACCGAGGATGCCCGCGACGAGGCGGCCTGGCTGGTCGCAGGGGCCATGAAGATCGCCCCGGGCGCGCTGGCCGCCCGGCTCGCCCTGCGGCCCGGCCGCGCCGCGGCGGCGCGGATCCGCACGCTTTTGGCCGCGCGCATACGCACCCGCCGGCCGCTCGCCTACCTCTTGGGCGAGGCGTGGTTCGCCGGACACCGCTATGTAGTCGACCCGCGCGTCATCGTGCCGCGCTCCCTGATCGGCGAGTTCCTGCCGGAGGGCGGGGCCTCGCCGCTCGCCGATCCCGATATCGGCGCCATCCTCGACCTCTGTACGGGCAGCGGCGCGATCGCGATCGCGGCCGCGCGCGCCTTCCCCAGGGCCCGGGTGGATGCGGTCGACATCTCCCAGGACGCCCTCAAGGTCGCGGCGCGCAATGTCCGGCTGCATGGCCTGACCGGCCGAATCCGGCTTTTCGCCTCCGACCTCTTCGCCGGCATCGGCAAGCGGCGCTACGACCTCATCCTAAGCAACCCCCCCTACGTGTCCGCGCCGGAGATGGCGGCCTTGCCGCGCGAATATCGCAACGAGCCGGCGTTGGCGCTCTCGGGCGGCGAAGACGGCCTCGATCTGGTCGTGCCCATCCTCCATCAGGCGGGCGCGCATCTCACGGAAGACGGCCGTCTGGTGCTCGAGGTCGGGGCGAGCCGCGAGGCGCTCGAACGGCGCTTCCCGGATCGACCCTTTCTGTGGCTTGCCTCAGCGGCCGACGAATGCGTGGGCTACTGGCACAAGGAGGATCTCGAGATCTTTGCGCGGGATTGAGGCGGGCGCCTAACGGCCGGTGCAGGGGCCGACGCGCACCCCCTGGATGCGTTGGTGTTCGGTCACGTTGCCCAATGCGGTCGTGATGACCGCGCGGGTGCGGCCCGAGAAGCTGCGGCCCCGGGGACCCAGGTGCAGCCGCGCCGAGACGTGCACGCGGATCACCCCCCGACCCCCGGGCTGACTGATGCGGCAGACCTCGCTGACTGTGACATAGGCCCCCTGGATGGCGACAGGCGCGGCCATCCGGCAGTGATTGCCCTCATTGCGCAGGATCTTCTGGGGGGTGATATTCCCGCCCGTAAGACAGGTCGAGTAATGCAGGGGGCCTGCCGGGGTATGGGCGGTCATCCGCCACTCGCCGGCTACGATGCGCGGTTGCGCGGCGGAGACCGCAGCCCACGCCAGGGCCCCGAAACCGAAGGCTATGTGTTTGACTCTCACCATATATCCATTGCGCCGTCTGGGACAGATGAGAGATTAGGGGCTCGGACGCGGCGGCTGTCAAGTCGGGGTCCGCGAAGGACCGCGCGGCCGGGTCGCGTCTAGCCGCCCGGCGGCGGCCGCGACCCGGGGTCATCGCAGGGCGCGGCGTAGAGGGCGTCGATCGCGGCCGCGTAACGGGCCTCGATCCACTGGCGCCGGACCTTCAGGGTCGGCGTGAGATAGCCGTTTTCGACCGTCCAGGGGCCGGCGACGCGCAGCACATGGCAGATGCGCGTGTACCCCGGAAAGGCGTGGAGCTGGTTGTTGGCCCGATCCCGCAGCTCGGTCTCGTCGGCGATGCTGCTCACGGCCAGCAGGGCCAACGCGCCGCGGCCCTCCCCCACCACCAGGGCCTGTTCGAACGCGGGGTCTTGCAGGATCGCCTGCTCGACGTCGGCGGGCGGCACCTTTTCGCCGTTCGAGAGCACGATGATATCCTTGGCGCGCCCGGTCAGATACAAAAGACCGGCCTCCAGCCGCCCGAGGTCCCCGGTATGAAAATACCCCTCGGCGTCCACCGCCTGGGCAGTCGCCTCCGGATGATTCCAATACCCCCGCATCACGCTCGGGCCCTTGACGCAGATCTCGCCATTCACGAACCGCAGCGTCAGGTTCGGAAGCGGCCGGCCCACGGAGGCGAGATCGCGGTCGGACAGGCGGTTGCAGCTGATCACAGGCGCGGTCTCGGTGAGCCCGTATCCCTGTAAAAAGTGCAGGCCGAGGCCGGTGAAGAAGGCGAGCAGCCGCTCGGCCGCCGGGGCGCCGCCCAGGAAGACGTAGCGCAACCGGCCGCCCAGGCGGCGGCGCACGGCGCGCCCCACGACGGCGTCGTACAGGCGGGCCGAGAGCCGTTCGAGGCCTCGGGCGCGCCCCTCATAGACCCGCAAACCGGCCGCCGAGGTGCGCGCGATGAGACGCGCGATGCGCGGCGACCCCTGGAGGTCCTCCTGCATCTTGGCGTAGGTGCGTTCGAAGATCTGGGGCACGCTCACAAGGACTGTGGGGCGCGCAACCTTGAGGTCCGCGGCCAGCTCCGAGATACCGCGCGAAAACACCGTCTCGGCGCCCATGGCCATCGCCACGTATTCCCCGACCGTGCGCTCGAGCATGTGCGACAAGGGCAGGAAGGACAGGAAGCGATGCGGCTCCAGGGCGACCTCGGGGATGGCCGCGAGCAAGGCACCGACGTTGGCCAGGATATTCCGGTGGCTCAGCATGACCCCCTTGGGCCGCCCTGTGGTCCCGGAGGTGTAGACGATCGTCGCAAGGTCGTCCGGTGCGGGGCCGGGGAGGGCCGACCGCGCGTCCGGGGCCGCCGCCAGCCAGTCCCGGAACGAGACGACCCCGCGCACCTCCTTGAAGCTCACGATGCCCTGGAGGCCGCAGGCCATGATCTCGGCGGCCGGGGGGCGGTCCACGAACAGCCAGCGCACGCCGGCGTCCTTCAGGCAATAGGCGACGTTTTCCGGGCGGTCGTTGAAGAACAGAGGGACGACGGTAAGCCCCAAGGACAGTGCCGCGATGTCGCAGAACACCCACTCGGGGGCATTGTAGGCACAGATCCCCACGCGGTCTCCCGGGCGCAACCCGCTCGCGGCAAAAGCCGCGCGTGTGCGCCGCACCTCGCGGCCGGCCTCGTGCCAGCTCCACGCCCGCCAGCGGGTCCCGTCGTAGCCCCGATAGGCGTGCTCGTCCGGCGTGGCGGCGACCCGCCGCGCGAACAGGCCACCGAGGGTGGTCGGGCCGTCCGGCGCCGGCAGGCTCATGGGTCGGAAGGCCTCCGCGCGAGGACGCCGTCCTGCGACCAGGCCTCATCGGGCGCGAAGCGCGGCCCGTGGCGCTGGCTCAGCTCCAGCAAGCGGCTGCGGACCTCCCCGGCCCCCAGGGCCTCGGCATAGCCGAGCGGCCCCCCGCGAAAGGGCGCGAACCCGGTGCCGTAGACGAGACCGATATCGACCAGATCGGGGTCCGTCACGACGCCCAGCCGCAGGCATCGCGCCGCCTCGTTCACGAGCCGCATGATGAGCCGCTCGGCGATCGCCGGGTCCGGCGGGGGCCGCCGCGCCGGGAAGAAGGTGCGCGGGCGGGGGTAGCGGTAGAAGCCCTGGCCCGACTTCTTGCCAAGCGACCCCGCCTCGACCTTGCGCACGAGCAGATCCGGCACCGCGAAGTCCAAGGCCGCGCTCAAGGTCCGTGCCACGGCCAGACAGATATCGAGCCCGACGGTGTCGGCGAGCGCGATCGGGCCCATGGGCATGCCGAAATCGACGGCGGCCGCATCGATATCGCCGAGCGCCACGCCCTCCTCGGCCAGGGTCACGGCCTCGAGGAGATAGGGCATCAACGCGCGGTTGACGAGGAAGCCCGGCGAGCTCTTGACGTCCACCGGCAAACGGTCGAGGGCGACCGCGAAGCTGCGCATGGCAGCCAGCGCCGCGGGCGCGCTGGCCGCCCCGCCGATGACCTCGATCAGCGGCATCTTGGCCACCGGGTTGAAGAAATGGAGCCCGACGAGCCGCCCCGGGGCCGTAAGGCCCGCAGCGAGATCGTCCAGCGGGATGCTGGAGGTATTGGTCGCGATGATGGTCCGGTCCGGGACCCGCGCCTCGATCTGCGAAAACAGCGCGCGCTTGGCATCGCGGTTCTCGATGATCGCCTCGATGACGAGGTCCGCCCCCGCGAGCGCCCCGCCGCGCATGTCGGGCATCAGACGGTCCCGGGCGGCCTCCGCGGCACGGCCCTTCAGCCGCTCGGCGAAGAGCCCGTGGGCCCGCTTGATGGCGCGCGCCAACACCTCGGGGGCGCGATCCTGGAGGCTCACGGTAAAGCCCTTCAGCGCCGCCCACGCCGCGATGTCGGCGCCCATCACGCCGGCGCCCACGACATGGATGCGCCGGATCCCGTGGGCCTGGGCGCGGGCGCGCCGCTTCAGCTCCTCTGAGACCTCGAACAGATGGACGAGATGCCGGCTCACCGGGCTTACGAGCAGTTCGGCGCAGGACAGGGCCTCGGTCTCGAACGAGGCCTGGCGCGTCCACAGGGAGATGATGCGGCAGGGTGCCGGGTAATGACGGCAGTCGACCTTGGCCTTCAGCCGGCGCTGCACGAGCGCGCCGACATAGGGTCGCAGGAACGGCGCCGACGCCCATGCCATGTACCACGGCGGACGATGCCTGGGCGGCACATCGCGCAAAAGCGCGCGCGCGGCGGCGGCGATATGGCGCTGCGGCACGCAATCGTCGACTAGGCCGAGCTTGCGGGCCCGGCGGCCCGACAGGCCGCGCCCGCCGAGCATCAAAGACAGCGCCGGGAACGCCCCGATCAAGGCCGGCAGCCGCACGGTCCCCCCAAAACCCGGATGAATGCCGAGCTTGACCTCGGGGAGGGCGAGGCTCGTGTGCTCGTCGTCGCACGCGACCCGGTAACTGCAGGCGAGCGCAAGCTCGAGGCCGCCCCCGAGGCAGGGGCCGTGGATGACCGCGACCGAGGGGTAGGGGAGCCGGGACAGGCGCGTCAGGACCATCTGTCCGGCACGGGTGAGTTCGGCGGCACGGGTGGCGTCGAGGATGCGCCGGAACTCGTGGACGTCGGCGCCGGCGATAAACCCCTGGGGCTTGCCCGACCGGATCAGGAGCCCGCGCAAGGGCCGGGTCTCGAGGGCCGCGAGGATCTGGTCCAGTTCGCCCAGGACCTCCCGCGACAAGACGTTGTGCCGTTTGTCCGGCACGTCCAAGACAAGCTCGGCGATGTCGTCGGCCTCGGTGACCGTCCAACTGGTGCTGGTCATGATGCGCCCCCTCCCCGTATCAACATGGCCCCGCCCTGCCCCCCGCCTATGCACAGGGTGGCGAGTCCCAAGGCCCCCGGGGCATCGCCCAAGGAGCGCACCAGATGCAAGACCAGGCGGGCGCCGGTGGCGCCGACCGGGTGGCCGAGGGCGACCGCGCCGCCGTGGGGATTCAGGCGCGCGGCATCGAAGGCGCCCAGGGGGGCGGGCAGACCCAGCTCCTCCTTGGCATAGGACTCGCTCGCGAGCGCGGCCTGACAGGCCAGGACCTGCGCGCTGAAGGCCTCGTTCAACTCCACATGGTGCAGGTCCCCTGTGCCGAGCCCCTGCGCGGCCAGGAGCTTCGCGGTGGCATGGACCGGGCCGAGGCCCATCTGCGAGGGGTCCACGCCCGCCCAGGCATAGTCCACGATCTCGCCCAGCACCGGCAGGCGCCAGCGCTTGACGGCGGCGGCGCTCGCCAGCACGAGCAGCGCCGCCCCGTCGGTGATCTGCGAGCTGTTGCCCGAGGTCACGTCCCCGAAACGCCGGTCGAAGACCGGTTTCAACCGCGCGAGCTTCTCGAGATCGGTGTCGGTGCGCACGCCGTCGTCCTGCCCGTAGTAATCGGCGCGCGACCCGTAGACGGGCTCGATCTCGTCCTTCAAGAGCCCGTCGGCCTGGGCCCGCGCCGCCCGCTGGTGGCTTTGCAGGGCGTAGCTGTCCTGGGCCAGGCGCCCAATCCCGAAACGATGGGCCACAATCTCGGCGGTCTGGCCCATCGACAGGCCGACCACCGGGTCGCGCAGCCCGAGCAAAAGCGAGAAGACCGGCTTTAGGTGGCCGATCCGAAAGCTCGCCAGAGCCCGCAACCGCCGCCCCGGGTCCTTGGCGCGGTACAGGCGCGCCAACCATCGGCTCATGGCCATGTTCCACTGGATCGGCGCGCGGCTCATGGCCTCCGTGCCCCCGGTCAGCACCAGATCGGCGCGCCCGGCGCTGATGTGGTCGTAGGCGTTCGCCACCGCCTGCAGGCCCGAGGCGCAGTTGCGCTGGACGGTATAGGCCGGGACCGCGAAACCGGTCCCGAGGCGCAGGCCCACGATCCGCGCGATGTTGGCCTCGTCGGGGGCGGGGATGACGCAGCCCAGAATCACCTCGTCTAAGTCCTCGGCGGCGAACGGTTGGCGCGCCAGGAGCGCGCGGCCGGCCATCACCGCCAGATCGGCGGCGCTGAACGGTCCCGGCTCGTCGCGGGCCTTCAGGAACGGGGTTCGCGCCCCGTCGACGATAAACACCTTGGCACTCATGTCGCCTCCTCACTCCCCGTTTCCGGTAGTGCCGCCAATAAGGCCTCGACCCACGCACGGGCATCGCCGACGCATTGCACAACCGGCCGCCCTCCGGGCCGGGCGGCGAAGATCGGCGCCTCGGCATCGCGGTTGATCGCGACGATCTGCGTCTCGGGCGCGATGCCGGCAAGATGCTGCGGCGCCCCCGAGACGCCGAGCGCGAGCAGCAATCGCGGCGCCACCGGGATCCCGGTCTGGCCGATCTGATGCGCAAACGGCAGGATCCGGCTCTCCTGCACGACCCTGCGGGTGGCCCCGAACGCGACCTCGCAGCCCATCATAGCCGACAGTCGGGACTTAAGCCTCATAAGCGCTCTCTGGAAGAAGGTCTCGTCGGCGACCCCCATGCCGACGTCGATCACGATTTCAGCCGCCGCGAGGCCCCCGGGGCGCTGGCGGCGCAGGACCTCGGCCCATCGCCCGGCCCGGACCGCCGGACGCGGCCAGTCCTCGACGACACATACCGCCCCCGTCGCGGGGGGCGCGGCCGCGGCGGCCC
>DAIDMD010000045.1 GCA_027449165.1 Acidiferrobacter sp. | reverse complement strand
GGCGTGCGCCGCCTGAGGGATCCGTGGCGGTACTGGGCCCGGATCGGCCTTTGGAACGGGCTGCTATGGCCGGCGAGCGTCTTGTACTGCGGGGTCGCGGCGCTGCGCCGAAGGCTGTATACGGCCGGCCTGCGGCGAGTGCATACCCTGGAGGTCCCGGTGGTCGTCGTGGGCAATGTGACTGTGGGCGGGACCGGAAAGACACCCTTTGTCCTGTGGTTGTGCGAGGCGTTCGCCGCGGCCGGCCGGCGGCCGGGTATCGTCCTGCGCGGCTACGGCGGCCGAAACCGGGGCGTGCTGCATGTCACGCCGTCGACCAATCCCGGGCTTGCCGGCGACGAGGCGGTGCTGCTCGCGCGGCATGCGCCGGGCCCGGTGATCGCCGCCCGCGACCGGGTCGCCGGGGCTTCCGCGCTGGCCGATGCCGGATGCGACGTGGTGGTCGCCGACGACGGCCTGCAGCATTACCGTCTGGGGCGCACCCTGGAGATCGGCCTGCTGGACGGCGAACGGCGGTTCGGAAACGGCCTGTGTCTGCCGGCCGGCCCCTTGCGCGAACGCCGCGCCCGCTGGGACAGACTGGATTTCCGGATCACGCAGGGGCGCGCGGCCGAGGGCGAATGGTCCATGGCGCTCGCGGGCGAAACGGCCTACGCCGTGGGCGGCGGCGCGCAAGCGGCGCTCGCGGCTTTCAGGCGGGTGCACGCGGTCGCCGGCATAGGCCATCCGCAGCGTTTCTTTCGCGCCTTGGAGGGGCGGGGCCTCGAGGTGATCGCCCACCCCTTCGCGGATCACCACCGGTTTTCCGAGGATGACCTGCGGTTCGACAGCGACGACCCGGTGGTCATGACCGAAAAGGACGCCGTGAAGTGCGAGCGCCTGGCCCGCCCCGGGCTTTGGTATGTACCGGTGCGGGCGGTCGTCGCCGACGAGCTGGCATGCCGCATCCTGGCGCGCCTCGGCATCCCGGCCGTGATGCCGGGGCCGTAATCGTAGCCGCCGCGCAAGCCCTGCTTTACAATAGGGTCCCGATCGTCATCGGCGAACCGGCCGTCCGGGGGGACGGACCGACCGGCCCGGCACAGAGGACTTAAGGACACGATATGGACAGACGGCTTTTGGAGATATTGGTATGCCCGGTCTGCAAGGGGCCGTTGCGTTACCGGCGCGAGGCCCAGGAGTTGGCCTGCCGCGCCTGCCGTCTCGCGTATCCGATCCGGGATGATATCCCGGTCATGCTCGAGGAGGAGGGGCGGAGCCTGAGCGACGAGGATGTGAAGGGTCTCGACTAGTGCATGTAATCATCCCCGCGCGGTATGGTGCGACGCGCCTGCCGGGCAAGCCGCTGCGCGAGGTCGCCGGACGTCCGTTGGTCCTGCGGGTCCTCGAGAGGGCGTACGCAAGCGGTGCGCAGCGCGTCACCGTCGCGACCGATGACGCGCGGATCGCGGAGGTCGTGGAGGCCTGCGGGGGCGCGGTGGTGATGACCGCCGCCACCCACGCCTCGGGGACCGATCGCATCGCCGAGGCGATCGGACGGCTGGGGCTTGCCGAAGACGACATCGTAGTGAACCTTCAGGGCGACGAACCGCTCATGCCCCCCGATCTGGTGGCCGCCGTGGCGGATGCGCTTGCCGCCCATCCCGAATGGCAGATGGCCACGGCGGCGCGCCGCATGGACGACGAACAGGCCTTCCGAAACCCGAACCTCGTGAAGGTGGTGTGCGACGCCGCCGGCCGGGCTCTCTATTTTTCGCGCGCCCCCATCCCGTGGCCGCGCGACCCCGTACCGGGCACGGACTTCCTCGGACATGTCGGGCTCTACGCGTACCGCGCGGGCTTCGTCCGGACGTTCACGGCCTGGGGTCCTTGTTCCCTGGAGCGGCGCGAGGGACTCGAGCAGCTGCGCGCCCTGGACCGGGGTGCTGTGATCGGGGTCGTGGTGACCGATACGGACCCGGGGCCGGGTGTCGATACCGAGGAGGATCTCGCGCGCGTCAATACGCTCTGGAGGCCCTTGTGACCGGCGGGATACGCGATGCGGCCGCGCGCGCCTATGGCAGTCGCTGGACGGCGGGGTTGATCGCCTTTGAACTGATTGGCGCGGCACTGGTCGGCCTGCACTCCCGGACCACCGCCCTGTGGCCGTTGTTGTCGTGGCTCGGGTGCGCGCCCTTCGTACGCTTCGTCTACCTCCGTAAGCTCCACGACGCGGGACCCATTGAGTGGCTGCGCGCGGTGCGCCGGGCCTATGCCGTGACCGCCTGGCTGGTTCTGGCCGGTGTCGGCATCGCGGCACCGGCGCTGGGCCTGTTCGGGGTCGTCCGGCATCTGGCGGAGGTGTTGGCGTTCTGCGGCCGCCATGCCGGATACGCCGGCGTCGTGGCCGGAACGCTCGGGTTGGCCGCATCGCTCGTGGCGGTCGTCGGCGCGCTCGCGGTGTGGGGCGGTTTGGCCACCATCGCCTATGCCAAGGCGGTGGTGGATCCGGCGCGCCGATCGCGCGAGGCGATCGTTTACGGGATCGTGTGCGTGTGGCGCCGCGCGCCGCTTGTAATCGGCATGACCGCCTTCCAGGGGGTGTTGACGGCCTATGCCGTCGGGGCCCAACTCCTCAAGCCGAGCGGCATCGCCCTTATGCCCATGGTGTGGCCGGCGGTGTTTTTCGCGCCGGTCGCGCTCGCCTTTCTGTTGGCGCTGACCGAATCCGCACCCGATCGGGGCGCGGATGGCGGGGTCCGCGCGATGCGCGGGTCGGCATGATCCGGGTCCTGTTCGTTTGTCTCGGCAACATCTGCCGATCGCCGATGGCCGAGGGGCTGTTTCGCGACCTCGTGGTCCGAAGGGGTCTTGGGGAGGTCGTCCACGTCGATTCGGCCGGCACCCACGATTATCATATAGGTGAGCCCCCGGATGCCCGGGCGCGCCTGGCCATGGCTGGCCACGGCATCGACATAGGCGGGCTTGCGGGCCGCCAGGTCACGGCCGCCGATCTGCGGGATTTCGATTATGTGTTGGCCATGGACCGCAGCAATCTCGAAAACCTCCAGCGGCTGGCCGGGGGCGGGCCCTGTGCCGCGCGGCTCTTTCTGGAGTTCGCGCGCGAGGCCAAGACGCGCGAGGTCCCGGACCCGTATTATGGCGGGCCCGAGGGGTTCGAGCGGGTCTATGCGCTTCTCGAGGACGCCGCGCACGGTCTGCTCGCAGACATCGAGCGCCGGCTCCCTCGGACGTAAGGGGCCGGCATTCCCGGGCCGCTACTCGCCGCCCGGTGTCTCCTGCCGCTCGGTCTCGCGCGCCGCAGGGCGCTCAGGGGCCTCCTCCGGGCGCGGGGCGGCGGCGTGGATGGGCGTCGTATCCGCGGGTGCGGCGGCGGTGTCGCGCACGGCCACCGGGACGTTTTCCGCCGCCGGCCGTTGCGACTCGGCCTGCGAGGTCACTTCGCGCTCCCCGGCGGGCTGAGGGCCGGCCCCGGCCTCCGGGCGCTCGCCCGTGCGGCGGCCGCG
>DAIDMD010000044.1 GCA_027449165.1 Acidiferrobacter sp. | reverse complement strand
GTGTATCTGATGGCGGTGGAAGGAGTGAAGAGATGGTTTTACCGACGCCTGGCGTAGTCGCCGGCATGAATCCTCGTAAGGCATAAGGCAACTTCAATCGGTAACATCGGGACGCTCCATCTGGGGGCGCACGACCTGCGGTACCTCAGGCGAGGCGATTTCGGGTCGCTCGACTTCGGGCCGTTCGACTTCGGGTCGTTCGATTTCGGGTGCTTCGATTTCAGGCCGTCCGATTTCAGGACGGAGCTGAGGTTGCGGTAGTGCGGGCAAATCAAAGTCCATAGGGTTGACGCGGAAGGTGACGCTTTCCACCGCGACGACCCCTGGGGCTTTGACCTCCCCACGGATGGCGACCAGGCTGCCTGCCCGCATGTCCGCGGCGTCGCCGTTGCGGTAGAGGGTCCGGGCATTCCGGTCCAGGGCCATGCCGTCGCTGGTCCAGCCGTTATCCCCGCGATCCAGGTAACCCACCAGGGACACCCGGTTGCCGACATCCTGCGCTGCCAGGGCGGCGGGGGTCACGCTCTCGACCCGGGCCCGTCCGTCGGCGTAGGTACCCCGGACCACCACGGACTGACCCACCCGGAGGGGCTGGAGCAGTGCCCCGTTCACCCGGAGCCGCGTTGCGCCGACTGCCAATGTGTCCTGACCCGGATCGAGCGCACTCACCTGACCACGCAACAGCAACGGGACCCGTGCGGGTGCGGCATCCGCCGGGTAGAGACGGGTGATCGCCGTCGCCAGCCAGTACCCGCTCCCCCTGTTGAGACCGCTGACCGACACGATGTCACCGGCTTGCAGGGCCTTGAACGGCAGGGACTGATCCGAGTCGCGCACCGCAATCGAGATTCTTTCGTCCGCCTGAAGGGTCTCGCCGAGAATGGTGAATTGTCGCTTGGCCGCATCGACTTCCGTCACCCTGCCGATAACGGCATGGTCCACACGCACTGTCCGGGCGACCGCCCCCCCGTCGGCGGCGGCCTGGACGGTGACGCGGTCCCCGAGATGCAGGTCTTTTGCCGTGCCCGCAGTGCCGTCGACGCTATAGCGGGTCTGGGGGCTCAGGGCATATTCCTGACCGTTGACATAGATGCTGCCGAAGCGCTGGATCACCCCCAGGGCCGTGATCCCCGTCCCGCCGATGCCCCCTGGCTGGATACCCGTGCCTCCAATGCCCCCCGGATGGATGCCCGTGCCCCCGATGCCGCCGGGATGGATACCCGTACCCCCGATGCCATCCGGGGTGGCGCCCGACCCACCAACACCACCTGCCGGGTCGGGAAGGGCCCATGCCCCCGGCAGGGCCACCAGCACCAGGGCCAGGACCAGACTCCACCGGCGCAGGGCCTTAGGCATGCGGCTCGTCCTTCGCTGCCGGTCCCTCTGTCGGTTTCGCCGCGGCGTCTTCTTCGTAGTAATAGACCCCCAGGCGCAGCCGCCGCTGCGGCCCTTCGGGCGACTCGGCTGCGTTCAGCCGCTGATGGGCCTCCCGCAGTAGCCGTTCGCCCATTCGGTAGAGTTCCGGCCGCGCGTCCTCCAGCACCGCCGCCGGCAGCGCATCGAAATACAGCGCCCGCTCCAGAAAGGGCTCCCCTCCTTCCAGGTTGTGTACCGCGCTGCGCAGGTGGTCACCGACGTTCTCCCCCAAAAAGGCGACCTGGTCTTCGGGCAGATCGGAAATATATGCAGCGCGCAGCAGGTGCACCACGCCTTCCTGCTCCTGGGCCACCCCCACCCGGCCCAATTCGTCCAAAATGGCCCGCGGGCGCATGTCGGCCTTGACCCGGCGCGCCAGTCCCTCGAAGCTCGCAGACGCCTCGCTGCGCAGCGGCAACGATCGGGGCTGCCCGGCGGGGTCCGTATACTCCGCCATCGATATCCAGGCGGCCACCACCTGCGCCGCCATGTTGGCCCCGTGCCGCAACATCGGTCGCTCGCCGTGCTCCTCCAGCAGAAGCCGCAGTCGCTTGACCTCCTTGCGGTGGATCCCGGTCAGCAGGCTGACCCGGCTGTCCGTCAGCGGTCGCCCGGCGGCCTTCCCGTAATGTCGTCTCGCTTCCGCTACGTACACCATCTTGAGTGCATCCGTCAGCGCCCCATAGGTCCACCCCTGCCCGATCAGATACCGGACCAGGGGGCGCAGAATCGCCAATACCGCCGTCTTCAGTGCTTCGTTCATGGCATGCCTCGTGGCACCACATAGTTTTTCTATCCGCCTGCTGACCAATATAGCAGCTCGTGGGAAAATTTCCCAACCTTGTTGACTTTGGAAATTTTTACTGTTACAAAAAGGCCCGCCCGGTCGGGATAAGGACCGCAAAGCATGCCGTCAGGGTTGCTCCAAAGTGGCTTTGCTATAGCGAACTCCTGTAAAATGCGGCTCTGCCGAATTCCGGCTAAGGAAGGGCGCATATCAGAAAGAGGGAAGCGAAATGAATGAAAATGCGGCATTGCTGAACAAAGAGGTACCGGACTCGGGTGGGGATCTGCCCGTGCGCTATGACCGGACAACCATCATTCTGCACTGGCTAACCGTGGTGCTGGTCGTCGTGCTCTTTGCCCTGGCCGAAATCTGGGATTTTCTCGAGCATGGGTCACCGCTCCGGAAGGAATTCCAGTCTCTTCATATTTCACTGGGCATCCTGCTGACAGTGGTGCTCGTGATACGGGTGGGCTGGCGCACCACACGCGGCACACGCATGCCGACGGCGGCGAATTTGCAGGAAAGGCTGGCGAAAGGGATGCAACATGCGCTCTATCTCCTGCTGGCGGTACAGGTAGCGCTGGGCTTTCTGCTGCGCTGGGCACAGGCGGAATCTTTCACGTTCTTCGGGCTCTTCTCCCTGCAGTTTGCGACCGTCAAAAATCACGCCCTGGAACACACCTTCGGCAACT
>DAIDMD010000043.1 GCA_027449165.1 Acidiferrobacter sp. | reverse complement strand
GACAATACCCACGCCTGGATCCTGCAGGCCGATGGCCACTACCGGAGGGCGCGTCCCCGCCAAAGCGGCCTACGCGACGCGCAGGCCGAACTCCTGGCCGAATTGGCCGATCGCACCTGACGGCACGCCGGATCGCCGCTAGGCGTTCAAAAGAAACCGAATCCCGCCCTTTTGCATGTCGGCGAGCTCCGGGGCGAGTTCGCGCCAAAGGGCGTCGCGCAGCGTGCCGGCACGCAGTGCCGCGCCGATCTCGAGGACCCCGGCGCGCGCGCTCAGACGCCAGGGGTCGCGCGGCCGACTGATCGCCAAAGACCCCTCCAGGCGCCCCAGCACCACTGCGACACGCACCAGCACCGCGAGGCGCACCGCGGAATCCCCGAAGGATTTCTTTAAAGCGCTCACTGCGGGCTGGGTCCACTTGCCGCGATGGAGCGCGATCAGCGCGGCAAGCAGTGCCTGTTCGCGCGGCGCGAAACCGGCCAATTCGGCATTGGCCGCTATATAGGCGCTGTGGCGCTCATAGTGGAGATGGTTCACGGCGGTCCCGCAGGCGTGCAGGCGCACCGCCCACTCCAGAAACCGCCCATCCTCGGGCGACAGGCGCCAGGGCCCTGCCACCGCCTCGAAGAGCGTCGCGGCCCGTTCGGGGGCGTGACTGCCGTAGGGGTTCGGCCAGCGGGCGGCCAGACGCGCGACCGCCTCGCTGCGCACGTCGACCCCGGACAGGCGGTCCATCAGGTCCCTCAAGACCCCCTCGCGCAAGGCACCCTTCGCGACCTGCATCTCGCCGATCTCCAGCACCTCGAAGAGCGCGATCAGAATGGCGAGCCCCCCGGCGAAGACCGGGGCTCGTTCGGTCGCAAGCCCCGGTAGCACCAACCGATCGGCGTGGCGCTGGGCCAAAACACGGTCCCGCAAGGCCGTCAGCGTAGCCGGCGTGATCCCCCCGGCGGTAAGGCCCAACTCGCGCGCCACGGCGTCAACCGCGCGGATCGTCCCCGAGGACCCCACCGCCCGCTCCCAACGCGACTCGAGGAAACGTTCGCGCAGAGCCATCAGTTTGTGCCGAGCGAAGGTCGCGGCCTGGCCGAAACGCGCCTCGGTCAGCAGATGCCCCGCCAGGAATCGGTCGGTCAACGTGACACAGCCCATGGTCACGCTCTCCAGGACCTCCGCCTGTCCGTCGAGGCCCACGATCAGCTCGGTACTCCCGCCCCCGATATCGACGACGAGCGCACGGGTCCCGGGGGCGATCCCCGGGCTCACGCCCCGATAGATGAGGCGCGCCTCCTCGATACCCGAGACGACCTCCACCGGCGCCCCAAGCCGGGCCCGGGCCTTTTGCAAAAACGGCTCGGCGCCGACCGCCTGGCGCAGCGTATTGGTCCCGATGACGCGCACGAGCCCCGGCCGCCAGAGCGCCAGGCGCTGCCCAAACCGCCGCAGACAGGCCAGCGCCGCCTTGGCCGCTGCCGGCCGGATATGTTGCTTGCGATCGAGCCCCGACCCGAAACGCAGCATCTCGCGCAGCTTGTCGACCACCACCGGCTCGCCGTTCTCCACCTTGGCGATGACGAGATGAAAACTGTTCGAACCGAGATCGACGGCGGCGATCACCGGGGCGTGATTGCGTGCTGCCCGCTTGGCTATCTTCTTGGGCGCGCGCGGGACGGCCTTGGCGGGGGTTTTGGGCATCGGGTCGTCTTCCATGAATCAGGTGTCTGCGAGTCTGGCGAATAGCCGCGGCGATGACAAGACGATCCCGGCGGAAGCGCCCGACCCGCCCCGATAGCGGGGATACCCGCCATCCATCCGGATCGCCCGGGCGCGGGGCGAGCGTTGCAGGCCGCCGCAAAACCATTACACTGATGGGCGCTCCCCCACGGCCGCATCCCATGCCCCATAACGATCACCCAGAGGACGCCTCCGCCGCGCCCCTGTCTGCCGGATTGCTGGGCTTTCTCGCGGCCATGGCCGGCGCCACCGTGGCGAACCTCTACTATGCCCAGCCGCTCCTCGCGCACATCGCGCGAAGCTTCCATGTGACGCCGGGCCGTGCCGGCCTCGTGCCCGTCGCCACCCAGATCGGCTACGCCGCGGGCCTTACCTTGATCGTGCCCCTGGGCGACGGACACGAGCGCAAGCGCCTCATCGTCACAACCACCGCCCTGATCGCCGTCGCGCTGGCGCTGGTGGCGCTCAGTCCCGATTTCGTCGCCTTGGTCGCGGCCTGCCTCTTCATGGGCCTCACCACCACCGTCCCGCAGCTGCTCGTGCCGTACACCGCGAATCTGGCGGTCCCGGCCCGCCGGGGGCGCGCGGTCGGACTTGTCATGAGCGGACTGCTCGTCGGCATCATTGTCTCGCGGGCCTTAAGCGGATTTGGGGCCTTCCTCGGATGGCGCACCATCTATGCGCTGGCCGCCGCCGCCATGGCGCTATGCGCCGCCGCCGCAGGCCACCTCCTGCCCCGCCAGCCGCCGGTCGAGCCGGTCGCGCATCATGCCCTGCTCCGATCCCTCGCCACGCTCTGGCGGCAGGAACCGGTGTTGCGATTCCATGCGTTCCTGGGGGCCATGGGCTTTGCCGCGTTCAATTGTTTTTGGACGCCGCTTGTCTTTCATTACGCCCACCTCTTCCCGGGCCACGCGAGCCGCATGGTCGGCATCACAGGTTTCATTGGGGTCGCCGGCGCACTGGCCGCACCTCTCTCCGGTCGCCTGTCCGAGCGGATCGGCGTGCTCGGCGTCAACGGCGCGTTTCTCCTCCTCGCCTTGGTCGCGTACCTCGTGTTGTGGCTCGCAGGCAGCTCTCTGCTCGGCGTGGCCGCCGGGGCGGCCCTCCTGGACGCCGGCGTCCAGGGCAGCCACATCTCGAACCAGACGCGCATCTACGCGCTCGGCGCCGCCGTCAGAAACCGCCTGACGGCCCTTTACATGACCTTCTATTTCGTGGGCGGCGCGCTCGGGTCGTATATAGGGACGCTCGCCTGGCAGGAGGCCGGATGGGCAGGGGTATGCGTAAGCGGCGCGGCCTTCATCCTGGCGGCGCAGGCACGGCTATTTACGGGCCGCCCCGGCGACGGCGCCCGTCATCGCGCTACACTGGGAATACCGGGCGCGTCTGCCGGACGCCTACGGTGATGGCCGCGTGGCGGCATGAACCCCCTCGCCTGCGAGGCGCGCCTGTGCCCATAATGACGCCGTTCCTTGCCACCTGCCCGGAGCTCAAATGGCCCGCCGCTATACCCTGACACTCTCCTGCCCCGATCGCGTCGGCATCGTGGCCGCCGTAAGCGGCCTCATCGCCGCCCACGGCGGCTGGATCACCGAGGCCAACCACCACTCCGACCCGGAAGGCCAGCGGTTCTTCATGCGCCAAGAGATCCTGGCCGACTCACTGCCCTTCGACGTCTCGGGCTTTCGCGAACGGCTCGCCCCGATCGCCGAGCAATTCACCATGGATTGGCAGGTGGTCGACAGCGCCCGCAAAAAGCGCGTGGTCATCCTGGTCTCGCAACTCGGCCACTGTCTCTACGACCTTCTCGCTCGCTGGCAGGCCCGCGAGTGGGACATCGAGATCCCATGCGTCATCTCGAACCACGACACCCATCGCCGCTTCGTGGAGTGGCATGGCATCCCCTTCCACCATGTGCCGATCCGCCCCGACGATAAAATAGCCGCCTTCGCCCGGATCGGGAAACTCTTCGACGACGCCCAGGGCGACGTCATGGTCCTCGCGCGCTTTATGCAGATCCTGCCCGAGACCCTCTGCCAGCGCTATCCCAATCGCATCATCAACATCCATCACGGCTTCCTGCCGAGCTTCAAGGGCGCCAAGCCCTACCATCAGGCCTACGAACGCGGCGTGAAGCTGGTAGGCGCCACCTGCCATTATGTGACCTCGGATTTGGACGACGGGCCGATCATCGAACAAGACGTGGTGCGCGTCGACCACACCGACGAACCCGCCGATCTCGTCCGCTATGGCCGGGATATCGAAAAAGCCGTGCTGGCGCGGGGGCTCGGCTACCATCTGGATGATCGGGTCCTGATCCACGGCCGCCGCACCGTAGTCTTCCGCTAGGCCTGGGCCTACCTCGCGCAATGAACGGCTATCCCCGGCCACCATTTATCGCGGGTCGTCAAGAGAACGAGCGCGACGCACTATGATGTCCAAGCCCAGGCCGGACACGAATATGCGCGTCTATTCGATGCCCGGTCATGCAAATCGTGCGGCTGTCGGAACGAAGCCGAAGCGAGTCAGTGCCCCTGATCCCCCACCGCTATCCGAAGACAGCGATCCACGGTAATGGCATAATCAACGTTAAGGCCTTGGCGCCCGAACCGGCGGCGCGGCAGACCTTACTGCCGGGCATCGGCAGCCGCCCGCCACCGGAACGACGCGAGGCCAGCCATCCCGGACGCGGAGGCTTTCCGCGCATCGCCGTCTTACGTCTGCACGCTGGATAAAAAGCATCTATGAGCCACTGGTTTCTCGCCACCCTCGCCCATCTCATTCATGCGGCCACGCCGGTCATGCACCGCTACGGGCTTTGGGGCCTGTTTGCGATCTTGCTCGCCGAGAACATGGGCGTCGTGTTCGCGCCGGGAGAGGCGGTCGTGGTCGCCGCCGGGTTTCTGGCGGCCAAGGGCGCCTTCGGTATCGAGGAAGTACTCCCGATTGCGCTTTTCGCATCGGTGCTGGGGGGGTATATCGCCTATGGGCTCGGGGCGCGCTACGGACACGCCGGACTATTGCGCTATGGAAAATACATAGGCGTAAAACCGGCCATGATCGATCGCGTCCACGAACTCTTCCACCGGTATGGCGCCGCGATCGTCGTGGTCGGCCGCTACATCGTGCCCTTGCGCCAACTCCAAGGCTATCTCGCCGGGAGCGTCGAGATGGGCTTCCGCTCCTACGCCATCTGGAGCGCGCTAGGCGCGGCCCTGTGGGTGGGGACCTGGGGCGGCGGCGCCTGGTGGCTGGCGCAGTCCATACCCGGCTGAGACCAGGCCGCCCGACTAGGAGTGGGCGCCGTGCGAGAAGGCCCAGATCACGATCATCAGCATGACGACGATATAAAGACGCAACCCCCAGAATACCCACTGCTGCCAGGCCTTCAGGACGCGCGGGGCGACCTCGGGCAAGGCCTTGTCCCAACCCTCTTCGTGCAACAGGCGCGCGAGTTCGGCGTAATCGACTTGCTGGTCGCGTTTCACTTCGCACCTCCGAACGCATGCGGGAAGACGATGGTCAGTCCGTAGAGGGCATTGCAGATGATCAGCAATACCATGATCACGACCGCTATGATATTGCGATTGCGGCTATTGACGAACGACCCCATGAGCTCGGCGTCGTTTACGAGCATCAGAAGAAATAGCATCGCCGCCGGCATGAAGATCGTGGCGATCACCTGGACTGTGATATTCAGAAAACCGAGCGGCACATGTGGCAACATCACGACCCCGGCCGCCACCGCCGAGCCCACCACCGCGGGCGCATAGAAGGCCCAGGCCTTGCGCGGCGCATCGTTCAGGGATCGCGGCAGGTTAAGCGCCTCCCCGACCGCCCAGGCGGTGCTGGCCGTGATCACGATAGAGGAGATGAGGCCGGCCTCGATGAGGCCGAGCGCAAAGAGATCCATCGCCCAGCCGCCGACATGATCCTTGAGTGCCGCGAGGATCCCCTGGACATCAAGATCCCTGGCGTTGGCCAGCGTATGGAGGTGCTGGCCGGTCAGGATGATGATGGCCATCGCCACGACCACCATACCGGTGACCCCCAACATCAGGTCGCGCCGGCTGGCGTCGATGTCGTGGGGTAAAAGACCCTTGTCGACGATGCACGACTGCTGAAAAAAGAGCTGCCAGGGCGCGATGGTCGTCCCGATATTGGCCGAGAGCAGAACCAGAAATCCGGCGGAAAGCAGCCCCCCCGGCAACAACCAGCCGCCACCGACGAAGGCCCGCCCCACCGCCGACCAATCGGGATGCGACAACAACGCCAGGGGGACGAACACCAGGTTCAGGGCGGCAATAAAAAGCGCGATGCGCTCCCAGGTCCAATAGCGCAGGAACACGAGCACGAAGGCTACGAAGACGAGCGTGACCGGCACCGTGAGCCAATAGGACAGACCGAAGACGTCGCCGCCCACGCGCACGCCGATGAACTCCGTCATGAGCGTCAGGATGTTGGCGATCACGAGGTCGACGATCGAAAAGATCCCCCAGAAGGCCCCGTAGCGCTTCCAGATGAGCTCGGCGTGTCCGCGGCGGGTGACCGCACCCAGCCGTATGGTCATCTCCTGGACGAAATAGGCCATGAAGCCGAGCGGGATCATGATCGGCAGGAATATCCCGAGACCGTAGACCGCCCCGGTCTGCGAATAGGTGATCACGCCCCCGGCGTCGTTGTCGCCGAGCATCACGAGCAGGCCCGGCCCCACCAGCGCAAGCCACAGCGCGATCCGATTGGTCAGGGTCTTTGGCCCATGGCGCAATCGGGCGATGCGGAGGCGGTCCTGCACCCGCACCAACAGCGCCTCCGGTACAGTTATCTCCTCGGTCTCGCCGGCCGGCGGCCTGACCACGGCGCGCCGCTCCGCTTGCCGCGCCTGCGCGGTCTTGGCGCGCAGCAGAGCCGCCCGTAACGCCTGAAGAACATGCACTTGCATGAGCGAATCCCTAAATGGCTTCGAAACCCGAGCCGCGCGCGCCCGACGGCGAGCGAACTCTCGTCTCTCTACGATTCTCGTTTGGGTGGGGCGGGACTACGGTGAGGTCCCGGACCCGCGGTCTGCCCGAAGGGTGACCGCGATCCGGTGTCATGCGAAGCGGGGTCTGCCTTCAGGCCTTTGTTGTATGGCTACTACTACCCATTGGGTAGCGGGCCCTCCAAAAAGCGGTCGTGCCGCGATGGCGGCTTTGTAGCAGCCCGTTTCGAGGCTGTCAACGATTAAATCGGCCCGCTTACAATAGACCCCCGGAAACCGCTCAGCCAGGGACCGCACCACGCGACGCCGCCCCGATCCGCCATCGCCCGCGCGGCCCCCGGGGCGGCCTGGCCCATAGCCCCTCCCCGCAGCGCCGGGACCAGGACCCGATACCCGTTCATACCCCCCGATCCAGCCCCGCGCCCGGACGGGTCCGGGGCCTCGAGACGGGCGCGCCCTACGCCGCGCCCCACTGTTTCGTGGCGATCCCCTCGCCCAGGTCGAGATCCATCAGGCGGCGGCGCACCTCGAGGAGCTTCTCAAGAAGGGCCGGCTCGGCACGTTCGTAGGCCTCGGCATTCGGCACGCGCTTGACCACCACACCCAAAAGCTCGGTGATGGCGTTGCCGATCGAGTTCTGGCTTATGGTGACGATGAGCTTGCCGGTGTCGTTGCGGTAAATGAGTTGTTTGAACGCCGGCTGCCAGCGGATCGCGCTGGCGTAGCGGGCGTCGCGTATGCAATGGTCGCGCACCATCTTCGCGGTCTTCAGGAAGTCGTTATTGAAGAGAAGCTTCTCCTCGACCAGATCGGGGAAATAGATGTCGCGCGGCATCGGCGCGTTGCGCGTCGACACCTGCCCGAAGAAGGTCCGATAGAAGTCGATAAAACCTTTCAGGATCATATCGTACTCCTTCCAGAACCGGACCTTCTTCAACGACTCCACGCCGCCTTGCACCTCCCAGCTGGGCAGGCCCTGCGGGTAACCGGTCAGCGCGATCTTGCAGGAGCCGTGTTGGCAGGTCTTTAGGATCTCGAGGTCGAGTCCCGCGAAGAAATCGAGATAGACGCTGCGCATGTAGGCCTGAAAGAGCGAATTCTGTCCGCCGTCGGTGAGGTTCGGGTTGTCCGGATCGGCGATCGGCGCGTCGCGCAGCTGGGCCTTGTCGAACACGATGAAGTGGTTGTGCAGCATGCGGATGCTGGGCACGCCCGGAGACGTAAGCGGCCATGTGGCGTCGAGACTCGCCTCGCCCGACAAGACCAGGGCCCTCTCCGGATCCGGATAGCGCTCGAGCATGTAGGCGATAATGACCTCGTTCATGCGGTTCCAGATGTTCTTCACGTTATCCGGCACCTGAGTGCGCCGCGCCGGACGGCCCAGCGGGTCGAGAATGCTTTGGGAGGTGTTATATATGATGGATGTGTCGAACTCGTTACTGTGACCCAGGGCCTTGCGGTAGAGAAGGAGGCCTTCGGCGTTGCGGAGCAGTCCGTTGTTGTTGGTGAGGTCGTTGAGGTTTTCTGTGCTGTTGAAAAATTCGTTTGGCTTCATGCCCTCGGGCACTTCGAGGGGGATCGGACGAAAGGGATTTACGAGCTCTCTGGGGCCAACTTGCATCATTCCGCACCTTTTCATTGTAAGAGCAATCCGCGGGCGCGGCGGGCGCCCGCCGCGCGGCCCCGCCGCGGATGTTGCGCACCATGCACGGAACCAGCCGCCATTATAAGGCCCCTGTCGGCTTTAACAAATCGCCAGCCGGCGCCTGCACGACCCTGCCGATCCGTCCCATCCGCAGCTGCGGTGGCCAGGACCGGGGCGCGGGCCCCGCCAAAGGAGGCCGACTGGGCGGCCGACCGCAAGCCCGCCACCCTCCCGCCCCGGTCCGAAACCGGCCTTGACGCCCAAGCCACCCTATCGCTGGCCGCGCCCGCCCGTGTAGGATACACGCATGACCGGTACCGCCTGGGCCCCCGAGCCCCATTCCCTCCCCTCTGTCACAGCGATCTCGCGTGCGCAGTCCTAAGGCCCTCGCACCCCTGCTGGAAGACGGGCTCATAGACCACGTCATCCAGCCCTTGCGCAGCGGCAAGGAGGCAGACCTTTTCGTGGTCGCGACCGCCCAAGGCGTGCGCTGCGCCAAGGTCTACAAGGAGGCCAACAAGCGCGGCTTCCGTCAGGCCGGGCTCTATCAGGAGGGGCGGACCGTCCGCAACAGCCGGCGCGGCCGGGCGATGGCCAACAAGACGCGCTTTGGGCGCCAGGAGCAGGAGGAGGCCTGGCAGAACGCCGAGGTCGGTGCGCTCTTTACGCTTGCCGATGCCGGCGTCCGCGTGCCCAAGCCCTACCTCTTCATAGACGGCGTGCTGCTCATGGAACTGATCGTAGACGCGGCCGGGGACGCCGCGCCGCGGCTTTCCGACCTGGACCTGACGGAGGCCGAGGCGACCGCGATCCATGCGACGCTCATGCGCGATGTCGCGCGCATGCTGTGCGCCGGCATCGTCCACGGCGATCTCTCCGAATACAACGTCCTTTTGGATAGCGGGGGCCCGGTCATCATCGACCTGCCCCAGTACCTGGACGCCGCCGCCAACAACAATGCCGCGGCCTTCTTCGTGCGCGACATCGATCACCTCGCGGCCTTCTTCGGGCGCTTTGCCCCGCACCTTTCCGTAACTGACTACGGGCGCGAGATGTGGGCGCTCTATCAAGGCCGTGCCCTGCGGCCCGACACACCCCTGACCGGGATCTACCACCCCGAATCGGCCCCGGCCGACGTGGCCGCGGTGTTGCGCGAGATCGATGCGGCGCGCCGGGAAGAAGAACTCCGCCAGGCCCGCCTGACCGCGCAAAGCGAGGCCGGCTAAGCCCAAGACCCGAATGCCCTCGCGCGCCCGGCCGGGACCGGCCTCCTGCGCCTGGCGGCCCTCCCGATACCGCCCTATCCGGCCGCTTGGCTATCGCCGCCGAACCCCGATCCCGATTACAATGTCAGCCATCGGCACACCGGCCGGCCGGACCCCGAAAAAAACAGGCAACGCATGGACCAAACCCGGCGACCCACGGGGGCCTTGAGCAATACCCGCCCCCCCGGCGACGCGGACGCCATTGCCCTCGGAAGCGCCGCCTTCCGGCGCGTGAATACCGCGCTCTTCGGCGCCGGGCTCTCGACTTTCAGCACGCTCTATTGCGTGCAGCCGCTCATGCCCGCCTTCTCCCGCCACTATCAGGTGAGCCCGGCCGACAGCGCGCTGTCGCTCTCGCTTACCACCGGGACCCTGGCGGTCGCCATGCTCTTTGCCGGTCCGCTCGCCGACCGCTTCGGGCGAAAACCGACCATGACCGGATCCCTGTTTCTCTCGGCGCTGCTCGTGCTGGCGACCGGTCTTGCCCCCAACTGGCAAACCCTCCTCCTGATGCGCGCTCTGCTCGGGGTCACCTTGAGCGGCGTGCCGGCCGTGGCCATGGCCTACATCAACGAGGAGCTGCACATAGACGCCGTCGGACTCGGCATGGGGCTCTACATCGGCGGCAGCGCGGTGGGCGGCATGTCCGGACGGCTCCTGTCGGGGGTCTTGGCGGACTTCTGGGGATGGCGTGCGGCACTCGCGGCGATCGGAATCGGCGCCCTGGGATCGGCCGTGATCTTCTGGCGCTTTCTGCCGACCTCGCGCCGCTTCGTGCCGCGCCCGACCCCATGGCCCGCGGCCCTAACGCGCCTTCACGAGCCCTTCCAGGACGCCGGATTGCGTTGGCTGTTCGCCGAGGGATTCCTCCTCATGGGTATCTTCGTCACCTACTACGACTATCTCGGCTACCGCCTGATGGCCGCACCCTACCGTTTCAGCGAGGCGGCGGTCGGACTCCTGTTTGCCGTCTACCTCGTGGGGATCTTCAGCTCATCTTGGATGGGGCATATGGCCGGGCGCATCGGCCGGCGCAAGGTCTTTTGGGTCCCCATGGCCCTCATTCTGACCGGGGTTGTAATGAGCTTCGCGCCCCAGGTCCCGCTCATAGTGCTCGGCACCACGATCCTCACCTTCGGCTTCTTCGGCGGCCACTCGATCGCCAGCAGTTGGGTTGGGCGGCGCGCGCAGACCAAGGCGCAGGCCGCCTCCCTCTATCTCTTCTTCTATTACCTGGGATCGGCCTTCGTCAGTACCGGCGGGGGCGTCTTCTATGCGCGCTGGGGCTGGGCGGGCGCCGGGGGGTTGATCTGCGCGCTCGCGACCCTGGGGCTTTTCATCTCCTGGCGACTGCGCGGGCTCGTACCCCGCCACGCGCTGGTCGTGAATCCCGACCACACACCGGGCTGATCCGTGCGCCGCACCCGGCCGCCCCGCCCGTCGCCTGCCGTCATGCATCGCCCGCGACACGGTCTGCGCAACTCGCCCGATGGCGGCCCTCGAATATTCGGCTCCTCGGCAGAATGTGTGGGTTGATAATATGGCTGCCATGCTGGCGCGCCTCCACGAACCGATGCCGAACCAAGATGGCGCGGATCTCCTTCCCGCACGGGACGCGCGGTTTACCCAGGGCTACGTCTACCCGCGTGACATAAACGTCCCCAGGCAGGCGCTCCTTTGGTTTCCTCGGGCGAGGCGTCTCGAAAAACAGTTCCAGCGCCTCCTGCATACTTACCCGAAGGCCGTGGCTGATGCATATTCCGAAGCAAGATGACCAAGGATTCCGATCGAACGTGACCACGGATTCCGATTCATCGTGACCGCGCATTCCGATCGAAGATGACCACGGATTCCGATCCATCGTGTCCTTCCGGCAATGCTGCGTAAAACGCTCGACTGACGCGCGGGTCGACTAATCAGGCGGTGCGGGGCCAGCCTGTTGCGGAGTCAGCGCCGCCTGGTAGTTCCAGGGCATCCAGTCGGCGGGGTTCGCGGCGACCGCGTCCCCGTAACGCTGTAGAGCGACCAAGTATTCGAACGGGGCCACGTGGTTCAGTTCGGCGGTGTGGATCAGGCTCATGAACGTATCGCCGACATAGGCGCCGTTGAGAGTACGGTAGAAGAGCGCATTCTTTCGGTGCAGGATGGCCTTTTTCAGAACCCTTTCGCATTATTGTCCATGGGCACCCACGGGTGTTCGACAAACACCGTCAAGCCCGACCAGTGATTCTGCATGCTGTGCAGGACCTGGGCCGCAGGCGAGGCGAGCTTGGGGTCGGCCAGTGCCTCATCGCGCCGGGTGGCCAGGTCATGCACGGCCTGTTGTAAACGGGCGTGGTGCGCGGCGTACAAGGCGCTGTCAGGGTCCGCCTGAAGGCGCAGCCCATTGTGATGGTACAGATCGGCTATGGCATCCACCCACGTCATCAGTCACGGCGATTGTCGGGATAACTGTTGGCCAGCTCCAGAAAATCCC
>DAIDMD010000042.1 GCA_027449165.1 Acidiferrobacter sp. | reverse complement strand
GCGGGGCCTGCGCCCTGCACGGTCCGGCCTTTAGCCTCGGCCGCCAAGGGCCGGCCCCAACCACCTTCCCCGAGTGGGTTTGATTTGGCGTTTTAGCCCGTTCCGGCCCCGGTGTGTCGCCGGGCGCCCCCAGCGCCCGGCTCGCGGGTGTTTATGCCGCCTCCTGCCCCTGGTCGGCCAGTAATCCCTTAATGAAGGCGTGCGCCTTGGAGGCCTGCGCGGCGGCCGTCAAGATGGCCTTCTTGTCGCTCTTGAGAATCGCGACCCAGTGCGACAGATAGTCCGCGTGGTCGGCCAGGGTGCTGCCGATGATCCCCAGGTCGGCGGCCAGGAACGCGGACCCCATCTCCGCAATCAGCTCCTCGAAGGCGTAGGCGGCATCGCCAAACCGTCCGCTAAAATCGCGGGCCAGGCGCGACGCATGGCCGGTGCTGTGGGTCAGTTCGTGAAGGGCGACACTGTAAAACGCCTCGGCGCTAATGAAGGCCTCGCGGGCTGGTAGGTGGATCTCGTCGCGGCTTGGGATGTAACAAGCTTGCGTCCCGCCAGTCTTGATAGGTGCGGGGCTGGCGGCTAGGATGCGCTCTGCGTCCTCGATGGCCTGGAAGGGCGCGCGGACTTCCCGCACCGGGGCCTCGATTCCGTCCACTTGGTCGAGGTTAAAGACGGTAAAGCCTTTCAGAACCGCGCCCTTGACGATCTCGGTCTCGCCGGTCTCGTGGTTGGTCGATTCCGCCTCCCATGGCTTGTAGAAGACGCAATGCGTGCCGTGCTCACCCTTGCGTACCTGGCCGCCCTTGTCGGCTGCCTGCTTGTACGTGAGCCAGCAGGGGGAGGTGTAGGCGTTCTGGAGGCCTGCGGCCCAAAGGATGAGAGTGTTTATGCCCTGGTAGGGCTTGCCCGTGGTGAGGTTTAGCGGTAACGATGGCTGACTATCCCAAAGCCTGCGGCCTGTTGTGCGCGCGGTCTCCATGGCGGCTAGAATCTGGTCGGTGATTTGCTGGTGAATGTCGGTCTTCACCCCTGCGGATTGTTGAGGCTTGAACCCCTCGGGGTTGACTTGGGTTCTGGCATCCGTCTTGCGCTTGTTCGTATTCATGGTCGTCTCCTGTTGTGGTCCTGCGTCTTGCGTCGGCTCTCGCCCCTCACGAACAGCCGGGGAAGTGAGCGGTTTTTGGCGACCGGCAGACTCCGTGACAACGGCTTTATCGTTGGCGCGGGGGATGCAAGGGAGACGCGAACGGACCCGGCATGGGGGCGAGAGGTGACGCTTGCAGGACCACGGAGACGAATGGAGAATGAGCGCGGATGCCGGGCCTAAGACTTAAGTTTGGGGGTACTAGGGTAGCGGGTAGGGGTGAGATCGTGGTTTCTGGGGCTTCTCAGGCGGCCATTTTTCGCCATGTCCACGAAAAAGGGCCCTTGCGGGGCCCTTGTAGTGGTTACAGGTTTATGGCCGGTACCCCAGCTTCTAGCGCTTGCATAAGCAGATCGCGCTCCGCGCGATCTGCATCCGTTCCGTGCATCGGCAGACAAGCCGGGGTGGCGGCGATCAAAGCCTTGACCTCTTCGATCGGCGCATCGCATCCCGCATTGCGTACCGCAGCCCGCCAGTCTGCGACCGCAACACATTCCGGGCCATCGGCATCCGCGTAGTAGTCGAACGTGCATGCGCAATCTTGCGTTTGTTTTTGCATGTTGTCCTCCCGGGACATGGTTTTTGAAGCGGACTCAACCGTAAACCTCGCCACTTAATATGTCAATACCTATGGAATTGCCGGTATACAATAACACACACTCAAACCGCGTCTTCCCATGGAAGTCCTTCACTGTTCAGGCCTTCCGCATCATCCCCGACACGGTCGGCGACTTGTCCGGGTTTCGCAGGCACCACAGGCAACCGTAATTCCCGGTTCGACTGGATCAAGAGTGCGCGGATCTCGCATCGTGCGCCCTTCGGAATCAG
>DAIDMD010000041.1 GCA_027449165.1 Acidiferrobacter sp. | reverse complement strand
GGTGAAGCACACGATGCGGTCTTGTTCGGACTTCTGTTGCAGGTAATCGATGTCCCGGCCGTACTCCCATTGGCTCAGGCGCTGGTTGTGGTGACGGCCGCAGCGGTGGCGGCGCACGCCGTCGGGGTTGCCGATAAAGAGGGCCTCGATGCCGTGCCCCTTGCAGAAGTCCACCACCTGGCGGGTGCCCTTCCTTACTGTCGGGAATCCTAAGGCCCATCAGGGCACGGCATCGGTCGCGGAAAGCGCGGACCGCCCGTCTTGCGCGCCGCGCGCGACGGGGTGCGACGCCGCTACTCGCTATACGCCCGCTCGCCGTGCTGGGTGATATCCAGACCCTCGCGCTCCTGTTCTTCGCTCGGACGCAGACCGATGGCGAGATCCACGACCTTGAGGATGACGTAGGTCATGACCGCGTCGAATGCGGCGACGGCGGCGATCGCGATCGCCTGCTTGCCGATCTGACCGACATTGCCCTCGAGCGCACCGGCGGTCCCGCCGATCGCCTTGACCGCGAATACGCCGGTAAGGAGCAGACCGACGAAGCCGCCGATGCCGTGCACCCCGAATACGTCGAGCGAGTCGTCATAGCCCAGCAGATTCTTCAGATAGGTGGCCGCCCAGAAACACCCGGCGCCGCCAGCCATGCCGATGACAAGGGCGCCGCTTGGGTCCACGAAGCCCGAGGCCGGCGTGATGGCGACGGCCCCGGCAACGGCGCCCGATGCCATGCCCAGGACGCTCGGCTTCCCGCGGGCGCTCCATTCGGCGAACATCCAGGTCATGGCCGCGGCCGCCGTGGCAATCTGGGTGGTCGCCATGGCCATGCCCGCCAACCCCCCCGCCGAAACGGCGCTGCCGGCGTTGAAGCCAAACCAGCCGACCCAGAGGAGCGAGGCCCCGAGGATGGTCAACACGAGATTGTGCGGCGCCATCGCCTCGCGCCTGAAGCCGACGCGTCGGCCGACGACCAGCGCCGTAACAAGACCCGCGACCCCGGAATTGACCTCCACCACGGTGCCGCCGGCGAAATCGAGGACGCCCAGCTTGGCGAGCCAGCCGTTTTCCGACCAGATCCAGTGGACGATGGGGCAGTATACGAAGATCAGCCACAGGCCCGTAAACCACAAGACGGCCGAGAATTTGATCCGTTCGGCAAATGCCCCCGAGATCAGCGCGGGCGTAATGATGGCAAAGGTCATCTGAAAGGACATATAGACGGACTCGGGGACCGCCATCGACCGGTCGCTGACCGTGCTCCGGCCCATGCCGTGCAGGAACAACCGGCCGAAGCCGCCGATCCAGGCGTTGCCGTCGGTAAAGGCAAGGCTGTAGGCGACGATATACCAGAGCAGGGTGACAAGGCAGGTGGTGGCGAAACTGTGGGCGAGGGTGCTCAGCACGTTCTTATCGCGGACCATACCGCCATAAAAGAGCGCAAGACCCGGTATGGTCATCATCAGGACCAGCACGGTCGACATCAGCATCCACGCCGTGTCGCCGTGGTTGATGCGGGTAGCCGCCGGGGCAGGGATCGGCTGGGCGATGACGACAGGGGCCGATGTAACGGCCGGCGTGGGCGTTGCGCCCGTCGCCGGCGTGGCCGCCAATGCCCCCTGCGGCACCAGCATGAGCATCGCCACCAGGGCTGCAACGCCCAGGCCCCGGATCACAGACAGCAGATTACGCATCGGACCTCCCCCCTCAGAGTGCCTCGTCGCCGGTTTCGCCCGTGCGGATGCGCAGGGCCTGCTCCAGGTTCAGAACAAAAATCTTCCCGTCCCCGATCTTGCCGGTGAGCGCGGCCCGGCTGACCGCTTCCACGACCTTGTCGACCATGTCCGACGCGACGGCGATCTCGAGCTTCACCTTCGGCAGGAAGTTCACCGTATACTCGGCACCGCGGTAGAGCTCGGTGTGACCCTTCTGCCGTCCGAAGCCCTTCACGTCGGTGACAGTAAGCCCCTGGATACCAATACTCGACAGGGCATCCCGGACGTCATCCAGCTTGAACGGCTTGATGATCGCAATGACGAGTTTCATGACAGGCAATCCCCTTCGGACCGTCCCGCGGGCCCCGATAGGTCATTCCGGCGACCCGCGGCACCGCCGCGTCTGATATTGGCAAACGTCCTCGCATACGCCCTTGTGCACCAGCCTAGAGCACTCGGACGCCCAAAAATGGGCCGATGGACTTTACTATCCCCAGAGTGGCGCATCAACTGCACCAGAATGGGTAGACTGGGCCCCAGCGACCCGCGACAGCCGGAGAGCGCCGCGCTTATGGTGGGAAATCGCCTCGCGGTGGCGGGGCCGTCGGTCAGGCGGCCCGCGCGCCCCGGATTCTGCCGCGCCCCCAGCGCCGCCTCGACCCAACACCATCGCCATCCAGCCCGGGCGCCCGGCCTTCGCTGCGGCTTGCATCCCGCGTACCTCGCGCGCCAATGCCGGGCCGGCGCCCCGGGGCTCAGGGAGGGCGATCATTTCCCCGTCCGAATGCGGCTTGTCGAAGGCTGGCGCACTGCGGGTAACAAATGAAGCACAAACCTTGCGCCGCGCGGCGGATCACCCGAATCGTTCTTGTGACGGAGAGATCTATGCCGTCATGATGGCAACCCCGAGCCACTTAGACGACTTCCTCCGGGGCTTTCTCTTGAGCGAAGGCATCCTGCGATCGCTCGATGAGATCGTCGCGTGGGAAACGGTGCGCGTGGCGGAAGGTTGGGCCGCCTATCTCCAGCTCGCCGGGGCGGCCTCGAAACGGGTTCGCCGCAAGCGCCGCCGCATCGTCGGTGCGAGCGCCTGCGGCCTTTGCGGCATTCCGCGCTTCGAAGGCCTCGTACCCTTTGCGCCGCTCCAAAGCGACCGCTGTTGGGATTCGCAGGCCGTCCACGACCTGCTGGCGCGGATGCGGGATTTGCAGGCGCTCAATCACAGCACCGGCACCGCCCATGCGGCCATTCTCGCCACACCATGGGGCCATATCGTGCGCGAGGACATCGGCCGCCATAACGCGGTGGATAAGGTGATCGGCGCAGCGCTCGGGGGCCGCTGTCCGCACGGGGCGGCTACGATGCTGGGCGTGTCCTCACGCCTTACCTTCGAGATCGCCGTGAAGGCCCTGAGCTTTCGCGTGCCCATCGTGGCCGCGATCTCCGGCGTGAGCAGCCTCGCGATCCAGGTGGCCGAGACCCATGGACTGACCCTGATCGGCTATACGCGGGATGCGCGGATGACCGTCTATGCCCATAGCGAGCGCATCCGCAACACGGCGCGCGAAGCCGGCTGATCGCACCGAAAACGGCCGGCGACTGCACAAGGATCTCCCCACGGGCGCCTGCGGCGCGCTCGCCCCGCGCGAACCTTCGGGCCGGCCATTCCGGTCAGTGCCGGTGCTGGTGATGCGCGTCCGGGAAGTGGGGGTGCGAGTGGACCAAGGCCTCGTGGGCGTGGGGATGCTGATGCCGCACACCGGGCGCCACCGGAACGTCGTGCGCGTGCTGGTGGTGGCTATCATGCGCGTGCGCGTGGTCATGCCGCATCGCCTCGTGTGCATGGCTATGCTCGTGGCGCTCGGTCACATGCCACCACGTCCCGATCGCCATCAGCACGCCGGCGATGAGCAACCGGCCCGAGGCCGGCCCCCCCATCAGAACCGCCAGAACGGCCCCAAAGAAGGGCGCCACCGAAAAATACGCACTGGTGCGCGCCGTGCCGAGCTGGCGCAGGGCGGCCACGAACAGCGTCAGGCTCGCGCCATAGGCAAACAGCCCCACCACGAGGGCGCCCGCGCAATCGGGCAGGGACGGCAGCGACGCCCCCTGCATCAGCGCCAAGGCCGTATTGACCGCCCCGGACACCAGACCCTTGACGGAGGCAATCCCGGCGGCATCGGCCAGCGCCACCTTACGGGTCAGGTTGTTGTCCACGGCCCACGCGAAGCACGCGCCCAGGACAGCCAGCGCCGGCCACCACCCGCCGAACGACGCGCCCCCTGGCCAGCTGATGACACCGGCCCCCAACACAATGGCCCCCATCCCCAGGGCGATGCGCCGATCGAAGTTCTCCTTGAACACAAACCACGCCAATAGCGCCGTAAAGACGCCCTCGACGTTCAGCAACAGGGACGCCCCGGAGGCGGGCATGCGGGTAAGACCGAACATCAGCAATACCGGGCCCGCGATCCCGCCCGCGGCGATGGCGCCGGCAAGCCAGGGCGCGTCGCCCTGAGCCAGGGTCATACGCGGCGCGCGCGTCACGGCGCGATAGGCCGCCAACCCGACGCCGGAGCCCAGATAAAGCAATCCGGCCAGCATCCACGGACTGACGGTCTGGAGCAGCGCCTTGGCAAGGGGCGTGCCGGCGCCGAACAACAAGGCCGCCCCGAGCGCGGCTCGCACGCCCGGCTGCCGGAATCGGGATGTCCCGTGCGCGCCCATGGTCTCCATATCCACCCCAGGATAGCCGAGAGGCGTGGCGCGGGCCAACCTGATCGGCCGCCGGCCGCGCCCGCGCCTTGCGTTCTCGGGCCCCTCAGACCACAATCAGAACAAGGCCTGCCAACGCCGTGCGACGGCCGCACCGGCGCAGAACGGGAGAGGTATTATGAAAACCGGTTCCTCATCGGACAAAGAACTCGAGACCATGGGCGAGGCCTACCGCGAGCTACTGGAAAAGGCCTTGCACAAGGCGCGCCAGACCGGGAGCAGCCTCTACCATCTGCTGGGCGGCGGCACCGACGCCCCGGCCCCCGGCCCCGGACAAGACGGCCACGAGGTGGCCGAACTCGAGCGCTACGTCCGACGCGACCTCACCGACTCCGCGCGCTATCGGCACGCAACCGGCAAGGGGCTCGGGGATTGGCTAGGCTTCGATGTCGCCCTGATCGAAGGGGCGTTCTGGAAACTTTTCTCCGAGGCGGCCGACCAGACGCTCCTCGCGCTCCATCAGATTCGGCTACAGGCCGACGTCTCCGAATACCATACCGGGGAAATGATCGGCCTCGGTACCCTGGTCTGCGACCGGTGCAACGAACACCTCCGCTTCTCCAAGGTCGGGCACATCCCGCCCTGCCCCCGGTGCGGGGGCACCCGCTTCCACAGGCCCGTGGAGAGCGCGCCCCCAGCCTGAGGGGCCCGCACGACGCAGCCCACTGCGTCCGATTCCTCGGCCGCCATCAGCCCGCGCACCCAACTCCCCGCGGGCGTCGTCCGTCAGTGCTTGCGGTCCTCGCCGCCCATGGGGCTTGGGTTGTCCAGATTCACCGTAAAGTCCTTCCCGGGGTGCTCGGTCATGACCTCGAGGTAGGCCTTCTTGCTCGCCTCGTCGTCGACATAAATCTTC
>DAIDMD010000040.1 GCA_027449165.1 Acidiferrobacter sp. | reverse complement strand
CATGCAGCGGACCATCCAGCTTTGTAATTTGGCAAATTATCGATTAATTATTGAACGGAGATTGGAGTCATTCTTATCCCCGTGGCGTCCCAGACGCCACTTCATAGTCCGGGGGGGAGGTCAAAAAAGGCCCAGGGGGCCCGGGACGCGGCACGAACAGGAGCCAAGGAGAAGCGGGGGGCGCGGTTTGGTGGGGGGGCGGTAGCCGGCGAGATCGCCCCGCCTGAGGCGGAATGCAGCCGGCGATGCAAACGGGGCATCTGGCCTCCCGGCAAGACTGTATGGGCTTCATACCCTCCCCCGGCCGTCAGACCGGAGGTTCCTATGCGACCCGGGGTCGACGCCCGACAGCGCCGCCCCCGTCCCCATGGGCGAGACCTCCGCCTGCCGGGCGGGCATCTCGCCCCAAAAACCCAGGCCTGACAGGACGGCCGCACGGTCACCGCTCCGACCGCGGGGGGGTCCCGCCCTGGGCAGGGTCCTTGACTCTCACTCTGCCCTAACGGCGGGGTAGGCCCCGCATGGGGGGCATCGCCCTGGGCAATAGGGCCTGCCATGTCCGCAGGGCGGGGCTTGCCTGCGCGCCGGATCAGGCAGCGTTGGCGGGCCCGACGATCCCGCTTGCGACCACGAAGGCCGCAAGCGACACCACAAACCACGCCAGGGCTGCCACAAAGGCCGCGCACAGGGCCGCCAGGAAGACGACGGCCCGCAACCCTTCGACGATGGGGGTCGCTCCCAAGGGCTGCAGGGCGGCAAGGAGCACACCGAATACAGCAGCGGCTACCATGAGACCTCCGACCAGGACGCCGACCCAGATGACGTTCAGGGCCAGATAACGACGGTAGCCGCGCCGGAATGTCTTCAAGGCCGCGCGCAGGGCCGCGAACGCCGGCAGCTCATAGCGTGCCGCCATCGCCATGGCCATGAGGCCCGTGTTGCCATAGAGGACCATGACCACGGCCCAGACGATGAGCAATAGGAGCGGCGGTAATGGCCCATCAAGCAAGACGATGGGGTGGCGCGGGTCGCCGGTCGCATGCATGCCGCTCGCCATGACACAAAACGCCCCGAGCTGAAAAAACACGAAGCCCAAGACCTGTAGGACGATGGCGAGCAGCCATATCTCGCCCCTCCGCGCCCCCCACAACAGGTCTCCTATACGACCTTCGCGGCCCTCGGCCACTTTCGTTATGCTGCGCATGAGGCCGGTCTGCAAAACGATCTGCGCCACCCCGAAACAGAAGGCGAGCACAGTCAGCCACAGACCGGCCAGGAACGTGGGCGGCGTATGGATCGGCAAGACGTGGGCCGACATCAAAAACGTGACGACCAGAAGGCCCGCCAACCCCAGGATCACCAACTCGGCCGTCAAGACTGAGAAGCCGCGCCGATAGAGCGCGAAACCCTGCCGGAACGCCCTTACGGGACCCACCGATTCTGCCGCTCCCCCTTCCACGCACCCTCCCTATCTTGTCGTTACCGCCAAAACCGGACCTCGCACCAAACCGGCGGATCGCTCGTAGCCCGGTGCCGACGCCGCCCGCGCACAGGACCTCGGCACACCGTACCGTTTCCGTGACCAGGGACCCCCGGCGGGCCCGGACACTGTGCCCCCCCGGACCCCGGCGCGCCGCTCGGCCCGCACCCGACCGGGATCCCTTCGTCGCCCAACCCGCTATTTTACGATTATAGCCCCGTACATACCCATCTCGGCATGCCCGGGGATTGCACAGACGTAGTAATAATGTCCGGCCGTCGGGTGCCATATGAAGTTGGCATACGGGAATTTTCTGCCCCTCGGCGACGGCGAAAGCTCGGTTCCGGCTAATACCGGCTGGATCTTCGGAAACATGGCAAACGGCGGCGCCACCCTCGTCACCTGAAAACTATGACTGAAACCTTTGATCTCGTTTACGAACGTGAACTTCACGGTCGCCCCGGCGGGCAGGACCAGGGTCGGGTTTTCCACTTGGTCGATCTGGAATTTCGGAAACGGAAACTCGGGCTGCGGCACCACGACCACGACCCGAGCGACCGGGCCGCTGTAGGTAATCGTCGTATTGGCTACCGTACCGTTGTCTTTGGCGAGAAACACCTGAATCTGCGACATCGTCGCCCACTTAAAGGCGCTCGTGTGCACAAGAGGCCCCGCCAAGGCCCTGCCGACTTGAGACAGTGCCCCGATTCCGAGCACCGCGATCGCTACCCTCCGGATCAGTCCGCCGTTCCGCCGCTCAGCGCAATACCCGCCCATATCCCCTCCTTTTATTCTATTTTGTACTTCGCGATACCGAGCTGCCCAAAACCGACACTCGTTCCCAACATCGCACATGCACCTCTCCCGCGCCAGACACAGGTTTCGGGTTTCCGCTTCGGTGCTTCCCTTCCCGCCACCGTAACCGGTACCCCCGCTCAAGCGGCATCCGCGGGACACGATCGGCCGCAAATGCAGTAGCCCGTCGGTTATGATGAACTACTCCCGCCAACCTTACGGTATAGCGTGAGTTTCGTGCTTCGTCACGGGCAAACCACCACCGCCCTACGCCTCGGACAGTCTCCTGCAACCGGGCCGCTTGCTCGGCATTGGGATACTGGCGACAGGGGGCCTTACGATTGCGCATAGGTCAAGTATATACAGGGAAGGCCGGAATGATTGCGCCGTGCCGGCGATCGCGCCGCTCATTGCCGGCCAAATGGCCAGTCACCACCCCTGAACCGTTGCTCGGTTACAGGCGGAGCGCTGCGGCGCATGCTGGTAGACCACGAAACGGCTCACCGGGATGTTACGGGGGCGGTAGCAGGCAGCACCGGGATGGACTGCGGGTCTTGCTGCGCCATGAAGAGACGGGGACCACAGCCTTCCTGGACCGACAGCCTAGGGCGCGGGCCCACACCCCCAGGGTCCCTTTGCGGCACCATGCCGAGACCCGGGATCGCCTCGCAGGGATAAACTGGCGCGCTGTCGCACCGACGCCGCCGGCAGCCGCGCGGCACACCAGATTTCTAAAACGGGATATCGTCGTCGAAGTCCTCTCCGCCGCCCGGGGCCGGCGCGGCGGGCTGGGCCGAACGGGCGCTCGGACCGGACCCGGCCGCTTCGTAGCCCATATCGACGGGCGGACCGTCGCTCGCCCCCGCGCCACCCCGGCCGCCCAACATTTGGAGTTCGCTCCCCACGATCTCGGTCGTATAACGGTCCTGACCCGACTTATCCTGCCACTTGCGGGTCTGTAGGCGCCCCTCGACGTAAATCTGCGCGCCCTTCTTCAGGTACTCATTTGCGATTTCGGCAAGTTTCCCGAAAAACACCACTCGGTGCCATTCGGTGCGCTCCTGTTTCTCCCCGGTCGCCTTGTCCTTCCAGGACTCCGAGGTGGCGATATTCAGATTGGCCACAGCGCCGCCATTGGGCACGTAGCGGATCTCCGGGTCCTTGCCAAGGTTGCCCACCAAGATGACCTTATTGATACCACGCGCCATAACGTCCCCCTCAGGATGGAAGCGGACCTCACAAAAGGTCCGGCTAACGGACGCAAGGCCGCCCAAGCTCCGCGGCCCCGCGCCTATACAGGACCCTAGTTTATGTCACGCCCATCGGCTTTGGATAGCCAGGGGCCCCGCCGAATCCGCACCGTCGGATCCCGTATCCGCCGGAAACGGCCGCCTAGGCCATACGGCGGCCGATGCCTGCCCCCTTTTGCCGAGGAGTCCCGCCAAACACCCCTCCCGGCGCCCCGCACGGCGCCTGGGCGGTCAAGGGAAAGGGCGTGTGTGTGCTACCCGGTCTTTGCCTTCGCCCATCCGGGCGCCGTATAGTATCCGATTTACTCCGGCTCGAAAAAACCTATGGATCTCATCCGCCTGCGGGGTGTGCGCACGCACAACCTGAAAAACCTCGACCTTGACCTGCCGCGCGACCGGCTCGTCGTCATCACCGGGCTATCGGGGTCGGGCAAGTCCTCGCTTGCGTTCGATACCCTCTACGCCGAGGGACAGCGGCGCTACGTCGAGTCCCTGTCCGCCTACGCCCGGCAGTTCCTGTCGCTCATGGCCAAGCCCGACGTCGACCTCATCGAGGGGCTTTCGCCGGCGATCTCCATCGAGCAGAAGAGCACCTCCCACACCCCGCGCTCCACGGTCGGAACCGTCACCGAGATCTACGACTACCTGCGCCTCCTCTACGCACGAGTGGGCGAACCGCGCTGCCCGCGGCACGGGGTGGCCCTGGACGCGAAGACCGTGACGCAGATGGTCGACGAGGCCCTGAGCCTCCCGCCAGGCACCAAGGCCATGATCCTGGCCCCGGTCGTATCGGGACGCAAGGGGGAGGCCCTGAACAAGCTCGAGGAGCTGAAGGCCCGGGGTTATGTGCGCGCGCGAATCGACGGCGAGGTGATCGAGCTCGGCGAAGCGCCCCCGCTCGCGAAGACCCACAAACACACGATCGAGGCGGTGGTCGACCGTCTGGTCCTGCGCTCCGGCCAGGAATCGCGGCTCGCCGAATCCTTCGAGAACGCATTGTCGCTCTCGGAGGGCCTCGTGCGCCTGGTGACCATGCCCGCGGAAGGCGAAAAGGCGCAGGAGCTGTTGTTCTCGGCGCGCTACGCCTGCCCGCATTGCGGGTTCAGCCTCGCGGAACTCGAGCCTCGGATCTTCTCGTTCAACAATCCGGCGGGCGCCTGCCCCGCCTGCGACGGGCTCGGGGTCCGCCAATTCTTCGACCCCGAACGCCTCATACAAGACCCGAGCTTAAGTCTGCCGGCTGGCGCGATCCGCGGATGGGATCGCCGCAATCCATTCTATTTCCAGCTCCTGGAGTCGATCACCCGGCATTACGGGGTCGGAATCGAGACACCCTTCGAGGACCTCCCCAAGAAGGTCCGTCAGGTCATTCTCTACGGCAGCGGCGAGGAGGCGATCAACTTCACCTACGTGGACCGCGGCCGTCGGCACCGGCGCAAGCACCCCTTCGAGGGCGTGATACCCAACATGGAGCGGCGCTACCGGGAGACGGAATCGGCGAGCGTACGCGACGAGCTCGCCCGGTTCATAGGCAATCAGGCCTGCGAGGCCTGCGGGGGCAGCCGGCTCCGCGAGGAGGCCCGCAACGTATTCATCGATTCGCGCCCCATCCACGAGGTGACTGGCCTTTCCATACAGGAGGCTTACGGGTTTTTTCAGCACCTGCTGCTTCCCGGACAACGGGGGGTGATTGCCGCCAAGATCATCCACGAGATCGGCGAGCGCCTCAAGTTTCTCGTAAACGTGGGCCTCGACTACCTGACTCTCGCGCGCTCCGCCGAGACCCTCTCCGGAGGCGAGGCCCAGCGCATCCGGCTCGCCTCGCAGATCGGTGCCGGGCTGGTCGGCGTGATGTACGTCCTGGACGAGCCGTCGATCGGCCTGCACCAGCGCGATAACGGCCGCCTGCTCGCGACTCTGGAGACCCTGCGCGACATGGGCAACACCGTCATCGTGGTCGAACATGACGAGGAGGCGATCCTCGCCGCCGACCATGTCGTGGATGTAGGCCCTGGGGCCGGGGTCCACGGCGGCCGCATCGTAGCCCAAGGGACTCCGGCCCAGATCATGGAAAACCCCGACTCCCTGACCGGGAACTACCTGAAGGGTATCGAGGCAATCGAGGTGCCGGCGGTCCGTCGGACCGGGAAAGGGGAGATCGTGATCCGTGGGGCACGCGGCAACAACCTGCGCGGCATCGACGTGCGGATCCCGGTCGGGACCCTTACCTGCGTAACCGGGGTCTCGGGATCCGGCAAATCCACACTGATCAACGATACGCTCTATGCGGCCGCGGCCAGCCTGCTCAATAAGACCCGGCTGGAGGTGGCCGCACACGCCGGGATCGACGGCCTGGAGACCTTCGACAAGGTCGTCGACATCGACCAGAGCCCGATCGGAAGGACGCCGCGCTCCAATCCGGCGACCTACACAGGCCTCTTCACCCCCCTGCGGGATCTCTTCGCGGGCACCGCCGAGGCCCGCGAACGCGGGTTCGGTCCGGGACGCTTTTCTTTCAATGTCCGCGGCGGCCGCTGCGAGGCCTGCGAGGGCGACGGTCTCGTCAAGGTCGAGATGCACTTCCTGCCCGACATGTATGTGCCATGCGACGTCTGCAAGGGCATGCGTTACAACCGCGAGACGCTCGAAGTCCGCTACAAGGGCCGCACCATACACGACGTCTTGCAAATGACGGTAGAAGACGCCCTGGCCTTTTTCGAGGCGGTCCCCACCATACGCCGCAAGCTCGAGACCCTGGCGGACGTCGGGCTGTCCTATCTGACCCTCGGCCAGTCGGCGACGACCTTGTCCGGCGGCGAAGCACATCGCATCAAGCTCGCCCGGGAACTCTCAAAACGGGACACGGGCCGGACGCTCTATATTCTCGACGAACCGACCACGGGTCTCCATTTCCATGACATCCGCCAATTGATCGGCGTGCTCCAGACGCTGACGGGACGCGGGAACACCGTTGTCGTGATCGAACACAATCTCGATGTCATCAAGACCGCCGACCACATCGTGGATCTCGGTCCCGAAGGCGGAAGCGGCGGCGGCCGGGTCGTGGCGACCGGCACACCCGAGGAATTGGCCGCCCACCCCGCGTCACACACCGGGCGTTATCTGAGGCACGTCCTGGAACGCCACGGGCACATCAAGCCGGCAGCCTCACTCCACGACCAGAAGCGGGTCGGATGCGTATTCCGATGAAGATGACCGCCGATTCCGGCGGATGGTGACCGCGGATTCCGGTCGAAGGTGACCGATCAATCCGGGCGAAGATGACCGGCCAGAGAGCCGGTCGCGCTGAATGACTTCTACACTACATAATCACAG
>DAIDMD010000039.1 GCA_027449165.1 Acidiferrobacter sp. | reverse complement strand
GGATTCGGGGGCGTGCCGCTCATCACGCACGTCACCAGCATGCAAGGCCTCAAGTTTCGGTCGGTGGTGCGGCAACGCACCGACTACAGCTGCGGGGCGGCGGCGATAGCGACCTTGGCCGATTACGCCTACGGCCGGCATCTCACCGAGAATCAGGTGATCATCGGGATGCTCAAGGTCAGCAACCGCAAGGTGGTGCAGCAAAAGGGTTTTTCGATGTTGGATATGGCGCGTTATCTGACGCGTCTGGGGTTGCATGGGGCCGGCTACAAGGTGCCGCCGGCGTTGCTCGTGAAGCTCAGGGTCCCGGTGGTGGTGCTGCTCGATATCCAGGGCTATGAGCATTTCGTGGTGTTGAAGGGGGTGGTCAATGGCCGCGCCTATCTTGCCGACCCGGCGCTTGGTAACCGCAGTCTTTCCCTGCGGCGCTTCGTCAAGGATTGGGATGACGTGGTGTTCATTGTCATGGGGCCGCACTACGACAAGCACACGCCGCTGCGCCGGGGACTTAGGGCGGTACGCGTCCATGGTCTGATGACGGCCGTGGAACGTAACGAGACACGTAACCTGCGGGAGTTCGGTGTCATTCCCGCGACCGATTTCTAACCAGGAAACTTGGATGATCAGGGTGCGAAGGAGCGGTATGGACGCGAGCGGGCGGAAAATTCGTGTTCTTCAGGGCATGGCGCGGCTGATGGCCGCCGGGGCATTGTGCGCAACAACGGCGGCGGCACACGCCGAAACACTGCGCGGACGCGATGTCAGCCTGATAGCCGGGCACGCGCCGTTATCGGCGCGCGCCCTGTCGGGCTTGCGCGGGCGCTATGTGGCCCCCGAGGGCGTCGTGTACTTCGGGCTGCAGATCGTGAGCCGCTGGACGCAGGCCAACGGCTCGGGCCTTGCCGTTGGCACCAACGTCAGTCTCGGCGTCGATGGCCATGGCCACCCGCATCTCTCCGTGGGCAGTTTCTCGACCGAGAGCAGCGGTACGGGGGGCGCCAGCTCCCCGGGTACCGGGACGATAACCGGCAATCCGATCTCGGGTGTCGCCGGCATCGGGCAGGGTATCCAGACCACCGGTGACGGCAATGTCATAAGGAACACCGCTGTCATCAACGTGGCGGCCGGTGGGCCCGATGGATCCCCATCGTCGGAATCCTCGGGTCCCCAGAATCTATCGGTAACGGGCGCAGGCGGCCACGGCAGCATCGTGTTCAATCCGAACTCGGTGATCGTGGCCATCAATGTGCCGGGACAGGGCGTCATTTCGCAGACGCTCGGGGCCCAGGGGCTTGGGCAGAGCGCGCAGGTCCTGTCGAGCGCCAACAATGTCCTGAATCAAATGAGCTTGAGCGTCGGCTTTGCGCACGCGGGCGGTTTTTCCGCGGCGCAGGTCGGGGCGATCCTCGGGGCCATGAAGGGGCTCTGACGGATTTTGGGAGGAGGCCGAGCCCCCGTAGAGGAGGCCGGTCATGGCCACAGGAATCTTGGATAGAGGCATGTCTCGTCAATCAGCGGGGGCGGAAGGCGCGCGCAGGGGCCGTAGCGGGCCGCCAAGGCGCGCGCGTGAGGATGGGGCGATGCGCGTCTTGGTATTGACCGGCACGCGTCCGGACATCATCAAGAGCGCGAGTGTCGTTCATGTGCTCGAGGCCGACGGCTGCCAGACCTTCCTGGTTCATAGCGGCCAACACGAGCTGGCGGTGTCGGCGCTCTACCGGTTTCTTGAGATGCGGCCATTTGCCACCGTGCGCCTGGGACCGCGTGGACCGCGGCTCGCCGAATTGAATGCGCGGCTCCTTGATGCGCTCGACCCGGTGATCGCGCGCGTGCGGCCCGATGTCATCGTAGTCCAGGGCGACACCACGACCGCGCTAGCGGGCGCGCTCCTTGGTTTCTATCATCGCGTGCCCGTGGCGCACGTCGAGGCGGGGTTGCGCTCGGGCGATTGCGGTGAACCGTTTCCCGAAGAGCTCAACCGTCGGCTCATCACGCGCATCGCCACCTGGCATTTCGCGCCGACACCGCTTGCGGTCGCCTGTTTGCGGCGCGAGGGCGTAGCGCTCAAGGCCATCACCATGACCGGTAATACCGTCGTCGATGCCGCGCTCTTTGGCTATCGCCGCCTCGGGCCGCGCGCCCCCGAGGCATCCGGCGCGCCGCGCCTCATCGTGGTCACCGCCCATCGCCGCGAGAACTGGGGCACGGGCATCGCAGAGATCGGCCGGGGCGTGCGACGCATCGTTGAGCGCTTCGCGGATGTGTCCGTACTCTGGCCGCTTCATGCCAATCCCGAGGTGGCGGCGGCCGTGAGGGCGGTATGGGACGGGCTTGCGCGGGATGTCCGCCCACGCGTGCGGCTTGTGGGTCCTCTGGCCTATCCCGACATGCTGCGGGTGCTGCGCGGCGCGTGGCTGCTCGTCACCGACTCCGGCGGGCTGCAGGAAGAGGCGGTAACTGCGCGGGTCCCGGTCCTGATCACCCGCCGCCAGACCGAGCGTCCCGAGGTCCTCTCGTGCGGGGCCGGCCGCCTGGTGGGCGCCGATGCCGGGCGCCTGGAGGCGGAGGTCGCGCGCCTCTATCGCTCGCACGCCAAATGGGAGGCCATGCGTCCGGCGCGCTCGCCGTTTGGGGATGGGACCGCCGGGCGGCGTATCGCCGCGGTCCTTACAAAGGCGTGGGCTGCGGGCCGGCGCGCCTCGCCGCCTACCGCCGCCGACGGCCAGGCGCGCGCCGCGGTGGCGTCATGAGCGTTTGGCGAAGGGGCGACTGGCGAGCCCTGGCCGCGTTGCTGGCCATCTGGCTTCCCGGTGTCGCCTGCGCCCATGGATGGGTTGGCATGGGCGGCTCGTATTATCGTTTGACCCAGGGCTACGGGCGTTTCGAGGGTCTCTACGCGAGGGGCGTGTGGGGCGAGGGCTCAAGCACCATCTGGAATTGGGAGGCCGATCACGGGCGCATGTTCGGCTATGAGGAGAGCTACGGTGTCGTGGGCGTCACGCAGACCTTCGCCCCGCGATGGTACGGCTATCTGAGCCTCGCCGCGAGCACCAATTCCGACGTCGTGCCGCAAGACCGGGTCGATGCCAGCCTTTCCTATAAGGCGCTGCCCGATAAGCGCCTGGTAGTCACGGGCGGCTATACCGGCATGCGCTTTCGCGACGGCCATGATGACCGCAGCGCCTGGACGAATCTCACCGCCTACCTCCCGGACTACTGGGTGGCGATGGCCGGGCATGACTGGGCCACGAGCAACCCTGGTTCGGTGGAGGCCCAAAGGAGCTTCGCGGCCTTCGGCTATGACCATAGCGGTCAGATCGAGCTGACCGCGCGTTACGGCTGGGGGACCGATGCCTATCTCCCGATCGGCGCCCATGTCGCGCTCGTCGATTTTCGCAGCGAAACCGCGTCCCTTACCTGGCGCCAGTGGCTTGGGACCAATTGGGGCACGGACCTCTTCGTGGAGCGATTCGCAAGCCCCTATTACCGGCAGACCGGAGGATCCATCGGTGTCTTCTATCATTTTTGACGAGGAACCCGGGTCGCGTAATGACGCGCGTGTCGCGGGTTGGCGGGGCGGTGTCATTCCCACCCACAGGGGACTACGCATCATGCCCCATGAACGTGGACGGCAGGCATTATCCCTGATGCTGGGTCCGATCTTCGCGCTCGCCGTGGCCTGGGCGATCCGTCCGCTCATCCTCCCACTGTGGGCTTTCATCGAACGGTTCTGGTGCGCCTCTGTCGCGCCGGCGGTGACTGTCATACGCATGCCTTATGCCTTACCATGGGGGGTAAGCCTCCCGGTCCCGGTCCCCGACCTCGGCGCAAGCGGCCCTTCGCGCGCCGCCTGGATGACAAGCGCGGTGCTGGTGGGCGTCACGCTGCTCTTGGCCGTGCTCCTGCGTCGCCGCCACCTCCCACTGTCGCTCGCGCTCTTTACCCTGGCGGTGGTATTTGTCGTCGGCGCCGCCGGGTTTACACCCCTGCTCGCGCCTTTCCCCTATGTGATTCCAGGCTACATCCAGTCGATGCTGCTCATGGGGCTCACCCTCATGTTCATGACCCCGTTCATGCTCATGGTGATCTATTACCCGCTCGACTTCGGTCTGGGCAAGAAGGTCGCCCTTACGTTATTGGCCTTGACATGGCTTGCCCTCATCCTGCCCTGTCAGTTCTGCCTCCAGGCGTTCGTGATAAACGGCCTCGGTCTTATCGCCTTGCCCGTCCTGTTTCTGCTCTTTGGTCTGCTGCTCGATATCATGGGGCTCGTTGCGCTCTACGCCTGGGGTATGAGCTGGAGGCTGCGCCATGAATAACGCCTCTGCCGGCGCATCGCTCGCCCGCCACGCCGTGCCCGTGCATGCCGGCCTGATCGCGGTCCTTCAGCCCACAGCCTACGTTATCGTCGCGCTGGTGGTGTTCTACACCGCCCGCCACCTGTTTTTCACCATGAACCGGCTCTTCGGTCGTCAGCGCCACCCCTATCTCGATATCACCCAGGCGTCATGGCCGCCCGTGACCGTCATCATCCCCGCCCATAACGAGCAGCCGGTCATTGCGCATATCCTCGAACGCATGATCGCCGTCGACTACCCCCGGGAGCGCCTGAAGATCCTGTGCATCGATGACCGCTCCACCGACGCGACGCCGGCCATCCTGGATGACTTTGCCGAGCGCCATCCCGATCGCGTCCAGGTCCTGCACAGGCCTCCCGATGCGCCGCCCGGCAAGGCCGCCGCTCTGGTCGATGCCACCGCGCACCTTATGGGCGACATCGCGCTTGTCTTTGATGCCGACTACCTCCCCGGTCCCGGGCTCGTAAAGCAGCTCGTGGCGCCGTTCTTTGATCCGCAGGTCGGCGGCGTCATGGGCCGCGTCGTCCCCTACAACAGCGGTACCAATCTCCTGACGCACCTTTTGGAGCTGGAGCGTTCCGGCGGCTATCAGGTCGATCAGCAGGCGCGCGCGAACCTGCGTCTGATCCCGCAGTTTGGCGGCACCGTCGGTGGTGTGCGGGTGAGCGCCCTACGTGCCATCGGCGGCTGGGACCCGCGGGCCTTGGCCGAAGACACCGACATCACCTATCGGCTGGTCATCGCCGGCTGGAAGATCGCCTACCAGAATCGCTCGGAATGCTACGAGGAGGTGGTGGAGTCGTGGCCCGCCCGTTACCGCCAGTTGCGCCGCTGGTCGCGGGGGCACAACCAGGTCCTGTTTCGCCATCTGTGGCCGCTTTTGCGTTCGTCGCGCGTGACCGGCCGCGAACGTCTCGACGGCGTGTCTCTGCTCGGTATCTACGCCATGGCGCCGGTGCTCCTCATGGGGTGGCTCGTGCTCTATCTCCTGTGGTTATGCGGGGACAACGGCGGCGGTCTTTTGCTCATGCTGGCGGTGGTGAGTTATGGGACCTTCGGGAACGCCGCGGCATTCTACGAGATCGCCTCGGCCCTGCGCCTGGACGGGGAGCGCGACAAGGTTAAGGGCGTACCGCTCATCCTGATCGGGTTCTTCGTCTCCACCTACGCGGCGACCGCCGGGTTCCTGGCGGCCATCGGTGACAGGCTGCGGCCACGCCGCTTGCAATGGCACAAGACGCCCCGTTACCGCGATCAGGCGCAGGCCGCGCCCGACCCGGCGGCGCCGACACGCCTTTGAGGAGAACATTATGCTGGTGCTATTCGCCGCCGTCACGACCATCCTTTTTCTGCTCCCGTTCACCCCGACCGCGGGCCTGTTTCTGCGTCGCCGCCAGACCCTCGGGCCATCCCCGTTGTCCGCGGGGGCTTATGCGCCGGATCACTTCGCGCGCAATCTCATCACAAAGCTGCGCGCGCGCGCGGCGTTGATCGCGCAGCCTGTGATCGCGGTATTCGAATACCGCTTGGATGACGAGCCGCTCTTGATCCTGCCGGCGTCCATGCGCCGGGCGCCTTCGGAGTGCGCCACGAAGATGAGCTATGCCCTGGCGGACGCGGTTTTGCCGGCGGCCCTCGCATGTGACAAGGAGATTGCCGCCGAGGGATCGTTGCTGACGGGGGGAAACGCCCGCTACCGTGCCCTGTACGCGGCCGATACCCTGCATATCGGTGGGAATTCCACGGTCATTCGGTGGTGCCACGCGGATACCCACTTGAAAGTGGACAAAGGTTGTCGGATACTCGGCCGTGCATCGGCCAACAAAACAATAAAAGTCGACGCGCCATGCCTGTTCATGACTCTCACGGCCCCGACTATTCTGATCGGGCCCGCGGAACCACGGATGGGCAGCGCGAAGGCGGGGGATTTGGCATCGGCGAGCGGCACGGATCATGTGGCCCGCGAGCCGGTGTCGCTGGCCGCGGGGACAAGACGGCATGGATCGATCAAGGCGCATGGGCGGCTATGTGTGGGCGCCGATAGCGTCATAGAAGGGGCGCTCGTGTGTGAGGGCGATATCGTCATAGGGCCGGGCTGCCTGATATGGGGTCCCATAGTGGCCGAGGGCGATGTCCGCATCGCCGAGGGCTGCGAGGTCGGGCGGCCGGATCATCCGGGATCCGTGGTCGGCGAGGATGTCGAGATCGCCGTGCCCGCCGTGATCCATGGGGCCGTGCATGCGCGTCACAGCGGAATCGTTACAGAAAAGTCAACAATAACAATACTATAAATTGCTTTGGGGTCGGGTAGGGCGGGCAGCCCCTGATCCCCACCACGCGAGCTTTAAGGAGTATCACTGTGCGCACGCGATCCTGTCACCCGGTTTTCGTGGCGCTTGCCGTGGCATGCGCCTGGACCCCACAGGCTTGGGCGGGGACCTCTCCCACGGGTCCGCTCGATGTCCAACACAAACCCAAGGCCCAGGAGAGCGTGCAGGCCGTCTATCGCCAGCAAAATGCCCTGTTCAAGGCCGGACAGTGGATCCTGCAGCCCGGGGTGAGTTACGCCTACTCGGACAGCAACGCCTTGACCCTGAACGGGTTCCTGGCCCTCGGGGCGATCTTTCTCGGACAGATCAATGTGAGCAAGGTGCAAAGCAACATCGAGACCTTGTCGCTCCAGACCAGTTACGCCCCCACGAATGACCTCGAACTGTCGGTGACCGTACCCTACCTGGCCCGGCAGAGTACGTATGTATCGGTCGGCGTCAATAGCTCGAGCCTGCAGGCGAGCCAGCAGGACGTGACCAACAAGGGCCAGATCGGGGACGCCAGCGCCGCGCTGTATTATCAAATCTCGGGAAGCAGCGGGGGGGCCGCGACCATCTGGAACCTGACCGCCAAGGCGCCGACCGGACGCGGGCCCTACGGCATTCCGGTGGTCACTCAGCCGCAAAACAATAATCTGAGTTACCCCGAGTCCCTCCCGACGGGCAACGGGGTATGGTCGGTATCGACGGGCCTGACCTTCATAAAGCCGGTCAGTCCGGCCATCCTCTTTGGAAGCGTGAGCTACACCTATAACATTCCGCGCAGCTTCGGCAACATCTCGAGCACCACGACACCCCAGCCTGGGCAGGTCGCCGGTGGCAATTCCGTGAGCTTTGGGGGTGGTACCGCCTTTGCGCTCAATCGGCGCGTGAGTCTCACGCTGTCCATGGCCGAGACGTTCATCGCCGAGACGCGCATAAAGCCCGCGGGCGGCGCCTGGCAGGCGGTGGTCGGCAGCAGTGGCAACGCCGCGGTCTTGAATCTGGGCATGTCCTATGCCGACAGCCGCCGGGTGACGATCGTCACCAACGTGGCCGTGGGACTGACCAAGGACGCCCCCAATATCGATCTCAGCGTGACCGTGCCGACGACCTTTTGAGGATTCAGGGGGGGGCGCCATGGATCCATGCGGACGCCTGGCAGTGACGGACCATCCGCCGGTCGATGCGGGAGTCGCGGGGATCGGGATGTCCAAGGGTACGCCGGGGGCGGGCGGGAGGCCGCCGCGAGCTTTCGTATGACCGCGTGGTGGTGATTCGGACGGGCCCAGTCCCGGTTGGGGAAGGCAGGAAGGAGACAAGATGCCAGGAGCAAAGAGCGATACCGATACCGAACAGTCCGGGTTTCGTGTCGGGCCGGGGGCCGAACCCCGCGCGTTGCTCGTCTATTGCGCCGCCAAGACCCTGCCGTTTCGCGAATCCGATATCACAAGCCGGGGGTGGAGCCTGACGCGCGTCGGGGCGTGGGGGACGGCGCGTTCTTATATGGACCGTCTGGGTGCCGGCGTCGGCATCGTGTGTCTGCAGGACACCAGCGAAAAGGCGGTCGCGGATGCCGAGGCCCTGCTCGGCTATGGCCACAATCGGTTTCGGTGGATCGCGATCCTCGACCTCGCGTTTCTGAAAAGCGCGGTCGCCAATCACCTCATCAGCGAGTGCTGTCTCGACTTCCATGTGGCGCCGGTGGATGTGCCACGGCTTTTGCACAGTCTCGGTCACGCCCTGGGGATGGCGCACTTAAGCCGCAGCCGGGGCAACGGAGTTTCGGAAAACCGCTTTGAAAAGAACATCATAGGCGCGAGCCAGGCGATGAAGGCGACCGTTCAACGGATCGCCAAGATCAGCCAATCGGACGCGCCGGTTTTGATTCAGGGCGAGACCGGTACCGGCAAGGAGCTATGCGCCCTGGCGGTCCACGCCCACTCGGCGCGTAGCGCGCGCCCATTCGTCGCGGTCAATTGCGGGGCGCTGCCCGACAAGTTGATTCAGTCGGAGCTCTTCGGTCACGAGAAGGGCGCATTCACGGGCGCGCATCAGCGCAAGATCGGGCGTATCGAGGCGGCCGAGGGCGGCACGCTTTTTTTAGACGAAATCGGCGACCTGTCGCTCGACCTCCAGGTGAACCTTTTGCGGGTCTTGCAGGGCGGGACCTATGAGCGCGTGGGGGGCACCGAGACCATGCGCGCCGACATCCGCGTCATCGCCGCCACGCACGTCGATATGGAAAAGGCGGTGGGCGAGAAGCGGTTTCGCGAAGACCTTTATTATCGCTTGAATGTGCTGAATCTGGATGTGCCGCCACTGCGCAGTCGCGACGGTGACGTGGCGCTGCTCGCCCGCCATTGGTTTGACAAGTTTGCCGCGGAGAGAAACCCACAGGTACGCGGCTTCAGCCGCGACGCCCTGGCGGCCCTGAGCCGACACCATTGGCCCGGCAACGTGCGCGAACTCATCAACCGGGTGCGGCGCGCGATGGTGATGTGCGAGCGGCAACTGATCGGGCCCGAGGACCTCGGTCTCGACCATGTCGGGCCCCACCACGACATTCCGGTCGAGGAGACCTTGGCCGAGGCGCGTGAACGGGCCGAGCGCGAGGCGATCTGCGAGGCCGTCGACAGAAGCGCGGGAAACCTGTCGCGCGCGGCGCGATCTCTTGGGATTTCGCGCGTGACGCTCTACCGCTTGCTTGACAAATATCAGATCCCCCATCGCCTGCCGCGGAACTGAAGCGGCCCGCGACGGCCGACGGGTGGGGTTGCCAACGGCTAGAAGCCGACCATGACGTGGAGCAATTTGCGGTAGGGCAGGTACGCCGGATTGTGTACGCGCACGAGTTCCTTATGCCCGAACATGTCGCGCAGGGGCTTGGTCGCGGCTCGACCGGCGGGACTCAAAAGCGCGACCATGATCTTGTGGCGCAAGGCCGGCGGGACCACGGCGCTCACCGAGAAGGCCTGGTTGGGCAGTCCCGGCACCTTGTAGGCCACTTGGAGCTTGCCCGGGAATCGCGCCTCCTGGCGCTTGAAGACCGGGAGCGGCTCGACGGCCGCCATGCAGTTGCCCTCGATGATGTTGCGCGCCGCGGCGCCGAAGCTGTGAATGACGACGATATAGGGTTGGCGTTCGGGATTCGTAAACCAGCTGTCCAAGGTCAAGGTCCCCAAATTGGGCGGCGAGAATGCGCACACCGAGCGCCCGATCAGGTCCTGGACCTTGCGTACGGGGCGCCCCCCTTTTTTGGTGACGAGCACGAAATTGAGTTTGCCGCTCAACGCCGCGAGTGCGTCGTCGTGCCAGTGGGCGATGCGCCACCCTATGAGGGCCGGGCCGTCAAAGTAGATGGCGGCGGTATTGTTGTGCACCTCGGCCATGTAGGTGAGCCAGTTGCTGGTGTAATGAAACGTGATCGGCGCCCCCGTGGCGTGCGCGAGAAAGTCCGCGATCTTGCCATAGACGGCGTCCGCCTGGGCGAGTCCCTGGCGGGGCGGGGCGATCATGACATAACGCGCGGGCCGGTCGGCGGCGTAGGCGGAGGCGCAAAAAAGGCTCAAGATAATCGCAATGGCACGCAACATAGTGTCTCCTCATGTATCCGCGACGGGAGTGTCCGCACCGCCGGCAGTCCCCGAAAAGGCCCTGGCGTGGGCACTTCTTATTATTGGAGCCCTGTAAGATTAGACCGCGTGTCCGTGCTTGCAAGGGGTGGCCCGCGGGCACGCGCCGGCTTGGCGTTCGCGCGGGCGGACTGATATAGTCGGTTCGCGACAGACAGCTTGCGGGAGAGGCCCGCCCCTCGGGGCCGGGCGCCGACGACGCAACCGCCCGGAAACGTACCGGCAAAAGGACCGCGAGGCTACTACCGTCGACTCTGGAGAGAGACTGCGCGGCAGTCCACCGAAGGGGCACAAGCTCTCAGGTCGTGGGACAGAGGGGTGACTGTGGATAGGCTCGCCGCCTTATGGCGCGAGTTCGTGTGAATCGAACGCGAGATTTCTCATGGGTCACCGTACCCCGCTTTATGAAGAGCACGTCCATGCCGGCGCCCGCATGGTGGATTTCGGCGGGTGGGACATGCCCCTTCACTATGGATCGCAGGTCGCCGAGCATCACGCCGTACGCCAGCGGGCCGGAATCTTCGATGTCTCGCACATGCGCGCCGTGGAGGTCCGTGGCGCCGACGCCCGCGCCTATCTCCGGTACATGCTCGCCAATGACGTCGACAAGCTCGGCACCCCGGGAAGGGCGCTTTACGGCTGCCTCCTGAACGAGCAGGGCGGCGTCCTCGATGACCTGATCGTCTATTTCCTGGCGCCCGACTGGTTTCGGCTGGTGGTCAACGCCGGACCCGCGGAGGGCGATATCGCGTGGCTGCGCGCGCATGCCGGGCGCTTTGGCGTTGACATCACGCCGCGCCCGGATCTGGCCATGATCGCCGTGCAGGGGCCGCGCGCCGACCATGCGGCATCCCAGGTTCTGGGGGATGAGGCCTACGCGGCGCTCGCGTGCCTGAAGCCCTTCCATGGCGCGTTCATCGGCGACACCTTCCTGGCGCGCACCGGATACACGGGAGAGGCCGGTTTCGAGATCCTCATCGACGCGCGCGCAGTGGCCGGCCTGTGGCGGCGGTTTAGCGATCATGGGGTCGTGCCGGCCGGTCTTGGGGCTCGCGATACCCTGCGCCTGGAGGCCGGCATGAACCTTTACGGGCATGACATGGATGCCACGGTGTCGCCGCTCGAGTCGGGTCTGGCGTGGACCGTGAGCCTCTCGGCCGAGCGTGAGTTCATCGGACGTTCCGCCCTTTTGCGGCAGCGCGCGCAGGGTGTCGCGCGTAGACTCACGGGGCTTGTGCTCCGCGCCCCCGGGGTCGTGCGCGACGGCCAGGATGTACAGGGACCGTGGGGGCGGGGCACGGTGACGAGCGGCAGCTTCTCACCGTCGCTTGCGCGCGGTATCGGGCTCGTGCGCGTGCCGGCGGCGGCGGCGGACGGGGATGCCTGTGAACTCATCGGCCGCTCCGGACAAGTGCTGGATGCGCGCCTGGTCACGCCGCCGTTCGTGCGCCAGGGGCGCGCACTGATCGATCTTTGAGGGGGGAGAGATGAGCAAGGTACCAGGGGATTTGCGTTACACCAAGAGCCACGAGTGGGTGCGCGAAGAAGGCGCGCTGCTGGTCGTCGGCATTAGTGACCACGCTCAGGATCTGATGGGTGACATGGTGTTCGTGGAACTGCCCAAGCCCGGGACGCGGGTGGATGCCGGCAAGGAGTGCGCGGTGGTCGAATCCGTCAAGGCCGCCTCGGACGTGTATGCGCCGGTGGCGGGCGAGGTGACGGCGATAAACGAGGCGCTTGCCAGCGCCCCGGAGACGCTCAATACCGACCCCTATGGAAACGGCTGGCTTTTCAAGCTCAAACCCGCCGATCCCGGCGCCGCTCGCGCCCTGCTCGACGCCGCCGCCTACGAGACCCTGCTCGCGTCCGAAACCTAGATCATGCCATTCACTCCCCATACCGCGGCCGAGACCGCCGCCATGCTCGAGACCATCGGCGCCCGGTCGCTCGACGACCTGTTCGACGAGATCCCCGCGCGCCTGCGTTCGGGACCGCTTGCGGGCGTGCCCCAGGCCCTGACCGAGCAGGAGATCGGCCGGCTCATGCGCGAGCGCGCCGCCGCCGATGGCGAGTTTCTGACCTTCGTCGGCGCCGGGGCCTATGAGCACCATATCCCCGCGGCGGTCTGGGAGATCGCCGGCCGCGGGGAGTTTTATACCGCCTACACGCCCTATCAGGCCGAGGCCAGTCAGGGCACGCTCCAGCTCCTCTACGAGTTCCAGACGATGATCGCAAGTCTCGTCGGTCTCGATTGCGCCAATGCGAGCCTCTACGACGGCGCCTCGGCCCTGGCCGAGGCCGTGCTCATGGCCGTGCGGTTGCATGGCCGGTCCCGGCGTGTGCTGATTCCAGAGACCGTGCACCCTCTGTATCGTAAGGTTGTGCAGACCATCGTTTCGGCCCAGTCGATCACGCTCGACCTCGTACCCATGGATGCCGCCGGGATCACCGACGCCGGGGCGCTTGCACTGCGCCTCGAAGGCGCCGCCGGGCTCGTCATCCCCCAGCCGAATTTCCTCGGGTGCCTGGAGGACGTGCACGCCATGGCGGCGGCCGCGCGCGCCGCCGGGGTGCTCGCCATCGGGCTTGTAAACCCCATCGCCTGCGCGCTCATCGTGCCTCCGGGCGAATGGGGGCCGGGCTGTGACATCGCGGTCGGCGAGGGCCAGCCGCTCGGTGCCCCCCTGTCCTCGGGCGGACCCTATTTCGGCTTCATGGCATGCCGCCGCGAGCATGTGCGACAGATGCCGGGGCGTATCGTCGGGCGTACGGTGGACGTGGCCGGCCACGAGGCCTACACCCTCACCCTGCAGGCGCGTGAGCAGCACATACGCCGCTCCCGCGCGACCTCGAACATCTGTACCAATCAAGGCCTGTTGGTTACCGCCGCGACGGTCCACATGGCGCTGCTCGGGCCCGAGGGCCTAAGGCGTGTCGCGGCCGCCGCGCACGCCAACACCGCGGCCCTGCGCGCGCGTCTTACGGCCATACCCGGCGTGCGCGCGGCGTTCCCCGATACGCCGTTTTTCCATGAAGTGGTCTTACGGCTTCCGGTGCCGGTGCCTGAGGTCCTGCGCGCGCTCGAGGCGCAGGGTATCCTCGGTGGCTGCGCGCTTGGCGAGTTCTACCCGGCGTTCACAGACAGCCTGCTCGTATGCGCCACGGAAACCAAGACCGAGACCGACATCGCGCATTACGCGTACCACCTCGAGCGTATCGTAACCAGGCGCCGGCTTGATCCGCCGTGCGCTTACAAGGATGACAACCCAAGGAGCCCCTAGAAATGGCCAAGATAACCCTCAAAGGCACGCCATGCACGACCTCCGGCGATCTTCCCAAGGTCGGCGCCAAGGCCCCCGACTTCAAGCTCGTCAACGGCTCGCTCGCCGATGTCGGACTTCAGGATTTCAAGGGCAAGAAAAAGATCATCAATATCGTTCCAAGCCTCGATACGCCGGTGTGCGCGGTCAGCACGCGGCGTTTCGATGAATACGCCGCCAAGGATCAGAACACCGTCGTGCTGGTGGTGTCGTCCGACCTCCCGTTCGCGCAGGCCCGCTTCTGCTCGGCGGAGGCGACGCATGTGGTCCCTCTGTCGATGATGCGCGATCGTCATTTCGCGCGCGACTACGGGGTCCTGATCCAGGACGGGCCGCTCGCCGGCATCACCGCGCGCGCGGTGGTCGTGCTCGATGCCGAGAACAAGGTCCTGCACACGGAACTGGTCTCCGAGATCGGTCACGAGCCGGACTACGCGGCGGCCATCGCCGCCGCCAAGTGATCCGCGCGTGCTGATCTTCGAGCGCGGCGCCCCGGGGCGCGTCAACGCACCGCAGATGCCGCGTCCGTTGGCACCGCCGGCTGATATCCCGCCTGCGCTCCTGCGGCGCGCTCCACCCGCCTTGCCGCAGGTCTCGGAGCTTCAGGTGGTGCGCCATTACACGCGTTTGAGTCAGCGCAATTTCGCCATCGACACGCATTTTTATCCGCTCGGCTCGTGCACGATGAAGTACAACCCCAGGGCCGCGCATGTCGCGGCCCTGCTTCCGGGGTTCGCGAACCGCCATCCGCTGGCGCCGGAATCGACGGGGCAGGGTCTCATGGCCTGCCTCTTCGAATTGCAGGAGATATTGAAGGATGTGACTGGCATGCGCGCGGTCTCGCTTACGCCGATGGCCGGGGCCCAGGGGGAGTTCGCGGGGGTGGCCATGATTCGCGCCTACCATGTCGCCCGCAATGACCTTGAACGTGACGAGCTCCTGATCCCCAAGGCCGCTCATGGCACGAACCCGGCGACCGCGGCCATGTGCGGCTATCGCGTGCGCGAGATCGATGTGCGCGCCGATGGCGACATCGACCTCGCCGCGCTCGATGCCGCGATCGGACCGAGGACCGCGGGCCTCATGCTCACCAATCCCTCGACCCTGGGGGTATTCGATCGGCATATCGAGGACATTGCGCAACGCGTGCATGCCGTAGGCGGGCTCTTGTATTACGATGGGGCCAACCTGAACGCCATCCTCGGCCAGGTGAAGCCCGGTGACATGGGTTTGGATGTCGTTCACCTGAACCTCCACAAGACCTTCGCGACCCCTCACGGCGGGGGCGGCCCCGGGGCGGGCCCGGTCGGGGTGGGCGAGCGCCTGCTGCCGTTTCTGCCGGTCCCGATGGTCGGCGAGAGCGGGGGGCGCTATTACTGGATCACGGAAAAGACCCGGCCGCAGTCGATCGGACGATTGTCCACCTTTGCCGGCAATGTCGGCGTGCTCTTGCGGGCCTATGTCTACGCGCGCCTCGTGGGTCGCGAGGGCATGGCGCGCATCGCGCAATATGCGGCGCTGAACGCCAACTATCTCCTGGAGCGCCTGAGCCGTCTGGGCTTCGAGCCCGCCTACCCTGGCCGGCGCGCGGCCCATGAGTTTCTTTTGACGTTGAAGGGCTTGAAGGAGAGGAGCGGTGTCAGCGCGCTCGATGTCGCCAAGCGGTTGCTCGACAAGGGTTATCACGCGCCGACCATCTATTTTCCCTTGATGGTCCCGGAGTGTCTCCTGATCGAGCCGACCGAGACCGAGAGCCGCGATGAGATCGATGGCTTCGTGGCGGCCATGGCCGAGATCCTCGCCGAGGCCGAGACCACGCCCGAACTCTTGAAGGCCGCGCCCCACACGCTGCCCGTGCGCCGGGTCGATGAGGTGCGCGCGGCGCGCGAGCTCGATCTGGCCTGGAGGGCTCATCCGGCCACGGCTTGAGGCCGCCCGCTCCCGGGCCATCCATCGGGTGTTTCTTCCACTCGGGCCGACAACGATTTGAGGGGCGCTCGATGACCGCTATGCTCTGCGCCATCGAGTCGCCCCACATTGAACAGACGGCCCGGTCATGAGGATTTTTAAGTAACATGACAGCACTCATTTGCGGATCTTTCGCGTTCGACACGATCATGGTCTTTCCGGACAAGTTCGGGCGGCACATCCTCCCCGACCGGCTCCACATCCTGAATGTGTCATTCATGGTGCCGAGCATGCGCCGCGAGTTCGGCGGTTGCGCCGGCAACATCGCCTATAACCTGAATGCGCTCGGGGGCCGGGCGCTTCCCATGGGGACCGTGGGTGAGGACTTTCTGCCCTACGCCCAATGGATGGACCGCCATGGCATCGCGCGCACGCACGTGGCCGAGGTGCCGGGGACCTACACCGCCCAGGCCTTCATCACCACCGATCTCGACGACAACCAGATCACGGCCTTTCACCCCGGCGCCATGGCCGAGTCGCATCGCAACCGCGTGGCCGACGCCGCCGGCGTGACACTCGGGATCGTCTCGCCAGACGGGCGTCAGGGCATGATCGATCATGCTCGGCAGTTCGCCGAGGCCGGCATTCCGTTCATCTTCGATCCGGGCCAGGGCCTGCCGATGTTCGACGGCCCCGAGCTCCTGTCCTTCATTGATCAGGCCGACTATGTGTGCGTGAACGACTATGAGGCGGGGCTGCTTGTCGCGCGCACCGGCCTCGATGTCGCAGCCCTCGCCGACCGTGTCCGCGCCTTCATCGTCACGAAGGGCGCCGAGGGCTCGGAGATCCGCGCGGGCGGCCGCATCCATCATATCCCGGCGGTATGCGCCGAGCGCGTTTGCGACCCCACCGGCTGCGGCGACGCCTACCGTGCCGGTCTGTTGTTCGGGCTCGGGCAGGGCTTTGATTGGGAGACGACCGGGCGCGTGGCCTCGCTCCTCGGTGCTCTTAAGATCGAACACGCCGGGACACAAAACCACGCGGTCGACCCCGAGACCTTTCGCGCACGATTCGCGGATGTCTTCGGATATCGCCTGAACGGAGGATAGCCTTCCATGTTGTTGGGATCCGTATTTACCTTGCTGAAGTCCGTGCCGGCGATCTTCTATGCCATAACGACCGGCTCGACCATCACCCTGAGCGGTCTTTACATGCAAAACCGCAGCGAATCGGAGCGCAATACCGAACGCCTGCGTCATGATGCCTTGATGCGTGACCGTGAGCGCGACATGGCGCTGCGCCGCGAGGTCTATTTGAAGTCGGCCGAGGCCCTGGCCCATGCCCAGGAGTATCTCGCGGCATTCGCGCGCGACGATCTCGCCGCCGACCAGCACGAGGCGCTGATTCGCGGCATAGGAGGCGATCTCAACAAGGTGCATATCGTGGGCTCGCTTGCGACCGTGCAGGCGATTGTCGAGGCCAACGAGTTCTTCGTGCGCAGCGTCGCCGATCTGGGGGTTGAGCAGCTCCCGGTGAAGCGCTTGAAGGAGGAGATCAAGGCCGAGGAGCTCTTGATCGAGGCCGCCGGGGGGCGGCGCGACGAGGCGCTGGCGCGCATGCGCGAAATGGACCGCGCGCAGGCCACCGAGTCGGCCTTCTGGACCGTCCAGAACCAGATCCTGGCCGAGGCCCAGGCCGCCATAGAGGATGCCGTCGAGCGCTTGCGGGAACTGCGCGAGACGCTGCTCGCAAACGAGGCCCAGTTGTTGCGCGATGCGGCCCACGCCGGCATCGCCTTTGGGGCGCTCGTGGTGCGCGCCAATGTCGCCATTCGCCGGGAACTCGAACTGCCTTTGGATACCGAGGCCTATATCGGGCTCATGGAACGTTCCCAGGAGGCCTTGACACGCCATGTAGGCAATTTCCAGGAGCAGGCCATGGAAGACCGGCGCAGCCTCGTGAAGAGCCGTCTCGCCCCCGCGCGCGGCGCCTTCGTGCACTGGTTCAGCCGGCAGAAAGAGCCGACCGTCCCCCCGGTTGCCGAACGGCCGGCCGCGCAGGAGGGCTGAGGCGCGGCATTCCTGTTACATGCCATCCTTGATGCCCTGGCGCACGAGCCACCAGTTGGCCGGGTAGGTGGTGATGAAGCCCACGCCCATGCCGATTTGCATCATGAACCAAAAGACCGGATCGTTGGCCTTGAGGCCAGGAAACCAGACGCCGTCCACGAGCGCCATCCAGGCAAAGAGCCCGGCCTCGAAGGCCATGAGCGATAGGGTATCGGCCTTGATGGCGGCCACCAGCGCGCTTCGGGGCGCGAGGCCGCGGGCGGCGCGGATCGGCAGATATTGAAACCAGATTCCGAGCAGATAGGCGCAGCCGAAGTCGCCCAGGTAGGAGCTCGCGAGCATGTTCCCCGCCAGGCGCCAACCGGTCAGGTAAAGCGTCCCCTCGGCGATGATGTCTCCGAGCGTGCACCCACCCCCGCAGTGGCTGGCGGAGACGAATACTCCTTGCCACCGCGACCGGCGCGATACCCGGCCACCCCTTGCGGGCGCGCGCCCGAACCAGAGATAAAAGAAAAGCCCGAGGGGACCCATGTAGAGGCCGGTGACGGGCCATGTGACCTCCATGATACCCGTCGATTGACGGCGGCCGCGCGCGATATCGATGATGATGAAACCGGCGCATCCGCACGCTACGATCAGTGAGACCCATGCGAGGTCCGCGAGGACCGAGGGGTAGGGCATGGCGGCCTCGCTCGGACAGGATGGATGCGTCCCGGGAGGCTAAGGGAATGCCTGTCTCCCCGCCATCGTCCGCGCGACGGGGGCCGGTGCGCCCCTCAGTCGTCCGCCACGAGCGGCAGGCCTTCCGCCTCCCACAAGACACAACCGCCGGCGAGATTGCGGACATCATCAAAGCCCATCTGCTGTAGGGTGTCGGCGGCGAGCGCGCTACGTGCCCCGGATTCGCAGTACACCACCACCAGCCGCTCCCGGGCCGAGCACAGGGGTTCGACACGATGCGGGCTCGCGGGGTCGGCAGCCCCCTCGAGCGTGCCGCGCGGGATCAGGATCGCCCCGGGGATATGGCCGGATGCGAACTCCGCGGGTTCGCGCACATCGATCACGAGTACCGCCTCGTTATCTTCAAGGAGATTGTCGAGTTCCTCGGCGGGGATCTCATGGATGCGGCTGCGGGCACGGGCGACGAAGTCGCCGATGGTCATGGGCATGACGGGCTCGTCCTCAATAATGGGTTGTCGTCATCACAGCATAGTCCGTTCGAGCACGGCCTCGAAGCCGGCCTCGTCTTTCACCGGCGCCTCGCACCGCAGGCCCTGACAGGCATAGGCGACCACCGCGTCTAAGGGCGCGCGGGCCGCGAG
>DAIDMD010000038.1 GCA_027449165.1 Acidiferrobacter sp. | reverse complement strand
TCGGCCGCTCACGCCGAAGGCCGTGAAGGCCGCGCTCGCGGTGCGGCCTGCGACCGCGGTGTGGGTGCGCCGCGCACACATCCTGCTCCCGTCCTTGCCCCCGCTTGCGGTGCGCAAGGGGCAACGCCTGACCCCGGATCTCGCGGCGGTCGTGGCGGTGGTCGCCGACCCGGCGCTGCGCGCCCTGCGGGCCCGCGAGGCGGTGGCCCGCGCCCAGGTCTTGGCCGCCGGGTTGTTGCCGAACCCGACCTTTTCCTACGGGGTTGGGATTCCGCTCTCCGGGGCGGGGTTGACCCGGGCGTTTCGGGCCGGGCTCGGCCTCCCGATCCGGTCGCTCGTAACCCGCGGCCTCCGGGTCCAGGCGGCGCGCCGGCACGCCCAGGCCGTCGATCTCACCGTCGCCTGGCAGGAGTGGCTGGTGGCAGCTCGCGCCAAGGCGCTCGTGTACGCCTTGCTCATGGGCCGCGCCCAGCGCCAGCTGCTGGCGCGCGAGATCCACGCCCTGCGCCGCAGTGTCGCGATCCTGTCGGATGGGGAGGCGGCCGGCTATGTGACCCTGGGCGTGGCCGGCGCCGCGCGGCTTGCCTTGCGTCAGACCCAGGTCGTTTCGCTTAGGGTGCGCCGGCGGATGGCAGGCCTGGCGCTGCGGTTGCGCGCCCTGCTCGGGGTGGGGGCGCACGCGCACCTGCCGCTCGCATGGCGCTTTGCGCACGCGGGTCTCGGGCGGCACTGCCTGCGCGCCGCGCCGTGGCTGCGGGGGCTCGCCCGGCGGCGGCTGGACCTGTTGGCCTTGCGCGCCGGCTATAGGAGCCAGGACGCCGCGTTGCGTGCAGCCATCGCCGGCCAGTTCCCGGCGATCACGGTGGGGACCGATCGCGCCCGCGATACGAGCGACATCAATACCATAGGGGCGGGCATCGCGGTCACCCTCCCGATCTTCAATCACAATCAGGGGGCCATTGCCCAGGCGCGGGCGACCCGCAGGGCGCTGTTCCGCGCCTATGCGGCGCATCTGTTTGCGGCGCGCGCCGGCATCCACCGGCTGATCATGCGCATGCGTTACCTGCGCCGCGAGATGCGGAGCACCCGCTCGGCGGTGCGGGCCCTGGACCATCTGGAGGCGCTCTATCACGTTGCGCTCGCCAAGCACAGGATCGCCGCGCTGACCTACTATCAACTCCTCGAAGAGCTGGTCAAGGAGCGTCTCGTGCTGTTGCAGGATCGGGCGCGGCTCGATCAGCTGGCGGTGGCGGTGGAGGCGGCTAGCGGGAGGTTCGAATGGCCAAAGACCTGCGTCGCCCGTTCCTAAGGCGCGCGCTCGGGATCATGATCGCGGTCGGGGCGGCCGCGACGGTCTGGTCGCTGGTGAGTGCGCCGGCGCATCGGCGGCGTCCGCCGCGTCCGCCGACCGCGACCGTGCAGGTAGCCCCCCTGCGCCGAGGTCCCGTGATCACCCGGCTCGTGGCCTACGGGCGCGTCGTCCCCGCTCCGTGGGCGGTGCACACCCTGGTCGAGCCCTTCGAGGTCTCGGTCACGCGGGTCTTCGTCAACCGCGGCCAGAGCGTCGGCAAGGGCGCCACCTTGCTCGCGGTCACCCCGGGGCCCGCCGCGCGGCTTGCGCTCTTGCAGGCGCAAGAGGGCTTCCATCTCGCGAAATTGGCCTTGCGCGAGGAACAGATGCGGCTGCGGTTGAGGCTTGCCACCCGCAGCGGCCTGTTGCGCGCCCAAAAGGCGTTCGACGCCGCGCGACTGTCGCTGCAGGTCTTTCATGCCGAAGGGTTGCGTCGTCGCATGACCATTCCGGCCCCGGTGGCAGGCGTCGTGAGCCGGATCGCCGTCGCCGAGGGCTCGACGGTCGATCCCGGCCGGCCGCTCATGGACATCATCGCCGGCAACCGCCTGGAGGTGCGCCTTGGCGTCGAGCCGGAGGACGTCCCGAGCATACGCGTGGGGGAGCGCGTGCGCCTGTCGTCCTTCGAGGGCACGGGCTCGCAACATGTCCATGGACTGGTCTCGGTGATCTCGCGGGTCATGGACCCCGCGACGCATATGATCAACGTGTTCGTGACCCTGCCGCGCGCCAACTCCTACCTGCTCGGGGAATATGTGGAGGGCCGGTTCACTGCGGTCTCGGCCCCGGGGCTGCTGGTCCCGCGTTCGGCGGTGCTGCCTTCCGGACACCACTTCGTGCTGTACACGGTGGCCGGCGGCCGGGCCGTGGCGCATCGCGTGAGGCTCGGCCCGCATAACGGCCATGTCGCGCAGGTCGTGGCCCCGAACCTGCGCGCCGGGATGCCGGTGGTCGTGCTCGGCAACTATGAGCTCACGCCGGGGATGCCGGTGCGCGTGCCGAAATGAACCCGAGCGGTTGGATCCAGCGTCATCGGCGATCGCTGCTCTTTCTCATGGCCATGCTGGTCCTGGGCGGGGTGTACTCGGCCACGCAGCTGCCGGTGGCGCTCTTTCCGCATGTGGCCTTTCCGCGCGTGGAGATCTACGCGAACGCCGGTGACCGGCCGGCCAAGCGCATGCTCATCCAGGTCACCTATCCGGTGGAGGAGGCGGTGCGCGGCATCCCCGGCGTGGTTGGGGTGCGGTCGACGACCAGCCGCGGCAGCGCGGACTTCTTCATAAACTTCCATTGGGGGGAGGACATGACGACCGCCACCCTGGAGGTCCAGGCGGCGTTGGCGGGGATCAACCGCCGCCTCCCGGCCGACACCACCTTCCAGGTCCGGCGCATGCGGCCGACGATCTTCCGGATGCTCGCCTACACCTTCACCTCGCGCCGGGTATCGCAGGTGGCGCTGCGCGACATCGCCCGCTACCAACTGCGCCCGGTGTTATCGGCGATCCCGGGGGTCGCGCGGGTGGGGGTCATAGGGGGGCGGACCGAGGAGTACCGCGTCACCGTCAATCCCGCGCGTCTGGCCGAATACGGCCTCACCATCGGCGACGTGGCCCGGGCGCTGGCGCACAGCAACGTGCTGCGCACCGTAGGGCATCTCCAGGAGGATTACCGTTTCTATCTAGTCATCTCCGACACCAGGCTCCACCGGCTGCGGGACATACGCCGCACGGTCCTGCGCTCGGGCGGCAACGGCATCGTGCGCTTGGACGAGGTCGCGACGGTATCGCGCGCCCTGAAGCCGCAGTGGACGCAGGTCGTGGCCGATGGCCAACCCGCGGTGAGCGTCCAGATCTATCAGCAGCCGGGCGGCAACACCGTGGCCATCACCCGCACCGTGAAAAAGGTCCTGCGGCGGTTCGAGAAGGGCCTCCCGCGCGGCGTTCATGTGCACAAATGGTACGACCAGGGCGTGTTGATCCAGGCCGCGGCCCACAGCGTGCGCGACGCCGTTTTGATCGGCGCGTTGCTCGCCGGGCTGGTGTTGCTGGTCTTTCTGCGCAATCTGCGGATCACCCTCATCGCCCTGATCACGGTGCCGAGCGTTCTGGCGGCGACCATGCTTTTGTTGTTCGTGCTCCATATGAGCTTCAACATCATGACCTTGGGCGGGATGGCGGCCTCGGTGGGCCTGATCATCGACGACACCATCGTGATGCTCGAACACATCATGCGCGGACTGCATGAACGGCGCGCGGAGCCCCGGCACGAGCGCGTCATGCGCGCGGCGCGCCAGTTCACCCGGCCGCTCGCCGGATCGTCGGCCTCGACCATCATCATCTTTGCCCCGCTTGCCTTCCTGTCCGGCGTCACCGGCGCCTTCTTCCGGGCCCTGTCCGTGACCATGGCGGCGAGCCTCGTCATCTCGTTTTTCGTCGCCTGGCTTGCGGTGCCGATCCTGGCCGATCATTTTCTGCGGGCCTACGACTTCGAGTCGGGCGAGAGCGGGAAGTGGATGCGGCGCGCCCATGCTTTCTATGAGCGGCTCATGCGCGCCATGTTCCGCGACTCGCGCCGGCTGCTGCTCGTCTTGGCGGCCCTGATCGGCCTCGGGGGCGCGGGCTTCGCTCTGACCGGCTCGGGTTTCATGCCGTCGATGGACGAGGGCGGTTTCGTGTTGAACTACCGGGCGGCGCCCGGGACCTCTCTCAAGGAGACCGCGCGGCTGCTCGACAAGGTGCAGAAGATCCTGCGCGCCGACCGGTATGTCCGGACCTATTCGCTGCGCACCGGGCTGCAGCTCGGCGGCGGCATCACCGGGACCAACGAGGGCGATTTCTTCGTGTTGCTGAAGCCCTACCCGCGGCCTTCGATCTGGCGCATCATGGCCCGCGTCCGCCGCCAGATCGGCGAGCGCGTGCCGGGGCTGAAGATCAGCATGGACCAGCCCATGCAGGACCTGATCGGCGATCTGACCGGGGCCCCGCAGCCGGTCGAGATCAAGGTCTTCTCCAGCGACGGCCGGCTTCTGCGGCGCTTGGGCCCGGCGATCGCCGCCCGGCTCCGGCGCATCCGCGGGATCGTGAACGTCAGGGACGGCATCGTGTATGCCGGCGACGCGGTGGAGATCCGCGTGGATCGCGCCAAGGCGGCCCTGGAAGGCGTGGACCCGCATAGTGTCACGCGCCAGCTCGCCGCTTATCTGAACGGTACGGTGGCGACCGACGTCCAGCGCGGGGTGCGCATGATCGGGGTGCGCGTGTGGGTGCCGCGTCCGATGCGCCGTTCCCTGCACGCGATACGCGACCTCAGGTTGCGCGCGGCCAACGGGCGCCTGTTCCCGTTGCGGGCGGTGGCCACCGTCCGGCGGCTGAGCGGTCAACCGGAGATCGTCCGCGACAATCTCAAGCGCATGATCCCGATCACCGCGCGCATCGCCGGGCGCAGCCTGGGCGGCGTCATGCACGACGTGAAGCGGCTGATGGCCCGGCCGGGCTTCCTGCCGCCCGGCGTGTACGCGTCGCTTGGCGGCGTATACGTCCAGCAGCAGATCGCGTTCGCGGGTCTCATGGCGGTATTCGCCGCGGCGGTGGCGCTCGTGTTTTTGCTGCTGCTCTTCCTCTACGAGCGCTTTCTCGTGACGTTCGCGCTGATGGCCACCACGCTGCTTGCGCTGTCGGCGGTCTTCGTGGGCCTGTGGGTCACCGGCACCGAGCTCAATATCTCGTCGATGATGGGGATGACCATGGTGGTCGGGATCGTCACCGAGGTGGCGATCTTTTACTACTCCGAGTACCAGGATATGGACCAAGGGGACATGGTGGAGCGGCTGATCGCCGCCGGCAAGAACCGCCTGCGGCCGATTGCGATGACGACGCTGGCGGCGATCCTGGCGCTCCTGCCGCTCGCCGCGGGATGGGGGCAGGGTTCGGCCATGCAGCAGCCGCTGGCCATCGCGATCATATCGGGTCTGCTCGTACAGCTGCCGCTGGCGCTGGTGGCGCTGCCGCTTTTCCTTTCGTGGGGGATCCGCCGTCGCCCGTCCGGTTCTTGAAGAAAAACCCGGCGGGGCCGGGTTTCAAGGTGCTAGGATTCTTCTTGTGGGGTTTAGACCGCGCGGATATTGGAGGCCTGCGGCCCCTTGGGTCCGTGCTGCACCTCGAATTCGACCTCCTGACCCTCTTTCAGGGTTTTGTAGCCGTCCATTTGGATTGCCGAGAAGTGGGCAAAGACGTCGTCGCCGCCCGTGCTCGGTGAAATGAAGCCGTAGCCTTTGCTGGCGTTGAACCACTTCACAATACCTGTTGCCATACCATGATCCCCCTGCTGGTAGCATGTCGCCCGCGGTTGTACTTGAAGGCGGGTCGTATTTTAGGTAATGCTTATAATAGGAACCGCAAGGCGGCTCCGGCACTATTCATGCCGATTTCTGGGGGCAAGTCAAGATGGGGCGTTGGAGGGGTTCGCAACCCTGGACGTGAGGGCGCGATGGGCAGAGAATTTACCGCATGACGGGGTATTTATGCGCAAAGGAGGCCTGTGTGCTAGCGGGATGGACCGATCATGGCGGGTAGGCGGCCTGGTGATCTCTCCGACCTGGACGTTCAGGAGGCCGGCCCCAAGGTCGCCTTACCGCCGCTTTACAAGGTGGTTATCCTGAACGACGACTATACTCCCATGGACTTCGTGGTCCTGGTGCTCGAGCGGTTCTTCAATAAGAACCGCGAGGAGGCGACACGCATCATGCTGCATGTCCACCAGCGCGGCGTGGGTGTTTGCGGCGTATATACAAGGGAAGTCGCCGAGACTAAAGTAAGACAGGTGACGAGTTTTTCCGGCGAGAACCAGCATCCGTTGCAATGCACGCTGGAGCCCGAGTAAGGGTCGCTATTTACGTGATTTGGAGGTGTTCCTTCCCATGCTATCCCAGGAACTCGAATTTTCCCTCAACATGGCCTTCCAGGAGGCCCGCGACAAGCGCCATGAATTTATCACGGTCGAGCACCTCCTGGCCGCGCTTCTCGACAACCCCAGCGCCGCGCGCGTGTTGCGCGCCTGCGGCGGAAATATCGAGGATCTGCGGCGCAGCCTGACAACCTTCCTGCGCGAGAACATCCCGACGCTCGCGCCCGGAAGCCAGGTCGAGACCCAGCCCACGCTCGGGTTCCAGCGCGTCATCCAGCGCGCGGTGCTGCACGTCCAGGGCGTGGGCAAGAAGGAGGTCACCGGCGCCAATGTGCTGGTGGCGATCTTCAGCGAGAAGGAGTCGCACGCCGTCTATTTTCTGCAAAAGCAGAACATCACCCGCTTCGACGTCGTGAACTACATCTCGCACGGCATCTCCAAGGTGCCCGGCGAGGGACACGAGTTGTCGGCCTCCGAGGAGCAGGACGAGGGCGCCGCCGCCACCGAGCGCGGCGCGCTCGACGTGTTCGCGGTGAACCTGAATGAACAGGCCCGGCTCGGCAAGATAGATCCCCTGATCGGGCGCGACAACGAGATGAGCCGCACCGTGCAGATCCTTTGCCGCCGGCGCAAGAACAACCCCCTGTACGTCGGCGAGGCGGGGGTCGGCAAGACCGCCATCGCCGAGGGGCTCGCGAAGAAGATCGTCGACGGCGACGTGCCCGACGTTCTGGCGCACAGCACGATCTATGCGCTCGACATGGGGGCATTGCTGGCCGGGACGAAGTACCGTGGGGATTTCGAGAAGCGCCTGAAGGCGGTCATAACCCACATGAAGAAGCAGGAGCACGCGATCCTCTTCATCGACGAGATCCATACCATCATCGGTGCCGGCGCGGCATCCGGGGGGGCGATGGACGCCTCCAACCTGCTGAAGCCCGCGCTCGCCTCCGGCGAGTTGAAGTGCATCGGCTCGACGACCTATCAGGAGTATCGGGGCATCTTCGAGAAGGATCGGGCGCTCGCCCGGCGGTTCCAGAAGATCGATGTGCCGGAGCCCTCGGTCGAGGAGGCGGTGCAGATCCTGCGCGGCCTGAAGGGGCGGTTCGAGAAGCATCATGGTGTGCGCTACACGCAGCAGGCCCTGCGCACGGCCGTGGAGTTGTCGAGCCGCTACATAGGCGACCGGCACCTGCCGGACAAGGCGATCGACGTGATCGACGAGGCCGGCGCCAGTGTCCACCTGGCCGCGCCGAGCAAGCGCAAGAAGACCATCGGCGTGCCGGAGATCGAGGAGATCGTGGCACGGATCGCGCGTATCCCGCAAAAGCACGTCTCGACCTCGGATCGCGAGGCCTTGCGGAATCTCGAGCGCGACCTGAAGCTCGTGGTGTTCGGGCAGGACGCCGCCGTCGAGGCGCTCGCGGCGTCCATCAAGATGGCGCGTTCCGGGCTGCGCGAGGGCGACAAACCGATAGGGTCCTACCTGTTTTCCGGGCCCACCGGGGTCGGCAAGACGGAGGTGACGCGGCAGCTGGCCTATGTCCTCGGCCTGCAACTCGTGCGCTTCGATATGTCGGAGTATATGGAGCGGCATACGGTATCGCGGCTCATCGGGGCGCCTCCGGGCTATGTGGGCTTCGATCAGGGCGGGCTATTGACGGACGCGATCAACAAGCACCCGCATTGCGTGCTGTTGCTAGACGAGATCGAGAAGGCCCACCCGGGGGTTTTCAATCTGCTCTTGCAGGTCATGGACCACGGGACCCTTACCGACAACAACGGCCGCAAGGCGGATTTTCGGCATGTGATCATCGTCATGACCACGAACGCGGGTGCCGAGCAGATGGGGCGCTCGGGGATGGGCTTCTTGCCGTCGGAGCGCGCCGGAGAGGAGTTTGCGGCGATCAAGCAGACCTTTACGCCGGAATTCCGCAACCGGCT
>DAIDMD010000037.1 GCA_027449165.1 Acidiferrobacter sp. | reverse complement strand
GCCCTCGTGACCGCCGTCAATAAAGATCTGGGTCACCTGGATCCGCGCGAGCTGGCAAGGCACCTCGAAGGTATTGTGCGAATCCGGCCCGGGGCGTGAACCGCAGGCGTCGGCGCTGGCGGTTTTGTGCGGCGTTTTCGGTCGCCGGCGCACTGCATGACCGCAAGCGGCATTCGGCCTGCGCCGAGACCCGGGGTGACGGGACGGTCCCGGCGGAGAGGATTCGGGCTGCGCCCTCTGGGTGCCGAACGCAACCGCGTTTTTAGGGCGGGTCAATGCACGGTGTCTAGTCCGTGGCCGCGCCGCCCTTCTCCCAATAATGATGGATCAGGACGGCAACGGCCGCGGCAGCAAGGCGCGCGGCCGGGGGATCGGACCGCGAAGGCAGCATGATGGGTACGCGGGCGCCCACGACGATGCCCGCCAAGGCGGCCCCCGCGAGGTATTCGAGGTCTTTTGCCAGGATGTTGCCGGAATCGAGATCGGGCGCCAGGAGTATGTCGACCTCGCCGGCCACCTGGCTGTCGATCCACTTTGTCTGCGCGGCCCCTTTCGAGATGGCGTTATCAAAGGCCAGGGGCCCGTCGACGATGGCATGGCGAATCTGGCCCCGTTCCGCCATCTTACTGAGACACGCGGCATCGATCGTGGAAGGGATTCCCGGCTTGACGAGCTCGATTGCCGACAGCGCCGCCACCCGCGGCTCGTCGACCCCCAGCAGCCGCGCCAGATCGACGGCGTTCTGGACGATCGCGGCCTTGGTCGTGAGATCGGGCGCGATGTTGATCGCGGCATCGGTGACAAAAAGAAGCTTGTGGTAGGTCTTAAGCTCCACAATAAAGATGTGACTGACCCGCCGCGTCGAGCGCAGCCGGGCGAGGACCGGATGCATGATGGCATCCGTGTGAATCCAGCCCTTCACGATTGCGGCCGCCTGACCGTCCACCACCTGCTGGACGCCCTTCTCCGCCGCGTCCGCCTCGGAATCGGCCTCGATGATGGGGTAGGGGGCACCCGCCCCGATCCCGGGCCAGAGGCGTTCGATCGCAGCCCTTGCGCCTATGAGGATCGGTCGTATCAGGCCCGCCTCGGCCGCTTCGTGGGCCCCGGCAAGGACATGCTCCTCACCCGCATCCACGATGGCCACGGAGATGGGTTCGAGCTTGCGGGCGCGCTCGATGATCGCGCTCATCCGTGGCGGCAGCTCGAGAGGCGTCTGTAATCGCTTGTCCATGGTCGGCGCGAGAGCTCCTCATAGGCCAGGCCCGTGGCGACAAAAAGGATCCTGACAGAATCCCGGCCGCAGGGTCCGCAGCGCGCCCGCGCGCTGTACCCCTCGATGTCACTATAGGCAAAGGTCATAAGGCGTACAATCCGCGCGGAAGATTTTGGTTGCCGATGGGAAGGCTTGGGAGGCGTGCCTATCCGCATTTTAGAGAAGGCTTAAAAGTGGTGGACATTTTCTATGGGGCGGGGCGCGCCAGGAAAGGTTCTTTGTGCCCGCACCAGCCGGAACGACTATGGCCGGAGGGGGCTGCCTTCCCGCCGTTCCGCCGCTGTCCATTTTGCGCCCATCCTGGAATGTTCCGGGTGCATTCCCGGGCGGCTTGGCGGATAATGGTTTCCGACTCATGGGCAAGACCTATCCGCGAACCGACGGAAACCGTCGAAGGTATAGGGGCCGTTTGGGGCCCCATGGTACTAATGTTTCGTGGGTGGTAAGGGTTTTGTAGGTTCTCCGGTTCGCGGCAAACGGCCTCAGGGATTGGAGCGGCCGCCGCCGAAGGGTTGTGATTCATCTCCGACCTCGAGGAAATCGGCATGATCGAAGTCCGCATTCATGGACGGGGTGGGCAGGGCAATGTGGTGGCGGCCTATGTGTTGGCCACGGCCGCCATTGATCAGGGACACTTTGCCCAGGCCTTCCCCGCGTTCGGCGCCGAGCGCCGGGGCGCGCCGGTCGCCGCCTTTGTGCGGCTCGCGAATGCCCCCATCCGGCGCCGCTGCCAAGTGGTCAACCCGGCCTTCGTCATCGTCCAGGATGAGACCCTGACGGCCTCTCCGGACACTCTGGAGGGCCTGCGGCCTGAGGGGGCGGTGATCATGAATTCCGAACGGGACGGCCAGGGGCTGTCGGCCGCGTTCGCCTGCACCGTCTACGCGATCCCCGCCACCCGGCTCTCGCTGGAGGCGCTTGGCCGGCCCATGCCCAACATGGCGCTTCTGGCGGCCTTTCTCGCGCTGACAGGGCTTTTACCCATCACCGGCCTGAAGGATGCCCTGGGACTGCGTTTTGGCGGGGACGTGCTGGCGCGCAATCTGACCCTGATCGACCAGGTGGTTGCCGCCACGCCGGCGGGTCTCTGGAAGGAGCGGGCCGATGCCGCAGGCGCTTGAAGGATCCCAGGCGATCGCGCGCGCCGTGGCCTTGTGTCAGCCGCAGGTGGTGGCCGCCTACCCGATCACGCCCCAGACCCATATCGTCGAACACATCGCGAGTCTCGTGGCCGATGGCAGGCTTCGTTGCGAACTTGTGAGCGTGGAAAGCGAGTTTTCGGCGGCCTCCGTGGTGCTGGGGGCTGCCTGCGCCGGCTCCCGCGCCTACACGGCGACGGCCTCGCAAGGCATTCTGTTGATGAGCGAGGTGCTATTTAACATCTCCGGGCTGCGGGTGCCGCTGGTCATGACCTGCGCCAACCGGGCGGTCTCGGCGCCGCTTTCGATCTGGAATGATCAGCAGGATTCCATGGCGGTCAGGGACGCCGGCTGGATCCAGCTTTACTGCGCCGACAATCAGGAGGCGGTGGATACGACCATCCAGGCCTTCCGGATTGCCGAGCGCTGCGAATTGCCCGTCATGGTGTGCGTCGACGGGTTCACGCTGACGCATACGCTGGAGCCTCTGGAATTGCCAAGCCAGGACATGGTCGACGGCTTTCTGCCGCCCTATCGCTTCGTCCGCGCGCTCGATCCTTTGGCGCCGATTTCGATGGGCACCCTGGTGGGACCCGAATATTTCACCGAGGTCCGCCAGATGCATCACGAGGCGCTGCTTGCGGCGGAAAAGGAGATCGTGGCCGCAGCGGCGGACTGGTCGGCGGCCTGCGGCCGCGAGTTGGCGCCGCTTGTGCGGGCAGACGGGCCACCGGAGGCGCGGATCGGCATCCTCACGCTCGGTTCGGTGTTCGGCACCTTGCAGGATGCGCGGGAACGCTTCGCGGACACGCCGGTGAGGCTCCTGCACCTGCGCAGCTTTCGGCCCTTTCCCGTGGAGGCCTTGCGTGCCGCCTGTCAGGGACTTTCCGAACTCGTCGTGCTCGAGCGCGCCCTGGCCCCCGGCGCCGATGGCATCGTGGGGACCGAGGTGCGCTCGGCCCTCATGGGTATCGACGGGGCCCCGCGGGTCCACAATTTCGCCGTGGGGTTAGGGGGAAGGGACGTCCCGCTTTCGATCTATCCAAGGCTTCTTGCGGCCATCCATGAGCCCCATCCGCGCATGGGCACGATCGACATCGATCCCCGGTACTTGCCGCCTAAAGCGCGCGCTACGGGAGAAACGCCCCCATGACCACCGAGACGCTGCATGACCTGCGTGGCGACCAACCTCGCTTCCAGGGCCTTGAGGCTGGGCATCGGGCCTGTCAGGGATGCGGCCAGGCCCTGGCGGCCCGGTTGACCCTGGAGGCCGCCGGGCCCGATGTGGTGCTGGCCAATGCGACGGGCTGTCTCGAGGTATTCACGACGGCCTGGCCGGATTCCGCCTGGCGGGTGCCATGGCTGCATTCGCTCTTTGCCAATGCCGCCTCGGTTGCTGCCGGCATGGAGGCGGCGCTCAAGATGCAAGGGCGGGATGTCAAGGTGATCGCCCTGGCCGGCGACGGCGGCACCTTCGATATCGGTTTTCAGGCCTTGTCCGGCATGCTCGAGCGCGGACACAACGTGCTCTTCGTCTGCTACGACAACGAGGGCTACATGAATACCGGCGTCCAGCGGTCGAGTTCCACCCCGCACGCCGCGGCGACGACGACGTCGCCGGCCGGGGTGGCGCGCATAGGAAAGAGACATCTAAAGAAAGACATCCTTTCCATCGTCGCCGCTCATCACATCCCCTACGCGGCGACGGCGTCGGTGGCCTACCCGACGGATCTGCGCAAAAAGGTGCGCCGCGCCATCCAGGTGGACGGACCGAGCTTTCTGCAGGTTCACGCACCCTGCCCCCTCGGCTGGGGTCACGGGGGCGAACTGTCTATTGAGGTGGCGCGGCTGGCCGTGCAGACCGGGCTCTTTCCCTTGATCGAGCTGGAGCGGGACGTGCTGATCGGTGCCATGCCGATCCGCCGGGTCCGTGGCATCAAGGACTATTTGAGGCCTCAGGGACGGTTCAGGCACCTCTTTGCCGACGACCCCAGGGCGCGCGAGGAGCTCGCCCATCTTCAGGCCCTGGCCGACCACAACATCGAGGTCTATGGCCTGCGCGGCGATAGACCGGATACTCTGGATTCGGAGGGGGCGGATACGGTGCATCGCGGCGGCCGCCATTTCGCGTGAGGAATCCCATGCCCATCATGACCCCTGGTGCCTTCGCCTATCCCGGGACCTCCCTCGACTTCCGGACCGGAAGCTGGCGCACGGCGCGGCCCGTGTATCAGGTGCGCCCGTCCCCGTGTCACGCCGCCTGCCCCGCAGGAGAAAACCCGCGGGATTATCTGGCCCGCATGGCGGAAGCAAACCCTCGCGCCGCCTGGGAAACGCTAGTGGCGTTCAATCCTTTGCCCGCTATCACCGGCCGGGTGTGCGAGCATCCCTGCGAGTCGGCGTGCAATCGCGGCCAGTTCGATGCCGCCATTGCCATCCACAACGTGGAACGATGGCTGGGAGACGAGGCCGTGCGCGCGGCGTGGGACTATCCCTTGCCGGCCCCGGCGGCCGAGGCCCCCGAGGTGGCCGTAGTCGGGGCGGGGCCCGCCGGACTGTCCTGCGCCTACCATCTGCTTCGGCTGGGCATACGAGCGACCGTTATCGATCGCCTGCCGGAGGCCGGCGGCACGCTGCGCACGGCTCTGCCGTGCTATCGCCTGCCGCGCGAGGTGCTGGATGCCGAGATTGGGCGGCTGCTCGCGGCGGGGATCCCTTTCGTGGGGCGCACGCGCCTTGGGCAGCATGTCTCGCTCGCCGAACTGAGCCAGGATTACGCCGCCGTGTTTCTGGCCCCGGGGCGCCAACAGCCGCGGCGCTGGGACGTGGACGGACGCACCCCTAAGGACCTGCATCCCGCATTGACGCTCTTGCAGGACTGGGTGGCCCTGGATGCCGTTCCCGCCATTCATTCGGCCTTGATCGTCGGCGGCGGAAACAGCGCCATCGATATGGCGCGGGTGCTCGCCCGAACCGGGGCCGAGGTGCATCTGGTGACCCACGATGCCATGCCGGGCCCCGGCGTCTCGCGCGATGTGGCCATGAAGGCCGCGCCGCGCGACATCGATCAGGCGATCGAGGAGGGCGTCACGATCCACGTGGAACATGGGATACGCCGCCTGATTTTGCGGGGCGAGAAGGTCGTGGGCGTGGAACTCGTCCGGTTGAAGAAACTCCTGCGCGGCGACGGGCGCTATGAGGTCGTGCCGTTCGAAGGAACCGAGACGGTCCTTCATGTGGATCAGGTGATCCCTGCCGTAGGCCAAGTGGTGGATGCCGACGGCATGGGATCGCTGTTGTCCGAGAACGGCTTCTTTGCGGCGGGTGAGGACATGCGGCTGCCGGGGCGGGACGCAATATATGCCGGCGGCGATGCCCGCGAGCGGGCCTGGGGTACGGTCAGCGGTGCCGTGGGCGACGGACGCAAGGCGGCGCTTGCCCTGCACGCCCATTTGTCCGGCAGGCGCTACGAGACCGGACCGGCCCCTCGACCGATGGCGATCGCCGATCTCAATCTCAACTATTTTGAACGGGCGCCGCGGGCGGAAGAGACCCTGTTGCCGCCCGGACTGCGGCAGGGCTGCGCGGAAATTGCCGCCGGCCTGTCGCCCGAAAAGGTAGGCGCCGAGGCGCAGCGCTGCTTTTCTTGCGGGGACTGTCTCGCCTGCGACAATTGCTGGACCTTGTGTCCCGATCAGGCGGTGCTGAAATCCCGCGCGCCCCTCGCCGAGGGCGCCCGTTACCATATTGATTACGATTACTGTAAAGGGTGCGGACTCTGCGCGCACGAATGTCCCGCGGGTTATATTGTCATGGAGGCGGAATCTCGCCCCGCGGGCCGCCAGCAGGGGCCGTAAGGGACAACGCGCCATCCGTCGTCCATGACTTTCGGTCGCCGGACGAGAGGTCTCGCGCATGCACAGGGAGAGGGGGGACGTGGATCGATGGGTTCGCAGATAAGCCCGCGGGCCGGTCAAATCGCGCTTGCCACGGAACTCGTGGATGTCGCGCGGCTTGTCGCGGCCTATTCCGACCGCCGGCCCGACCCCGCCTGTCCTGCCGAGCGGGTCAGTTTCGGCACGTCCGGGCATCGCGGCTCGTCTTTGGAGGGCCGCTTCAACGAGGCGCATGTGCTCGCGATCACCGAGGCGATCTGCCGATATCGCCGGGGCCAGGGGATCGACGGGCCGCTCTTCATCGGGATCGATACGCACGCGCTGTCGCGCCCGGCCTTCGAGACCGCCCTGGAGGTGCTGGCCGCCCATGGCGTCCATACCATGGTCGCCAGGGGCGACGAATATACGCCGACTCCGGCGGTCTCCCATGCCATCCTGGGCTACAACGCGGGCCGCCGGAGGGGGCTCGCCGACGGCATCGTGGTGACCCCTTCGCACAATCCGCCCGAGGACGGCGGCTTTAAGTACAACCCGCCCAACGGGGGGCCGGCCGGGACCGCCGTCACGGCCTGGATCGAGACCTGCGCCAACGCGCTGCTTGAAGACGGGCTGAAGGATGTGCGGCGTGTGTCGTATGACGAGGCCCGTCGCGCCGCCACCACCCACGAGCATGACTACCTCGAAAACTATGTGCGCGACCTGGCCCGCGTGATCGACCTCGAGGCGATTCGCGCCTCCGGCCTGCGCATGGGAGTGGACCCCCTGGGGGGCGCCGGCGTCCATTATTGGGCGCGCATCGCCGAATATTACCGTCTCGATTGCACCGTGGTCAGCGAACAGATCGATCCGACCTTCCGCTTCATGACCCTGGATTGGGACGGCCGCATCCGCATGGATCCCTCATCGGCCTACGCGATGCGCCGGCTGATCGCCCTGAAGGATCGCTACGATATCGCGTTTGCCTGCGACACGGACCACGATCGCCATGGCATCGTGACGCCGGAAAGCGGGCTCTTGCCGCCCAATCATTATCTGGCGGTGGCGATCGATTACCTGTTTCGCCACCGCGGCCTCTGGAAGGCCCATGCCGCGGCCGGAAAGACGGTGGTCAGCAGCGCGCTGATCGATCGGGTCGCGGCCCGTCTAAAGCGTCCCCTCTACGAGGTACCAGTGGGATTCAAATGGTTCGTCGAAGGCCTCCTGGACGGCGCCCTGGCCTTCGGCGGCGAGGAAAGCGCGGGTGCGTCGTTCAGCCGCACGGACGGGACCGTGTGGACGACCGATAAGGACGGTATCGTGATGGCCCTGCTGTCGGCGGAGATCACGGCGCGGACCGGGCGCGATCCGGGCGATGGCTACCGTAAGCTGACCCGCGACCTCGGCGAGTCCGTGGCGGATCGTATCGAGGCGCCGGCCACGCCGACACAAAAGCAAATCCTCGCGCAACTCTCGCCGCGGCAGGTGCGGATCATGCGCGTCGGCGGCGACAAGGTCGAGCGCGTGCTGGATCGCGCACCCGGCAACGATGCACCCATCGGCGGCCTAAAAGTCGTCACCGCCCATGGCTGGTTTGCGGCGCGGCCATCCGGCACCGAAGACATCTACAAGATCTATGCCGAAAGCTTTCGCGGCGAGGATCATCTGCGCCGTCTGCTGAGCGAGGCCCAGGCGATCGTCGACCGGGCGCTGGCACGCTAGGCCGCGTGGTCTCCGGGTGGACCGCTACTGTCGCGGCGCCGGGACAGCGGCCTTAAGAAGTCTAAGGGGGTCTCATGGGTAGCCAAGGGTTTGTCAGCCATCCTCTGGATAGTCTGCTGCCGGCCGCGATCGGCGGATTCGAAGCGTTGGCCGAGCTCGCCCTGGATATGAGCTGGTCGTGGAATCATGCCACCGACCGGGTGTGGCGGGAGCTGGACCCCGCGCTCTGGGAGAGTACCCATAATCCCTGGGCAGTCCTGCAGGCGGTCTCCCGGGATCGGATCGAGCGCGCGGCAGCCGATTCGGAGTTCCGCAAAACGGTCGATGAGCTGGTGCAGCGCAAACGCCGGCTTGCGCAGGCGCCGGCCTGGTTTGGGCAAACCCACCCGGAGTCCCCTTTGACCCAAGTCGCCTATTTCAGCATGGAGTTCATGTTGAGCGAGGCGCTGCCCATTTATTCGGGCGGGCTTGGCAATGTGGCCGGCGATCAACTCAAGGCCGCGAGCGATCTCGGTATCCCGGTCATCGGTGTCGGGCTGCTCTATCAGCAGGGCTACTTCCGCCAGCTGATCGATCGCGATGGGCGGCAAGCGGCGATGTTTCCCTACAACGATCCGGGACAGATGCCGATCGTCCCCTTGCGCCGGCCCAACGGGGAGTGGGTGCGCCTTCAGCTCGATCTGCCCGGTTACCCGATCTGGCTGCGGGCCTGGCAGGTCCAGGTCGGCCGGGTCCGGCTCTATCTGCTCGACAGCAATGATGTGGCCAACTATCCGCCCTATCGCGGAATCACCAGCGAGCTCTACGGGGGCGGGCCGGATCTGCGGCTCATGCAGGAGATGGTCCTCGGCATCGGCGGCTGGCGCCTGCTCGATGAGCTGGGCGTCGCCCCGGAGGTCTGCCATCTGAACGAAGGGCATGCGGCGTTTGCGATCCTGGAGCGCGCGCGCACTTTCATGCGGCAAACCAACCAGCCGTTCGAGGCGGCACTGGCGGCCACCCGCGCCGGGAATCTCTTCACCACCCACACCGCCGTGGCCGCGGGTCTCGATCGGTTCCCGCCGGCCCTGATGGAACACTTCATGGCCGGGTACGCGCAGACGCAGCTCGGCATCCCCGTCCAGGACTTTCTCGCCCTGGGCCGGCAAAATCCCGGCGATCGCGCCGAGGACTTCAACATGGCCTATCTGGCGATCCGCGGGAGCGGGGCAATAAACGGGGTGAGCCGCCTGCACGGCGAGGTGAGCCGGCGGCTTTTTCAGCCCTTGTTCCCGCGCTGGCCGACCCCGGAGGTCCCCGTCGGACACGTGACCAACGGCGTCCACATGCGCAGCTGGGACTCGGCCGCGGCGGACGACCTCTGGACGGAGGCCGCCGGCAAGGACCGCTGGCTCGGGACCGTCGACACCATGGAACAGGACATTCGCCGCATCTCGGATGCCCGACTCTGGCAATTCCGCAGCGAGACCTCCCGGGCCCTGATCGAGTACGTCCGCAACCGATTGTGCCAGCAGCGAACCGCCACGGGCCGCCCCGCGTATGCGATCGACGCCGCGAGACATCTGTTCGATCCCAACGTGCTCACGATCGGGTTCGCGCGGCGCTTTACGACCTACAAGAGGCCGAATCTGCTGCTGCATGACGAGGAGCGGCTGCTGCGCCTGTTGTGCAACCCCCAGCGCCCCGTGCAGCTCATCGTCGCGGGCAAGGCCCATCCGGCCGACCGCGCCGGGCAGCTCCTGATTCAGGAATGGATCCGCTTTATCAGGCGGCCCGAGGCGCACCTTCATGCCATTTTTCTGGCGGACTACGACATGCTTCTGGCCGAACAGCTGGCCCAGGGGGTCGACGTGTGGATCAATACCCCGCGGCGGCCATGGGAGGCCAGCGGCACGAGCGGCATGAAGGCGCTCGTCAATGGCGGCATCAATCTATCCGAACTGGACGGTTGGTGGGCCGAGGCCTACACGCCGGCCGTGGGGTGGGCGCTGGGGGATGGCCGGGAGCATGACGACGATCTGTCCTGGGATGCGGCGGAAGCGCAGGCCCTTTACGCCCTGCTGGAGCGCGAGGTGATCCCCGCGTTCTACACCCGCGACGAGCAAGGCATTCCCACGGCGTGGGTGGCCCGGATGCGGGAGAGCATGGCGCAGCTCACGCCGCGCTTTTCCACCAACCGCGCCGTACGCGAATACACCGAGAACCACTACCTTCCGGCGGCGCAGGCCTTTCGCCAGCGAAGCGCCGGCCAAGGTCTCATGGGTGCGCAGATCGTCGATTGGCGCCATGCCCTGGACCGGCACTGGGGCGCCCTGCGCTTTGGCGAGGTGACGGTGACGACAGCCGACCGCCGGCACACCTTCGAGATCCAGGTGTATCTGGGTGAGCTCGATCCCGATCTCGTCCAGGTCGAGCTTTATGCCGACGGCGTCGCCGGCGGTCCCGCGGTTTGCCGGGAGATGGCGCGTGCCCAGAAACTGGTGGGCGCGGTCAACGGCTATGCCTACAATGCGTCGGTCGACGCCGACCGACCGGCGTACGACTATACGGCGCGCATTGTGCCCCATCGTCAGGGTGTCGCGGTTCCTCTGGAGGCCACGCATATCCTCTGGCAGCGATGACCGGATAGCCCCCTCGCTCGTGACCGCACGGACCCCGTCTGGGTGGTGACGCGAGCGTGGGGTCGGCGGCCGGCCCGACCCGTCCTCCTGCCGGAGGTCATCAAGGGCTCGATCGGGTCATCATCGCGCTTGCGGGAGTCCCGCTCAAAGCGCCATCACGCCCCTTGGCCGCTATCCCGAGCCGGATGCTCCCGGGCGACCTTCGGGATCGACCGGCTATTCCGCGCAGTTGCACGCCGCCTGCCAACGGACAATGTGCCCCGGCGGCACCATCTTCTGCAGCAGCGGCATGACCGCGTCGATCGTCTCGGGTTCGTCGAAAAACTCCATGACCAGCGGGAGATGGACCGTCATGCGCAAAAGGTCCGCCGAGTGAACGACGCCCTTGGCCCCGAAGCCCGCGATCCCGCGAAACACCGTGACCCCGTGCACGCGATGCTGGTCGTGCAGCAGCGAGAATATCTCCTGCATCAGGCTATGCCCCTCGAGCTTATCGCCTTCCTTTATGTAGATACGCACGATCGATATGTCCTTCATGGGACCTCCGCAACCCTTTCCACGGCTCATGATAGGCCCTCGGGCCTATTGACCGTACGAACAATCGCATGCCCTTTTCGTTGTGTCGATGGCCTATCCCCAAAAAACGGATGCCAGAACGAGCAGCAGCAGGACCCCAATATACGCCAGATAGGCGTTCATGGAGCCCATCTGGAGGATGCTCGCGCGCCGCGCCAGGGCACGTACGAAACGGGTGACGGGGGTAAAGAGCGCCGGCCCGAACAGCGGGGTCTGTCCGTACTCGAAGCGCACGGCCTTGATGAAGTAGGACCGCTTCTCCGTGCGCTGCTTGGCCACGGTGCGGGGCCGGTACACGAAGCTGTAAAACTCGCGGAGCGCATTCGAGAACGCGAGCGCCGTGGTGGCGCTGGCCTGCGGAAGGGCGGCCAGGCCGTGCGCCCAGGTCGCCACCGAGCGGCGTCCCGACCGGAGACCGAAGGCCAGGATGCCGAGCGGCACCAGCGCAAGCAGCGGTCCTGCGATCACGAGAAGGGTCGGGGAGATGAACGCGAAGTGCGGATCCAGCGGCACGAGGATCAGGCCGCGGGTCAGCGAGGCGGCGGCAGGGCCGGCATGGGCGATCCTGCCGTGTATAAGTCCGCGGATCCACCAAGGCATGCCGACTGCGTAACCGAGGACCGCCAGGCCCAGGACCAGGATGGCGCCCTCGCGCCGGACGCTGCCGGGCGCGCCCTGCGCACCGTTTTTGCCGAGCAGGCCGACCCCAAAGAGCTTGGCCATGGTCGCGAGCGCAATGGCCGCCGTGAGCGCAAGCCCGGCGCCCGCGAACGCGAGCGCGATCTGGGCCCCGACCTCATGCAGGCGGAAGTCCTGAAAGACCGTCTGAAAGAGATACCACTCGCTCACGAAGCCCGCTTGCGGCGGCAGGGCGGCGAGGCTCATTGCGGCGCACAGGCCGCCGAGACCCAGGGTCCACGGGCTTTGGGCGAGCAGATGGCTCTGGGCGATCTGGTAGTGGCCGCGGGTCTCGTGGACGTGATCGGCGGTCAGCAGCAGCGTGCCCTTGGCGAGGCTATGGCCGCCGAGCTGCAAAAGCCCCACCGTGAACGCGAAGCCCTCGAGAAGCGGGAGGCGATCGCTGCGAAACAGCACGGCGGCGCCCAGGGCGACGACCGCCACGGCCGCGTTTTCGGCCGACGAGAACGCGAGCAGGCGCCGCCAATCCTCTTGCTGGAATGCGTAGAGGATCGCGAGGACGGCGGTTAGCGTCCCGATCACCACCAGGACTCCGCCAAAGACGGTGAGCCCGGGGAATCGCGGCACCCATTGAAAGACCCCGCGCGCGAGGCCGAACCATGCGGCGTTGAGGACCGCCCCGGACAAAATGGCCCCGCTTGCCCCGCTCGCGCTGCCGTAGGCCGCGGGATACCACTCGTAGAACGGGAGCAGACCGAGTTTCGCGCCAAAGCCGGCGACCAGCAGGAGACCCGTCAAGACGATCAGGCCGTCCGAGGCGTGGCGCAATGTCTCGGGCCATGCGGCGAACGCCATGTGGCGGGCGCTTAGGATCAGGACCGCGGCGAGCAGCGCGACCGATCCGACCTCGAGCAGCCCCAGCATGAACAACGCCGCGCGGCCGCTTGGCGCCACCGGGCCTTGCTGGTCGCCCATCAACAAGACCGCGCCGCCCAGGCTCATGATCTCCCAGGCGATCAGAAACGACACCCCATCCTGCACGCCTACGACCCCGAGCGCCCCCAGAAGGGACAGGGACGCTCCGGCCGTCCAGACGCGCGGGCGGCGGGCCGGCGTCCCGGCGGCGACGGCCGCCAGGGCGGCGGCCAGGCCCCAGCCGAGCAGCCAGGCCGCGGCCGGGTCGACGCGAAACCGCACGAGGGTATCGCCCGAAGCGAAGAGACGCGCGGCCGCCGCCCCGCCGCCGAGAAGGCTCGCGAGGCAGCCCCCGAGCGCCGAGACGATACCGAGCGCGAGCGCCGCGCGCGCCGCGCCCGCCTGCCGGCAGGCGGCCGCAAGCAGCATGGCAAGGCCCCAAAAGATCGCCGCGGCCCCGAAAAGGTCAAGGCTCATAACGTCCTCCCCGCACGCGCACCGGCATGCGGCCCTGCAGGACCAGCAACGCTTGGATGAGCGCCGCCGGGTTCGGGGGGCAGCCCGGCAGCCAGACGTCCACGGGGATCAGGGGGGATACGCCGCCGCCGCCCCCGTAGCCTGCCGCGAACGGCGCCCCCGACACCGCGCAGGTGCCGGTGGCCACCACGAATCGGGGCTCGGGCATGGCGGCGTAGGCCGCCAGCAGCGGCGCGCGCATCGCCTCGACCACCGGGCCGGTCACGAGCAGGACGTCGGCGAATCGGGGCGAGGGCGTAAAGAAGATGCCCAATCTATGGAGATTGTAGAAGGGATTGTTGAGCGCCGCGAGCTCCGATTCGCAGCCGTTGCAGGAGCCCGCGTCGATGTGCCGTATATGGAGACTCTTCGCGAAGGTGCCGGTCGCGGGCGCCGGGCGGGTCGGGGCGCCCGGCCGCCCGTCCTCGCGCCAGACGAGGTCGTCGCGGTCGCGCACCGCGAAGGCCCAGTCGGACGAGGTCTGCAGGGCGCCTGCCGGACAGGCCTCGACGCACGCCTGGCAGGCGATGCAGTGGCCGTAGTCGAGGGCGACGCGGGGGGCTGCGGATATCGCCCCGGTCGGGCAGTGGGCGGCGCAGCCGATGCAATCGGGCTGGCACCGCGTGGCGTCGAGGCGCGGCATCCCGTAGACCCCTTCCTGGCCGTCCGCCCCGCGTCCCGGCCACGCCGTGGTCGCCTTTCCGGCCTTGAGCCCCACCCATGTCCAGAGCGGCATGTGCCCTCCCTTAGCGATCCACGCCGGCGATGGTAAGCCCGAAGCTTGCCTCGTTGATGGCGTAGTCCATCATGTTGCTCGCGTGCACGGTAAACGGAAACACCCGCCAATTCGAGAACGACGGCGATTTGATCTTGACGCGGGCGAGCCGCCCTTCCTCCACGTGTACGGCGTAGAACAGCGAACCGCGCGGGGTCTCGGCCCAACCGAGCCCCTCGCCCGACGTCTTCCCGGGGGCTTGCGCGCGTATCGGCCCGGGCGTAAGCCGCGCCGACGCCTGCGCGATCAGGGCGAGCGCCTCGCGCACCGACTCGCCGCGCACGTCTGCCCGGGCCTTGGCGTCGCCCGCCTCGCGCACCGGCACGAGAAAGCGCAGGTCGCCATAGGCGGCGTAGGGATGGTCGCGGCGCATGTCGCGATCGAGCCCCGAGGCGCGCGCCACGGGACCGGTCGCGCCCTGGTCGAAGGCCACGTCTCGGGCCAGGACCCCGGTGCCGATCAGGCGGTCCAGATAGCCCGCGGTACGGCCTAGCCGATCGAGATGGGCGTGGATGTCGCGGCCGAGTTCCGTAAGGACACGGTCCAGGCCCTCGTGGCCGATGTCGCGCCGCAGGCCGCCGACACACAGGAGATTGCGCAAAAACCGCGAGCCGGTGAGCCGGCCGGCCATTTGCTTGACGCGTTCCTCGAGCAGTTCGGCCTCGGCGGCCGCCACCTTGAGCGTCGTGGTCTTCGCGAGCAGCGCGAAGTAATGACAGTGGTTGTAGAGCCGCTCGATCTCGGCCAGCAGGGTCCGTAGGAGCCGGGCCCGCGGCGGTACGTCGATCCCAAGCGCGGCCTCGACCGCCTGGCAATAGGCGAGCGCGTGGCAGACGCTGCCCACGCCCGATACGCGCTCGGCCATCGGCACGCCCAAGGCCGCCGGCAGGCCCTGGAACCTGCGTTCCAACCCCCGGTGCTTGTAACCGAGGCGCGCGTGGTAGTGGATGATCGCCTCGCCGATGTAGGAGAAGTGGAATTCGCCGGTCTCGAGGACGTCCCCGCGGATCGGGCCCCACACCAGGTCCTGGACCTGATCGGCCTCGATCTCGGGCATGGTCGGGGGTGCGGCCTCGCCGGACCAGACCGGCTCCTCCGGATCCTCACCGAGCGGCGGGACCGACAGCCGGCGGCCCTCGTGGATAAGCAGCGGGTAGGGTTCGGGGTGTCCGGTGACGGCGATCCCCGACAGTTCCATCATCTCCCGCTCGTACCAGCCGAGCAGCGGCGCGATCGCGGCCAGCGACGGTACCTCGCGCACCCCCTGGACGCGCAGCAAAAGGAACGGCCGCCCGCGTCCGCGATTGACGAGGTAGAGGATCTCGGGGCCGTGCGGTGTGGGGCGGGCATAGGCCATCTCGAAGCGATGTCCCTCGTTCAGCGCGGTCTGGGCCGCGATTGCCAGCGCCTCCGCCGACAGTACCCGTTCGTCGCAGTCGTTCATCGGATCACCCGTGCGGCATGCGCGAAGAAGCGCCACAAGATCGGCGGCCACCACAGGCCCAGAACGGTCAAGGGTATGAGGGCCAGCCACAAGGGGACCGTCATCCACGGGCCGAACGCAAGCCGCGGCTCGTGCCCGGCGGCCGGCGCGGGGCCTGCGACCATGCGCCGGAAGTGCGCCAGGAAACCTATGAAAATCACGATCAGGAGCACCGCCATCACCGCCACGGCCCAGACCTCGGGGCCCGCCATGCCCGCGCGCAGGATCGCAAGCTCGCTCTGGAACAGGCCGAACGGGGGCGCGCCGGTGATGGCGACCGCCCCCAGGAGCCAGGCGGTGCCGGTCGCGGGATAAAACCGCAGGATCCGGCGCATGGCCCTCATGTCCTTGCTCCGGTAGGCGCGCATCATGTCGCCGGCGCCGAAGAACATGAGGGACTTGTTCAGCGCGTGGTTCAGCATGTGGTACATGGCCCCGGCGATGCCGAGCACCCCGCCGAACCCGAAGCCGAGTGCCACGACCCCCATGTGTTCGATGCTCGAATAGGCCATGAGGCGCTTGGCGCCGGTCTGGCGCACGATAAAAAGCGCGGCTACGGCCAGCGACAGCGCCCCCAGGACGCAGAGCGCGATGTGGCCGGCGCGTCCAAGCCCCCCTGCGTCGAGCACCGTCAGGAACCGCACCACCCCCAGCATGGCGGTGTTGAGGAGCGCGCCCGACAGCAGCGCCGAGACCGGGGCCGGGCCTTCGCTATGGGCGTCGGGGAGCCAGGTGTGCATGGGCGCCAGGCCGACCTTCGTGCCAAAGCCGATGAGCGTCAGCAGAAAGGCGAGCAAGAGCAGGGCGTGCGGGGCGTGCGGTGCCATGAGCCGCAGGTGGCGCCAGGTCATGTCGTAGACCGGCCCGAACGAGAAGGTCCCGGCCCAGTAGAAGAGGATGATGCCCAAAAGCGCGAGCGACAGCCCGGCCGAGACGATGATGATGTACTTCCAGGCGGCCTCGGCGCTCTCGGCCTCGCGCTCGAAGCCCACGAGGAAGGCGCTCACGATGGTGGTCAGGTCGATGACGATCCAGTAGATGCCGGGATTGTTCATGAGCGGCGCGACGAACATGGTGAGCGCAAATCCGCTGAAAAGCGCGTAGAACCAAGGCAGCCGCCGGGCCTCTTCGACGAGCAGGCGCATGTAGCCTATGGCGTATATCGAGGCGAGCACATACACGATCGCGACGCACAGGACCACCCAGAGACCGAGCGGGGTCGACACCAGGAAGTGGTCGCCCAGGACGATCGACCGCCCCGGCGCGCTCGCGATCAAGGCGAGGCTCGCGGCCAGGCTCGCGGCCGAGGCGCCGAGATTGAGGAATTCCGCGGCCCGCGGCCGGCGACTGATCAGGATGAGCGCGATGGCGAGCGCCGGGCCAAGCCATAGGCAGAGGATGAGGATGAGGATGAGGATGGCCATCAGCCCACCAGCCTTTGCAGGTGGCGGCTGCTTGTGGTTCCGGCGTGAAGCTGCAGGTAGCGCATGAGGACGCCGAACGTCAGGACGATGATCAAGAGATCGAACAGGATCACGAGTTCGAGCAAAAGCGGCATCCCCGGGACCAGGATCTGCGACCCCAGGAATATGCCGTTTTCGATGACGAGCAGCCCGAGAATATGGCTGATCGCCTCCGAGCGCAGGATCATCATGAGAAAGCCGATCAGCTTCAGGCTCAGCATGCAGGTCAGGGCCAGGATGACGATTCGGTCATCCGGGGCGACGCGGACCCCGAGGTGGCGCGCCACCAGGAAGGCCACGATGACGAGGACGGTCCCGAGCACGAGGCTGGACGACGGCCTGAGGAGCGCGGTGAATTCGCGCTCCAGATGCAGTTTGGCCATGAGGCGCAATATGAGATAGGGCAGGAGAGTGCCGCGAAAGAGCGCGGTCAGGACGGCGATGATATAGAGCTCCTGGTAGTGGCCGAAGTAGCCGACCGCGGCGGAAAGGGCCGCGATCGTCCACGATTCGAGGGCAAAGGCGTAGATGTGGTTTTTGAGCCAGTGCGAGCCCAGCATGACGAAGGATAGGAACAGGCTGACGATCGCGAGCACCGTAAAGAGCGAAGCGGCGAGCGGACCGAAGGACAGGATGGGCATGGGTCAGACCCTGTAGGCCACGATGGCGAGCACCGCGAAAAGAAACGAGGCCGCGAGCGGCTCCTGGTAGCGGTAGAAGCGCAGTCGCGCCAGCGCGGTGTCGATGACTGCCATGACGAGGCCCAGCACCGCGTATTTGGCGAGGATCCAGCCGACGGCGGCCAGAAGATCCTCGGGGCGGCCCGAATGCGCGAGGCCCCAGGGGAACAGAAACACGTTCAGGAATATGGTGTACAGGATGAACTGCTTCATCCATGAGGCCCATCGGAACAGCGCGAGCAGCGGCCCCGAATATTCGAGGATGCGCGCCTCGTCGATCATGTAGATCTCGTAGGGGATGGCCGAGTGGATGGGCAGGCGATCGGTCTCGACCGTAAGCAGGATGAAAAACGCCGCCACGAGAAAAACGTGCACCGGGCCCCAGTAGGCGACCGGGCTTTTGGCC
>DAIDMD010000036.1 GCA_027449165.1 Acidiferrobacter sp. | reverse complement strand
GGATAGGGGCGGATCGGGCCGGCCGCGGGCGCGGCGGGCGTTCTGGGGGGGGTTATTATGAGGATTGCCGTGGCGGGGGCCACCGGCCGCATGGGGCGCGCCGTGCTCGCGGCGTTGCGCGAGTCGGCCGATCTGCGGCTTTCGGGCGCGCTCGTGCGGGCCGGCGATAAGATTTGCGGGCAGGATGCGGCGGTCCTGGCCGGCGGCGAGCCGTTCGGGGTTCGCGTGTCGGATGTGCCCGAGGAGGTCATCGCCGGCTGCGACGTGCTGATCGACTTCACGCGCCCCGAGGCCAGCGTGGCGTACGCGGAGATCTGCGCCCGACTCGGAAAGGGTGCGGTCATCGGCACCACCGGCCTTCCGGCCCCGGCCGAGGAGCGGCTGCGGGCCTTGGCCGGCCAGGGGCGTTTCGTGGTGGCCGCCAATATGAGCGTCGGCGTCAACCTGGCCTTGCATCTGCTGGAGATCGCCGCGGGCGCGCTCGCGGACGCCGATATCGAGATCCTGGAGGCCCACCACCGCCATAAGGTCGACGCCCCTTCGGGGACGGCGCTCCGGTTGGGCGAGGTCGCCGCCCGCGCCCGCGGCCAGCGTCTGGCGGACGTGGCCGCCTATGATCGGCACGGCCGGCAGGCGGCGCGGGTCCCGGGCACCATAGGCTTCGCCAGTCTGCGGGCCGGCGAGATCGTGGGCGAGCACCGCGTTTATCTGGCGCTGCCTTCGGAGCGCCTCGAGATCGCTCATGTCGCCGACAATCGCCAGGTGTTCGCCGAGGGGGCGCTGCGGGCGGCGCGCTTTCTGGGCGGCTGCGGGCCGGGCCTCTACGACATGCAGGACGTCTTGGGCCTGCGTTGATTTCGTGCGGCCATCCCGTTACAATCGCCGGACAAATCCTTTGTGAATGACTCGTTTTCCGGGCGGGGGCGGCGAAGAGCGGCTCCCGCTTTTGTATGTAAACCCTGAGGCGGGAGGTACCGTGGCGCATCCGGCATTGCTTGCTCTCGCCGACGGCACAGTGTTCGTCGGGGAGTCCGTGGGCGCCGCGGGGGCGGCTCAGGGCGAGCTCGTGTTCAACACGGCGATGACCGGCTATCAGGAGATCTTGTCGGATCCCTCGTACGCGGGCCAGATCGTCACGCTGACCTACCCCCACATCGGCAACACCGGGATCAATGCCGAGGACATGGAGGCCGCGCGCGTCCATGCCGCCGGGCTTGTCGTGCGCGACGTCCCGGGCCGCTACAGCAATTTCCGCGGGACCGAGGACCTCGGCGGCTTTCTTCGGCGCCAGGGTGTGATCGCCATCGCCGGCGTCGATACCCGCGCGCTCACGCGCAGGCTGCGCGAGAAGGGTGCCCAGAATGCCGCCATAGTCGCCGGCGACGCGGCCCGGGACCCGGCGGCGGCGATCGCCTTGGCGCGCGCCTTCGCGGGTCTCGACGGACTCGATCTCGCCAAGGTCGTCTCGACGTCCCGTTCCTATGCCTGGGACGAGGGGCTGTGGGAGACCCCCGCGCCCCCGCCCCGCTTCCATGTCGTGGCTTATGATTACGGCGTGAAACGCAATATCCTGCGCAGCCTCGTGCATGTCGGCTGCCGGGTCACGGTCGTGCCCGCGCAGACCCCGGCGGCGCAGGTGCTCGCCCTGAATCCCGACGGCGTATTTCTCTCGAACGGGCCGGGCGATCCGAAGGCGTGCGGCTACGCCATCGCCGCCGCCCAGGAGCTCGTCGCGGCGCGGGTGCCGCTCTTTGGCATCTGTCTCGGCCACCAGGTGCTGGGACTGGCCTTGGGCGGCCGCACCGTGAAGATGAAGTTCGGGCACCACGGCGCCAATCACCCGGTCCTCGACGTCGACTCGGGGCGCGTGCTGATCACGAGCCAGAACCACGGCTTTGCCGTGGACGAGGCGAGCCTGCCCGATTGCCTGCGCGTGACGCACCGCTCGCTCTTCGACGGCTCGGTCCAGGGGTTCTCGCACATCGACCGGCCGGTGTTTTCCTTTCAGGGGCACCCCGAGGCGAGTCCGGGACCGCATGACGTGTCGCCCCTCTTTGCGCGGTTCGCGGCGCTCATGGGCGCACCGGGCGGCGCGGTTACGGGGTCCTGATGCCAAAGCGCGACGACATTCAGAGTGTTCTCATCATCGGGGCCGGACCGATCGTCATAGGTCAGGGCTGCGAGTTCGATTATTCGGGCACCCAGGCCTGCCGGGCGCTGAAGGAAGAGGGCCTGCGGGTCATCCTCGTGAATTCGCACCCGGCCACGATCATGACCGATCCCGATCTCGCCGACGCCACCTATATCGAGCCGATCAATTGGCGCGTGTTGGAGCGGATCATCGCCAAGGAGCGTCCCGACGCCCTGTTGCCGACCATGGGCGGACAGACGGCGCTGAACTGCGCGCTCGACCTGGACCGCGAAGGCGTCCTGGAGCGTTATGGCGTGCGCATGATCGGCGCCTCGAAGGCCGCCATCGACAAGGCCGAGGACCGGGAGCTCTTCAAGAAGGCGATGGAATCCATCGGTCTCGGGGTCGCCAAAGGGGCCATCGCGCACAGCCTCGAAGAGGCCCTGCAGGTCCATGCCCTGGTGGGGTTCCCGGCCATCATCCGGCCTTCGTTCACGCTCGGCGGAAGCGGAGGCGGGATCGCCTACAACCGCGAGGAGTTCGTGCAGCTGTGCGAGCGCGGGCTGGATGCCTCCCCGACGCGCGAGCTCCTGATCGAGGAATCCATCATCGGGTGGAAGGAATTCGAGATGGAGGTCGTGCGCGACCGCCTCGACAATTGCATCATCGTCTGCGCGATCGAAAATGTCGACCCGATGGGCGTGCATACCGGCGATTCCATCACCGTGGCCCCCGCGCAGACCCTAACGGACAAAGAGTACCAGAGGATGCGTGACGCCAGTATCGCGGTGTTGCGCGAGATCGGCGTGGAGACCGGCGGATCGAACGTCCAGTTCGCGATCAATCCCAAGACCGGCCAGATGATCGTCATCGAGATGAATCCGCGCGTCTCGCGGTCGTCGGCGCTCGCGTCCAAGGCCACGGGCTTCCCGATCGCGAAGGTCGCGGCCAAGCTGGCCATAGGCTACACGCTCGACGAACTGCGCAACGAGATCACCGGCGGCGCGACGCCGGCGTCGTTCGAGCCCAGCATCGATTATGTGGTCACGAAGATCCCGCGTTTCACGTTCGAAAAGTTTCCGAAGGCCGATCCGGCCCTGACGACCCAGATGAAGTCGGTCGGCGAGGCCATGGCGATCGGGCGTACCTTCCAGGAGTCCCTGCAAAAGGCCATGCGCAGCCTCGAGATCGGCAGCTACGGATTCGAGCCGCGCGTCGACCGCTCGGGGGACCCGAAGGCCGTGCGCGACCGGCTGGTCCAGGAACTGACGGTCCCCGGGGCCGAGCGCCTGTGGTACGTCGCCGACGCCCTGCGCGCGGGCTTTACGGTCGACGAGGTGCACGATTTGACGCACATCGATCCATGGTTCGTGGCGCAGATCGCCGAGATCGTCGCCGCCGAAGGCGAGATCGAGGGGCGCGGGGCGTCGGGCGCGCTGGAAGACGCCGACGTACCGCGGCTGCGCGACTGGAAGCGGCGCGGGTTTTCCGACCGCAGGATCGCAACGCTCCTCGGTCTCGACGAGGATACGGTGCGCGCGTTTCGGCACGCGCATGGCGTCCGCCCGGTCTACAAGAGGGTCGATTCGTGCGCCGCGGAGTTCGCCTCGGCGACCGCCTATATGTACTCGACCTACGAGGCCGAGTGCGAGGCGAGTCCCGAGGATCGCGCCAAGGTCGTCGTGCTCGGCAGCGGCCCCAACCGCATCGGGCAGGGGATCGAGTTCGATTATTGCTGCGTCCATGCCTCGATCGCCTTGCGGGCAAGCGGTTATCAGACGATCATGGTCAACTGCAATCCGGAGACGGTGTCCACGGACTACGACGTCTCGGACAGGCTGTATTTCGAGCCGCTGACGCTCGAGGACGTGCTCGAGATCACGAACATCGAGCGGCCCGCCGGCGTGATCGTGCAGTACGGCGGCCAGACGCCCTTGAAGCTTGCCGAGGGGCTCGCGGCCAACGGCGCGCCCATCGTGGGCACGAGTCCGGCGTCCATCGATCTGGCCGAGGATCGCGAGCGCTTCCAGAGGCTGATCGAGGAGCTTGGGCTGCTGCAGCCGCCCAATCGCATCGCGCGCAACACCGAAGAGGCGGTGCTCTTGGCCGAGGAGACCGGGTATCCGCTGGTCGTCCGGCCATCGTATGTGCTGGGCGGACGGGCCATGGAGATCTGCCATAACCGGGACGATCTCGAGATGTACATGCGTATCGCTGTGCGCGTATCCGAGGACAGCCCGATCCTTCTCGACCGGTTCCTGAGCGACGCCGTCGAGGTCGATGTGGATGCGGTCTCGGACGGCCGGCGCGTGGTGATTGGCGGGATCATGGAGCACATCGAGGAGGCCGGCGTCCATTCCGGCGATTCGGCGTGCTCCTTGCCGCCTTTCGGGCTGTCGGAGGCGCTGCAAGACGAATTGCGCCGGCAGACCGTGGCGTTGGCCCGGGCCCTGGACGTGGTCGGCCTGATGAACGTGCAGTTCGCGATCAAGGACCAGGACGTTTATGTGCTCGAGGTGAACCCCAGGGCCTCGCGGACCATACCGTACGTTTCGAAAGCGACGGCGCG
>DAIDMD010000035.1 GCA_027449165.1 Acidiferrobacter sp. | reverse complement strand
GAGCGGAAATATCCAAAAAAAAGAGCCCCGGTTTGGGCCGGGGCTAATGAGGAGAGTGGGGGCTTAGTTGAAGAGGTACGAAACCCGTGCCTCGATGCCGTCGTTCTTGAAGGTTGATCCACGCGCAGGGATGGATTCCTGTGTGTAACTCACCCCCGCGCTCAGCCGGTTCGTGACCCGGTAGCGCATGGCGACCCCAAACGAGGTAGCGAGCATACTACCGGTGCCGGACTGCGGCGCCAGGCCGGTCACCGACCCGCCGACACCCTCACCCATGGCGGCGTGCGCCATAAGGGACAGGCGGGGGTTGACCACATAGCGCCCGCGTAGGCCTGCGAACACGTCACCCATTACCACGCTCACGGGAGGGAGGTTTGTGGTGACGAACGACCCGGTAAAGGTCGATTGATTGAAGACGTACGAGGTCGTCGGGGGCACCGCTAGGCTACTCAAGTCCAACACGCCAAGGGACGCATAAGGGCTGATGCGCTGGTGGGGTGATCCGACCACACGTACGCCCAGGGTTTCCAGCGATGCGCCGAAACCATCAGCGTACCCCAAACGCGCACGGATACCGATGCCGCCCAGGCGACGGGAGACACCGCTGATACCGAGAAAGGCGCCCGACAGGTTGGCGGTGCCGCCACCGAACGAAACGTGGTCCTGTAGCCCGCCGACCTGAACACGCGCGCCGTTGGCCGATGCGATGCAGGGCATGGCCGCCAGGGCCAGGACAGCGATGAGTTGCGATTTATGACTGATCATAGGTTCTCCTTGTGGGCGGACCATCCGCCCGTCTCCACCCGGGCCGCCCCGGAAATATCCAAAATCCAAGGCAAAAAAAGAGCCCCGTGGGATGAGGCTCAACGATGCGGGGCGGGGACGCCCATGAAGGGAAGGCTAGTTTGGTAGACCGACGACGGGGGACTCCTCCAGCATCTCGACTTCCGCCTCGGCGCGCATAATGAGTGCGATCATCTCGTAGGGGAAGAATTCCCGGCGGGCGGCAGGGTCGCGCATTGCTGGGTTATCAGTGAACCCGAGTCCTCCCCCTTTATCAAAAGCGACCCACGCCGCGGCGATGTCATCGCGGCGGATCGACCATAGGAGGTCGCGACGAACCGACAATGGGGCGTCGTCGGTGTCAATGCTAACGCCAGGGATACTGACCGTGGCCTCGACAGCGTCCCAGGCGGCACGAAAAGCGCTTTCAGATATCATTACCTTCTGTGTCATAAAAAGTCTCCGAATTGAGATTTAGAGTGCTGCTCACATACCTACGCTCGGCGCGGAAATCGCCGCTTCTTTTGCCCGCCGGCCGGACGCCCCGGACGTCCGGGCCTGGCCGCCGACTGACCGCCTTGGCCGCCGGATGCGGTGGAGACGGCGGGCATCTGCAGGCGTGGGCCTGCCTTGGCCTCCTCGATGCGCTTCACCATAAAGGCCTTTTGGCGCTCTTCGAACTCCGCGAGCGTCCGGGCGCCCGCTGCCACCTCACTCAAGGCGTCCTCCCACAACCCCGTGACGCCCGGATCGGTCAGGACGGGCGGCAAGGCAGCGGCCAGGGCGCGCCCGCGCGGGGTGCTGATGACCTGCTTGCCTTTCCGCTCGATGAATTCCCTCTTGACTAGGGTCTCCAGGATGTTGGCGCGGGTGGCCTCCGTCCCGAGGCCACTGGTCTCTTTCAGGCGAGCCTTGATCTTCGGATCCGTGACCAGCTTGTGGACGGATGACATGGCGGCGATCAGCGTGCCGTCGGTGTACCGGGCGGGCGGTTTGGTGGTCCGGTGGTCCACCCGCGCATCCGTGACCGTCACGGAATCCCCCGACCGCATGGCGGGCAAGGTCGGCTCGGCCTCGCGGTCCTTGTCGGCGTCCGGTTGCATAACGGCGCGCCAGCCGACCGTCTTCACAACCCGCCCCTTGGCCTCCCATGCGTGGCCGCCCGCCTCCGTAACGATCACGGTCTTCGTGAACGTGTGGGCGGGGTAGAACTGGACCAGGTAGGCGCGGATGATCAGGTCGTACACCTGTTGCTCGGTATTGGTCAGGGTCATCAGCGACACCCCGCCATGGGTGGTCGGGATGATGCCGTGATGGGCCGTGATCTTCTTATCATTCCAGGCCGCAGCGACCAGCGCGAGGTCAGCGTTTTTAATAAGATCGCGCATCGCTGGGTTGACGCTGGCGACCGCCGCCAGTACCTCGCGCGCCGCCTCCCGTTGCGATTCCGGCAGGTATTGGCAATCGGTACGCGGGTAGCTCGTCAGCTTGTGGGTCTCATACAGGGCCTGGGCCGCCGCCAGCGTCTCCTGGGCGCTCAAACCATGCTTGGCGGATGCTGCCGCCTGGAGTTTTGAGAGGGAGAACGGCAACGGCGGGCCCTCCTGGCCGTCGGTGGATTCGGCCGACCGGACCGTCCCGGATTTGCCGCGGACGGCGGCGGCGATGGCATCGGCGCGCGCGGCATCGATCAGCCGCCCTTCGGCATCAAGGCCGGGGGCACCCTCTGGAGCTTGCCAGGTCGCCGCATAATCTCCGTTACTGTGACGAAACGTCACAACCGGGACATGGAAGGCGACGGGCTTGAAGTCCTCGAT
>DAIDMD010000034.1 GCA_027449165.1 Acidiferrobacter sp. | reverse complement strand
ATACCGGTCGCTCGACCCGTCCTGCATGGCCCCGAGGGACCCCATGCCGCGATAGGTCTTGTACGACCGGCCCTGGTAGAGCTCGACCGTACCCGGGGCCTCGTCGGTCCCGGCGAACAGGCTGCCGATCATCACCGTGTGCGCGCCAGCCGCCACTGCCTTGGCGATGTCCCCCGAATAGCGGATCCCGCCGTCGCTGATCAGGGGCACGTCGGTCCGTGCCAGGGCCTGCGCCACGTTGTCGATCGCGGTGATCTGCGGGACGCCGACCCCGGCGACGATGCGCGTGGTGCAGATCGAGCCCGGCCCAATGCCCACCTTGACCGCGTCGACCCCGGCGTCCACGAGCGCGCGGGCGGCATCGCCGGTGGCGACGTTCCCACCTATGACCTCGGCGTTCGGATAGTGCTTCTTGATCCAGCGGATGCGCTTGAGGACCCCCTCGGAGTGGCCGTGGGCGGTATCGACCACCAACACGTCCACCTCGGCGTCGAGCAGCCGCTCGACCCGCTCCTCGGTGCCGGCCCCGACGCCGACCGCCGCCCCGACCCTGAGCCGGCCCTTGGCGTCCTTCACCGCCAGGGGCTTCTCGGTCGCCTTCTGGATGTCCTTGACGGTCACGAGCCCCTTTAGGCGGAAGGCGTCATCGACCACCAGGACCTGCTCGATGCGGTGCTTGTGCAAAAGCCCCTGGATCTCGTCGCGCGAGGCCCCCTCGCGCACGGTGACCAGGCGCTCCTTGGGGGTCATAATGTGCGCGATCAGCTCGTCGTTGCGGGTCTCGAAGCGCAGGTCGCGGCTTGTCACGATGCCGACCAATTCACCGTCGCGGATGACCGGGACGCCCGAGACGTGATGACTGCGCATAAGACCCAGCACCGCCCGCACCGTCATGTCCGGGGTCGCGGTCACCGGGTCGCTGATGACCCCGCTCTCGAACTTCTTCACGCGCCGGACCTCGTCGGCCTGGCGCGCGGCGGTCAGATTCTTGTGGATCACCCCAAGCCCGCCCTCCTGGGCGAGGCAGATCGCCGCCCGCGCCTCGGTCACGGTATCCATGGCGGCCGACAGGATGGGGATATTGAGACGGATGTGGCGGGTGAGTGTCGTCTTCAGGTCGACGTCGCGCGGCAGAACCCGGGAATGATCCGGCAACAGCAGGACATCGTCGAATGTCAGGGCTTCTTGAACGATACGCATGCGGCATTATACGGAAAGCCCGGGCGGCCGTAAACGCCCGGACCGGGGCTGCAAGGCCGCGGGCGCTTTGTGTTTTGGGCCTAAACGTCTATACACTAAGGCGACACCACTTAAAGAGGAGCCAACGATGAGAAAAACCGCCCTTGTGACCGCGTGCGCGCTGGTATTGGGGGGCTGCGCCCACATGGCGGCCCACCAGGCCTCGCCAAGCGCCGTGGCCGCCGCGCGCCTCAAACAGGCGAGCATCGCGGTGAAAGACGCCCGTGCCCACGGCGCCCTGTGGCTTGCCAGCCCCCACCTGCTCGCGGCGGCCCGCAAGGCCGACGCCAAGGGCGACTACGGCGCGGCCATCAAGGCCGCGAACATGGTCATCCTGCAATGCCAGACCGCCGAGAAGCAGGCCGCCGCCAACGCCCACGCCAAGCCCTACTACCCCGGCTAAACCACCCAGCCCCGGCAGGCCGCCCCGGGTTCCCCGCCCGGGGCTTTCGGGGTATGGTGCGGCGATGGAAACCGACAGCCCGCTGCCCTACCGACAGGGCCTCCCCGTCTACACCGTCTCCCAATTGAACCAGGAGGTCCGCGGCCTGCTCGAGGGCCGATTGGGGCGGGTGTGGGTCGAAGGCGAGATCGGCAACCTGTCCCAGCCGTCGTCCGGCCATATCTATTTCACCTTGAAAGACGCCCGCGCCCAGGTCCGCTGCGCCCTGTTCCGCAGCGCCCGGCGCCAGTGCTGCCCGGCCGCCGACGGCATGCAGGTGCTCGTCTGTGCGCGCGTCAGCCTCTACGAGGGCCGCGGCGACTTCCAGCTCATCGTCGAGCAGATGGAAGACGCCGGGGAAGGCGCCCTGCGCCGCGCCTTCGAGGCCCTAAAGCGCGTGCTGGCGGCCGAGGGGCTGTTCGAGGCCCGCCACAAAAAGCCGCTGCCAAGCCTCGTGCGCCGGATCGGCGTCGTGACGTCCCCGGACGGCGCCGTCTGGCACGACATCGTCACGACCCTAAAGCGCCGCTTCCCGGCCATCGCCGTGCTGCTCTACCCGGTCCCGGTCCAGGGCAAGGACGCGGGCGCGGCCATCGCCCGCATGCTCGACCTGGCCAACGCCCGGCGCGAATGCGACGTCCTGCTGCTGGCCCGCGGCGGCGGCTCGCTCGAGGATCTCTGGTGCTTCAACGAAGAGATCGTGGCGCGGGCCATTTTCCGGTCGCAGCTGCCGGTCGTGGCCGGCATCGGCCACGAGACCGACACGACCATCGCCGACTGGGTCGCGGACGTGCGCGCCCCGACCCCCACGGCCGCCGCCGAGCTCCTGAGCCCCGACCAGACCCTGTGGCGCGCGCGCCATCGCGAGGCGCACGCCAGGCTCGTGCGGCTCCTCGAGCGGGTCGTGCGCGAACATATCCAGCGCTTCGATGATTTAAAGCGCCGGCTCATCGCCCAGCCCTTGCGCGGGCTGCCCGAGAAGCGCCTGGCGGTGGCGGGGCTTATGCGGCGCCTGGCCCTGGCCCTGCCGGGCTACCCGGCGCGGCGGCGCGCAGGGCTCATCGCGCTTACCCAAAGGCTGGAACGCCGCTCCCCGATCGCCCGGCTGCATGCCCACCGCGTGCATCTCGCGCCCCTGCCCGGGCGGCTTGCGGCGGCCTTCCGCGCCGCCCTGCGCGACCGCGAACGCCGGCTCGCCGGTCTTGGCGAACGGCTGCGCCAGTGCTTCCCGGGGGCGATGCAGGAGCGCCTGGCGGCCCGCCACGCCCTCCTGAAAGACCGCCTGCTGCGGGCTATGGCCGACGACCTCAAGGCGCGGGGTGAGCGCGCAGCCCTGCTTGCCCGCGCCCTGGCGCTCACCGGGCCGCCGGCGGTCTTGAACCGCGGCTATGCGATCGTGACCGACGCGCGCGCCCAGGTGGCGCGCGAGGCGCGCGCCTACGCCCCGGGTGACACCCTGCGGGTGCGGCTCGCCCAGGGGGAGCTTATCGTCGAGGTGAAGGCCGTTCAGCCGTAATGGGCCTTGCGAAACCGCTTCAGGCGTCGGCGCTTGGCCTCGTCGCGCGCGCTCGGGGCCTTGGCCGGGCGATTCGCGAACGGGTTCTCGCCCTCGCGGAACTCGATCTCGACGGGCGTGCCCTCGAGCCGGAAGTGCTCGCGGACCCGCTGGGCGAGATAGCGCCGCCAGGCATCGGGGGTCTCGGCCACGAGATTGCCGTGCACGATCACCCGCGGGGGATATTTGCCGCCCTGGTGGGCGAACTTCGGCTTGATGCGCCGGCCGCGCACCATGGGCGGGGCGGTGGCGGCGATCGCCGCCTTCAGGACCCGGTTCAGTTCGGGGGTGGGCAGGGTCCGGCCGCCGGAGCGGTAGGCGCGCTCCATGGCCGGGAACAACGGCCCGATATGCAGCCCCTCAAGCGCCGAGATGAAGTGCGGGCGGGTAAACGACAAAAACGGCAGCCGGCGCGCGAGCTCCCGGCGGATCCACTCGCGCCGGGCGGCGTCGAGCCCCTCCCACTTGTTGACGACGAGCACGAGCGACCGGCCCTGCGCCAGGATATGTCCGGCGAGGGTCACGTCTTGCTCGCTCACCTCCTCGCGGGCGTCGAACACGAGCAGCACCACATGCGCCTCGTCGACCGCCTGCAGGGTCTTTGCCACGCTGTGGCGCTCGAGCGGATCGGTGATCTGGCTGCGGCGGCGCACGCCGGCGGTGTCGATCAGGACATAGTCCTTGCCGTCGCGGGTAAACGGGATGTGGACGCTGTCGCGCGTGGTCCCCGGCCGGTCCGACACCACCACCCGCTCCTCGCCGAGCAGCGCGTTGGCAAGCGTGCTCTTGCCGACGTTGGGGCGTCCGGCGAGCGCGATGCGCATGCCCGATCCGGCCTGCGGCTCCTCGGCGGCCGCCGGGAATCCCGCCAGGGCCGCCTCCATGAGCGCATCGAGCCCGCGGTTGTGGGTCGCGGCGATGGCATAGGGCTGACCCAGACCCAGGGCGTGAAACTCGGCGACCGCGATCTCCGGCTCCAGCCCCTCGGTCTTGTTGACCGCCAGACACAGACGGCGGTTGAGCGACCGGATCTGGTCTGCGATCAGGAAGTCGTCGGGGTTCGGGCCCTCCCGGCCGTCGACCACGCAGATCACCGCGTCGGCCTCGGCGAGCGCGAGCCTCGTCTGGGTGGCGATCAGGGCCGCCAGGGGATCGTGGTCGCGCACGATGCCGCCGGTGTCGACCA
>DAIDMD010000033.1 GCA_027449165.1 Acidiferrobacter sp. | reverse complement strand
GGCCGTAAATCAAAACACCATTCTGCATGTTTATGAACGTCTGACAACCGAGGGCTGGCTGGAAACCCGCCACGGCAGCGGCACATTTGTACGGTCCAATACCGTTGCGGAGCGACATAAAACAGCACAAACCCGGGACCTGCTGGCGCAACTCCGCCGAGTGGCGCATAAGGCCCGGTTACTGGACATTTCACCGCAGGAGTTGCATGAGATGCTCAGTGAGTCCATGAGCACCGAGATGAAATACGATCAAGCAAGGAGCACACTATGACCAACGTCATCAGCATTAAGAATTTGACCAAAACCTTTGGCCTGAAAGACGCTCTGCGCGGCGTGGATATGGAAATTCCGGTCGGAGCCACTGTGGGGCTTCTGGGGGCGAACGGTGCGGGAAAAACCACTCTCATTAAATGTGCCCTGGGATTGCTGCGTCCCACATCAGGCGAATGTCAACTTCTGGGTGAATCCGCATGGTCACTTTCCGCCGGAGCAAAGGCCCGTCTGGGGTATGTCCCGCAGGTTATTCAATTATATCCATGGATGCGTGTAGCGGAGCTGATCCAATATACCGCATCTTTTTACCCCACATGGAACCCGGAGTTGGCCGATCGGCTCATTACGGAATGGGAGTTGCCGTTAGCCCGACCGAAAGGATCGTCCGCCAGCCGATCCCCGCCAGGAACAGGACGATGGTGCCGGCGAGCAGCACGACAAGCGCGGTCCCGAGGTCCGGCTCCTTGGCGATCAGGAGCACGGGCACGAGCAGGATAAGGGCGGCCCCCGCGAGGCGCCCGAGGCGCGGCGGAAGGTGGCTGCGGGAGAAGTACCACGACAGGGCCATGGGCACGAGAAGCTTCATGAATTCCGACGGCTGGATCGACAGGGGTCCCAGGGCGATCCACCGGCGGGCCCCGAACCGCACGACCCCGATCGCCAAAACCCCGGCGAGCCCCAATACGCCGAGGGTGAAGGCCGGTACCGACCAGCGCTGGTAGGTCTCGGGGGGGATCTGGGCCACGCCGATCATGATCGCAAACCCGATCAGGAGGCGTATGGCGTCGTCCAGCGCAAAGTGCAGGCTTTCGCCGCTCGCGCTGTAGAGAACGACGAGACTTATGGCGGCCAGCAGCGCAAGGGCGCCAAAAAGCGGTTTGTCGAGGTGCCAGCGCTCGAAGAGGGTCACGGCGTAGTCCTTGCCAGCGCGATCTGCGGCCGCGACTGGTTCTGCGGCCGCACATGGACGTGGCCCAGGAGGTAGAAGTTCATGAGGGCGCGCGCGATCGGCGCCGCGGCCAGCGCCCCGAAGCCGGCGTGCTCCACGACCACCGCGATCGCGATGCGCGGGTGGTTTGCGGGCGCAAAGGCGATGAACAGGGCATCGGAGCGGATGTGCTTGCCCTTGTAGCCGGGCACGACGTTCCAGAGCTGGGCGGTCCCGGTCTTGCCGGCGACCTTGTACGGGAGGTCGTAGGCGATGCCCCGCGCCGTCCCGTGCGGCCCTTCGACTACCTGTGTCATGTCCCGAATCAACCGCTTCAGACTGTTCTTGCGGCGCCGCGGCAGGGCCGGATAGGCATGCGGTTTCAGGTAGCGCACGTGGTGGGTGACCGGGTTCACGATCCCGCGCACCACCTCCGGGCGCATGCGGATCCCATGGTTGGCGATGGCGGCCACCGCGTCGGCGAGCTGCAAGGGCGTGACCAGCAGGGGGCCCTGGCCTATGCCGGTGATGATCGTCTGCCCGGGGTACCAAGGCCTTCCGCTCGTCTTGATCCACGCCTTGGTCGGCACGAGTCCGCGAAATTCGCCGGGGAGGTCGATGCCGGTCTTGTGTCCGAAACCGAAGTAGCCGAGATAGCGGGTCATGCGGTCGATACCTTGCTTGAACGCCAGCCGGTAGAAGTATACGTCGCAGGACTCCTCTATGGCTTTCTTCAGGTCCACGCGCCCCATGCCGAGCGGTTTCCAGCAATGAAAGAGGTGCGTGCTATGGGGCAGGTGATAGTAGCCGGGACACATGATGCGTCGGTGCGGATGGAACCAGCGCGTCTGCAGGGCCGCGTAGGCGTAGAAGGGCTTGATGGTGGAGCCCGGGGGGTAGAGGCCGTTGATCGCGCGGTTGTCGAGCGGGCCGTCGGGGTTGGTGGCGAGCGCCCGGTAGGCCTTTTCGCGGATGCCGTTGACAAAGGGGTTGGGGTCGTAAATGGGGCTGCTGATAAGCGTCAGGACCGCACCGGTCCGGGGGTCGAGGGCGACCACGCTGCCCGGCCGTTGGCCGAGCATCTGTTCCCCGATCGCCTGCATCTGGGCGTCTATGTTCAGATACAGGTTGTGGCCGGCGTGCGGCAGTATGCGCTTTAGGACCTTGACCGCCCGCCCCTCGGCATCCATCTCGACGTCCTTGAATCCGATCCGTCCCATCAACTCCTTTTGGTAGCTCTTTTCCACCCCCAGTTGACCGATGTGGCGATAGCCGAAATAGCGTTCGGCCTTGCGCCCTTGCAGCTCGCCCTGGGTGATGCGGCTTACGTAGCCTATCGCGGCGGTCGCGAGTCCGCCAAGGGGGTAGTAGCGGCGCAGCCGCGCATGCAGCGTCGCGCCTTGGAGCCGCGTGAGGTTCACGGCCACGCGCGCGGCCTCGGCCTCGCTTAAGTGCGCCCGCAGCGTGACGTCCTGGAATGGCTTGTGTTGGGCAAGGCGCCTGCGGAAGTTGTGCATGTCCTGTGCGTTCAGGGCGACGAGCGGCCGCAGCTTGGCGAGCAGCCGTTTCATGTTCGGGACGCGGTCGGGGGTCACTTGAAGCGTGAAGACCGGAAAGTCGTCGGCGAGGACGACGCCGTTGCGATCGAGGATGAGGCCGCGGGCCGGAGGGATCGGCACCGGACTCACCCGATTGTTTTGGGCGAGCGTCGCATAATAGCGGTGCTTGACGATCTGCAGGTAGCCGAGGCGCGCGACCAGACCCAGAACGAGCAAGGTCCCGAGGATTACGGCGATCACGATACGCGACTCGAACAGCCGCATTTCCTGGGAGTCGTTTTTGAGGGGGATGTAGCGCATGGTTTCAGCTGATCTTGGCGCGCCGGCGCACCTCCCGGAGTACGGCGAACAAAAACGGCCAGACGATCACGTTGGCGATCATGGGGGCCGTGTCGCTCCAAAGGGGCGGGGCCCCGCGGACCAGCGATTTGATCATGATGAGTATAAGGTCACTCAGAGCGACCAAAGTTCCGACCGCGAGCGCCTGTTGCCAGCGCGGGAACACGCGCAGCCGCAACGTGAAGCGCAGGGTGAGGTAGGCGAGCAGCGCCTTGGCCAGCGCCTGTTCCCCGAGAAGCGAACCGTAGAGCACGTCCAGAAAAAGGCCCACGACCCAGCCGCTCCCGATGCCTATGCGCTCGGGCACCGCCATGCACCAGTAGACCAGCACCAGGGCGACCCAGTCGGGCCGCAACAGTTGCAGGGACCCGGGGAGCGGGACTATAGCCAGTATCATGGCCGCGACGAAGCTCGCCAGTATGATCGCGCGCTGTTTCAGGGTCAGCGGGTTATCCATGGCCGGCCCCGTGCGGCTCCGGGCGTTTGCGCGGCCACAAGAGCAGGACGTGCGTATGGTAGGCCAGGCGCGCGAGCGGAACCGCACGAATCTTGAGGAAGGCGAGATTGGGGTTGCTCGTGACCGAGGTCACGCGCGCGACGGGGTAGCCCGGCGGGTAGACACCGCCGAGCCCCGAGCTTGCAAAAACGTCGCCGGTCCGGATGTCCGCGGTCACCGTCAGGTAGGGGATCTTCAGGCTGTCGGGCGAGCCCGTGCCGAAGACGATGGCGCGCAGGCCGTTGCGCTCGGAGACGACCGGTACGCCGCTGTCGGGGTCGGTTACGACCATGACCTTGCTCGTGTCGCGGTTCACCGATACTACCTGGCCCACGATGCCGTGAACGTCGACCACGGCCTGCCCGACGAACACGCGATCGTTGCGCCCCTCGTTCAGGGTAAGCCGCCGCGAGAAGGGTCCGGAGCTCACGTCCAGGATGCGCGCGAGACCGGCGCGGTAGCCAGGGACGGAGGATCCGTGGAGCAGGGCCGTCAGGTGGGCGACCTCGAGGCGCAGGGCGGCCAGTCGCGAGGCCTTGACCTCCAGGCGCCGCGCGCGGGCCCTGAGCCGCGCGTTCTCGCGGCGCAGGCGCGCGTTCAGGCGCAGGTCTCTCTGGGCGTCGCGGACCAGCGAGGACGGGAGGGCCGCCAGCTCCTGGAGGGGGTGATCCGCGCGCAGGATGGTCCCGCGCACCGCGCGCACCTCCCCGTTGTGGTGCGCGTCGGCCACCATGAGGGCCACGGATGCGGCGGCCGTCAGGATCAGTTTCGTAAGATTGGACGGCCGCTTGATAGACCAGCCGAGAAATGTGCCCATGCGCTTACCACTAGTGTCGCAACCAGGCGGCCGCCGGTGTCGGCGGCGCCCAGGCGGATGTTACTCGTACGCGAAGACGTCCCCCAGGACATCCATTTCCTGAAGCGCGCGGCCGCAGCCGCGGGCGACGCACGTCAGGGGGTCGTCGGTAATGACGATGGGTAGCCCGGTCTCCTCCATCAGCATCCGGTCGATGTCCCGGAGCAGGGCGCCGCCGCCCGTGACCACGAGACCCTTTTCGGCGATGTCCGCGCCCAGTTCCGGCGGTGTCTGTTCCAGGGCGATCCGGATGGCGGCGACGATGCCGGCCAAGCCCTCGCTCAGGGCGAGATGGACCTCCTTGCTGTTCAGGACCAGGCTGCGCGGCACCCCATCGGCGATATGGCGCCCCTTGACCTCCATCTGCCGCACCTCGCTGCTTTGCCAGGCGGTGCCGATGTCCTTCTTGATCTTCTCGGCGGTCGCTTCGCCGATCAGCAGTCCGTACTTGCGGCGGACATAGCCGATGATCGCCTCGTCCATCTTGTCGCCGGCGATGCGCAGCGAGGTCGAGTAGACGAGACCGCCGAGCGAGATCACCCCCACCTCGCTGGTCCCGCCCCCTATATCGAGCACCATGGAGCCCGTGGGTTCCGCGATCGGAAGGTCGGCCCCGATGGCCGCGGCCATCGGTTCCTCGATGAGATAGACCTCGCTCGCCCCGGCCTTCTGCGCCGATTCGCGGATCGCCCGCCGCTCGACCTGGGTGGATCCGCAGGGAACGCAGATCACGATACGGGGGCTCGGCTGGAAGATGCGCCGCTCGTGGACCTTGCGGATGAAGTACTTGAGCATCTCGCCGGTCACGGTAAAATCCGCGATGACGCCGTCTTTCATGGGGCGGATGGCCTGGATGCTGCCGGGCGTGCGGCCCAGCATGCGTTTGGCCTCCATTCCGACCGCGAGAATGTTCCGGCCGCTCCGCGACCCAAACTCCTGTCTGATGGCGACCACCGACGGCTCGTTTAGGATGATGCCCTTGTCGCGGACGTAGATGAGGGTATTGGCTGTGCCGAGGTCGATGGCAAGGTCGTTGGAGAAGTAGGAGCGGAGCCGTCCGAACATAGAGTTTGTGTCCCTTACGCTTAGGGTAGGAGGGGTTCAAAGCGCGCTACTGTATCAACCGGCCCCCGCGGGTTCAACAAGGGACCGAAATGTGGTAGCGTGCAACGGATCAACGTGCCACATGGGTTGACGTCCTTGAACGCGGAAGATATCGAAAAAGTGGCGCATCTGGCCCGGTTGGGCCTGAGCGGGCCGGAGCGGGATGCCTACGCGCAGGATCTGTCCCGGATACTCGACCTCGTCTCGCAGATGAACGCCGTCCCGACCGACGGGGTGGAGCCCATGACCCACCCGGACGAGGCGGGGTTGAGGCTCCGGGACGACGCGGTCGGCAACGAGATCGATCGCGACCGGCTGCTGGCGGTGGCCCCCAAGACCCGCGACGGGCTCTATCTCGTGCCCAAGGTCATCGAGTGACGGGAGGCGGGCCGTCTGAGCCGGCCCCTCATTTTCGGAACGCCAGCCATTAAGGACCACCCTCAAGGATTCCTCTTTTGACGCCCACGATCACGAAGATTGCCGAGGATCTCGCCGCAGGCCGCTGTTCCAGCCGCGAGCTCGTGGATGACGCCCTGGCGCGCATCGCCGCCCAGGCGCCGCTGAACGCCTTTGTCACCGTCGACCCGGAGGCCGCGCGGCGGGACGCCGACGCCGCCGACCGGGCCCGGCGGGCCGGGGCCGGGGGGGTTCTCGCGGGCGTGCCGATCGCCCATAAGGACATCTTCTGCACCGCGGGCGTCAAGACGACCTGCGGCTCGCGCATGCTCGCCGACTTCGTGCCGCCGTACGATGCGACCGTCGTCGGCAAGATGAAGGCGGCCGGCTGCGTCATGGTCGGCAAGACCAACATGGACGAGTTCGCCATGGGTTCGTCCAACGAAACCTCGTACTTCGGGCCGGTCCGCAATCCCTGGGACCGCGATCGCGTGCCCGGCGGCAGCTCCGGGGGGTCGGCGGCGGCGGTCGCGGCGCGGCTGGTCCCGGCGGCCACCGGGACCGATACCGGCGGGTCCATCCGCCAGCCGGCCGCCCTGTGCGGCATTACCGGCCTGAAGCCCAGCTACGGCCGGGTGTCGCGGTATGGCCTGATCGCCTTCGCGTCCTCGCTCGACCAGGCCGGCCCCATGGCCCAGACCGCCGAGGACTGCGCCCATCTGCTGTCGGCGATGGCCGGCTTCGACGAGCGCGACGCGACCTCGCTCGATGTCCCGGTCCCGGACTACGCGGCGGGGCTCGGGAAAGATCTGAAGGGCCTGCGGATCGGCGTGGTCAAGGAGCACTTCGCCGAGGGGGTCGAGCCCGGGGTCTTGGACGCCTTGCGCGAGGCCTTGCGGGAATACGAGCGCCTGGGCGCGCGCCTCGTTGACGTGAGTCTCCCGAACAGCGCCCACGCGGTGCCCTGCTACTATGTGCTGGCGCCCGCCGAGGCCTCCTCGAATCTCGCGCGCTACGACGGTGTGCGCTACGGGTTTCGGGCCCCCGATTACCAGGATCTCGAGGATATGTACAAGAAGACCCGCAGCCAGGGGTTCGGGCCGGAGGTCAAGCGGCGTATCATGATAGGGACCTACGCGCTGTCGGCCGGCTATTACGACGCCTATTATGTGAAGGCCCTGAAGCTCAGGCGGCTCATCGCCGACGATTTCGCCCGCGCCTTCACGCAGTGCGACGTCCTGGCCGGCCCGGCCTCGCCATCCACCGCCTTCGCCCTGGGGGCCAAGAACACCGATCCCGTGTCGATGTACCTAAACGATATCTTCACCATCCCGGTCAACCTCGCGGGACTGCCGGCGCTTTCGTTGCCCGCCGGGTTTGCCGGCGGTCTGCCGGTCGGCCTGCAGCTCATAGGCCGCTATCTGGACGAGGCGCGCCTGCTGAACGTGGCGCACAGGTTCCAACAGGCCACCGACTGGCACGCCCGCGTGCCGGCCGGGCTTTAGGGGGTGACCGTGGAGTGGGAAACGGTCATCGGTCTCGAGGTGCACGCCCAGCTGAAGACGAGGAGCAAGATCTTTTCCGGGGCGCCGACCGCGTATGGCGCCGCGCCCAACACCCAGGCCAATGTCGTGGACGCCGCGTTCCCCGGGGTCCTGCCGGTCTTGAACGGCGAGGCGGTGCGCATGGCCGCGCGGTTCGGGCTCGCCGTCGGGGCAACCGTACATAGGCGCTCGGTCTTCGCGCGCAAGAATTATTTTTATCCCGACCTGCCCAAGGGCTATCAGATCAGCCAGTACGAGCACCCGATCGTCGAGCGCGGGCGGCTCGTGATCGCGACTGCGGCTGGCGAGAAGGTCGTGGGCATCACCCGGGCGCACCTGGAGGAGGACGCCGGGAAGTCGCTGCACGAGGATCTGGGCGGCTTCACCGGGATCGACCTCAATCGGGCCGGCACGCCGCTTCTGGAGATCGTCTCCGAGCCGGACATGCGCTCGGCGGCCGAGGCGGTGGCCTACCTGAAGACCCTCCATACCCTGGTTCGCTATCTCGATATCTGCGACGGCAATATGCAGGAGGGTTCGTTCCGCTGCGACGCCAACGTCTCGGTCCGCCCGCTGGGCGAGACCCGGCTTGGCACACGCGCCGAGATCAAGAACATCAACTCCTTCCGGTTCGTGGAACGGGCCATCGATTACGAGGTGCGCCGCCAGATCGCCCTGCTGTCTTCGGGCGGGCAGGTACGCCAGGAGACCCGGCTCTATGATTCGGTGCGCGACGAGACGCGCTCGATGCGCAGCAAGGAAGAGGCCAACGATTACCGGTATTTCCCCGATCCCGATCTGCCGACGCTCGTCCTCACCGAGGATCTCCTCGCCGAGGTGAAGGCCGCGATGCCCGAGCTGCCGGACGCCAAGCGCCGGCGGTTCTGCGACCAGTACGGCCTGTCGGCCTACGACGCCGGGGTCCTGACCGCCAGTCGCGAGCTGGCCCGGTATTACGAGGATGCGGTCCAGGCGGCGGGCGCCGAGCCCAAACTCGTCGCCAACTGGGTGACGGGCGAGCTCGCCGCCCGCCTGAACGAGGACGGCCTCGACATCGGCGGGGCGCGGGTGACGGCGCAGGCCCTGGCGGGCCTTGTGCGCCGTGTCGCCGACGGCACGGTGTCCGGGAAGGCGGCCAAGGACGTCTTCGAGGCCATGTGGGCCGGCGAAGGCGATGCCGATGCGGTCATCGCCGCGCGCGGCCTGCGCCAGATCTCCGACGATTCCGCGATCGAGGAGGTGGTGAGGCAGGTGATCGCGGCCAACCCCAAGCAGCTCGCCCAGTATCGGGCCGGCGAAGAGAAGGTGTTCACCTTTTTCGTGGGCCAGACCATGAAAGCAAGCCGCGGCAAGGCCAACCCCGCCAAGGTCAACGAGATCTTGAGGCGGCTCCTGGCCCCTTAGGCCCGGCGCCCATAAGGCCCCGGGGGCTCCGGTCCGGGCGCGGATTTGGGGCGTCCCCCGGTGGCCGCCGGGTTTTGGGCGGCTACACTTTTCTCTTGTGGACACCGAATCGAAACTGGCGCTCGTCATGTCGGGGGGCGGCGCCCACGCCGCCTATCAGGTCGGGGCCTTGCGCGCCATCGCCCGGCTCCTGCCGCGCCACGCGCCCAATCCCTTCCGGATCTACTGCGGGACCTCGGCCGGCGCCATAAACGGCATGGTCCTCGCCGCGCACGCCGACTCCCTGCGCGAGGGCGTGGGGCGTCTGACGCGCATGTGGGGCCGCTTCAGCGTGGATCAGGTGTTCGTCGCCGACTGGGGGACGCTCGCCGCCACGGCGTCCCGGTGGCTCCTCGGGCTCACATTGGGGCGCCTGGGCCGTATGCCGCCGCTTGCGCTCCTGGATCGCGGGCCCCTGGAAGAGCTGCTCGTGACCCAGCTGCCCTTCGCCCGGATCGGGGCGCATATCGCCGCGCGCTCGCTGCATGCTGCGTGCGTGACCACCTTCTCCTATACGACCGGCCGGTCGGTGACCTTTTTCGAAGGGGCTCCCGGGCAGACGCCGTGGACCCGGGCCGACCGCCTGGGGGTTGCCACTCGGCTCTCGGCGGCCCACCTGCTCGCCTCCTCGGCCATCCCCTTCGTATTCGAGCCGGTGGTCGTGGATGGCGATTATTATGGGGACGGCTCGATGCGCCAGACCGCGCCTTTGAGTGCCGCCCTGCATCTCGGGGCGCGCCGGCTCTTCGTGATCGCCGCGCAGGGTCCGGTGTCGCAGGCCGCCCGGACTCCCGGGCCGCCGTCCCTGGGGCGGGTCGCGGCCCATGTGCTAAACAGCATCTTTCTGGAAGGCCTCGATGCCGACCTCGAGCGGCTCGAGCGCGTCAACCAGACGGTGCGGGCGCTGGCCCGGCACGGCTCGAGTGTCCCCGGCCTGTCCGAGGTTGCCTGCTTTACGCTGCGCCCGAGCCGGGATCTGGCGGCCGTGGCGACCGGCTACTACGAGACCTTGCCGCGGGCCCTGCGGTTTTTTCTGGGGGCGCTCGCCCGGCAAGGCCGACCCGACCCCGGCCTTGCGAGCTATCTGTTGTTCGAGCGCGGCTACTGCCGCCGCCTCATGGCCCTGGGCTACGCCGACGTCCTGCGCGAGGCCGGGCCGATCCGCGCCTTTCTCGGTTACGCCGAGCGCGGCCGGGGGTCGGCGACTGCCTGAAGCAGGGCGTCACATTGCGGCCGTTTCCGGAAGACGGCAGCGCGCGACCGCGGCGGCGGGTCGCCCGCAGTTTCCAAGACCGCTGCACCAGACGCGGGCGCCAATCCGTTTCCGCCGGCGCCGGGTCTTGCGCCCGGCCGGGGATACTCGAGGCTTAGGGGAAGGGTATGGGGCGGGGTCCCGGGGCGTGAGGGTCAGCGAGCCGCGGTTGCGGCTTTGATGAGGAGGCGGGCGGCCTGTGTGCCGCTGTTGCGGGCCTTGCCTCCGGCAGGTCATGCTACCCTTATCGCGCCCCGATTAGATGACAGCCAGACGTCCGTGAGGGCGGCAGGCCCTTTCCGGCGCGTTTTTCTCCGGTCGCCACGATCAGGGCCCCCAAGGGCAGCGCGCCCGGGAGCAGATGTTCGGCAAGCCGCGCCATGGGGCCGCCGGACGGCAGGAATACCGCAGACCGGATGCTGAGATCCCGCACCGAGCTATCCGAAAAGAGCGCCCTGACCTCTTTCGCGTCGTGCCATCGGGCGCCGCGGTAGGCGCCGCGCCCCCCATCGCGCCCCTTCTGCCGGTAGAGCAGGCTCGCGCGGTTTAACCAACCGATGGCAAAGCGCCGCCGGGCGACCCGCACGATCTCGGCCACCGCCTCGCGCTCGTCTTCCATGAAGCACAAGGCGGCCACCGACACGACCGCATCGAAACTTTCGTCGGCAAACGGCAGCGCCTGCGCATCCCCGGCGACCCATTGCTGCGCGGGGCCGCCCTTGGCGCGGGCGAACGCCAACCAGTCGCTCCGGATATCGAGGCCGGTGGTGATCATCCCCTGCGCGGCGAAGCGCCGTGTGAACCAGCCGGTGCCGCAGCCGACGTCGAGCAGCGTCTCCCCGGTTCGAGCCTCTAGACGGGCTGCAATAAGGCGAAACTCGACAGCGCCCACCCACCGCCCGCGCGGGCTTTCGTACCAAGCGTCATAAGAACCCGCATCCATGACCGTGATCCCCCTGGAGGCCGTCTCCCCGCCACGAAGGCCCCCTCTGCGGCCTTGCCCGTCGGAGGCCCGCGGCCTAAGGGCCACCTGTGGGCGCGGATCCCATTGTGGCGCCGCACACCTCGTACCGCACCATCCGCCAGAACGCCCCGCCCCGGTAGCCCTTAGCCAGAACGCAGGGCGGCGGCGGTATCGCCGAAGCCCCGCGCACCCCGGCCGCCCACCGCCTCCGGCGTCCATGGCGGCTATGCGTGATGTCCTCGCGCATCTGCTCCCTGTCGCCAAGGGCCGCCGACGGGATCGGCATGATCCGGCCTAGCCTGATCCTCATCGGGCGATCGTCGCGGATTCCCGCACGCGCGAGGCGGCCAGGCGCACCACGGCCTGGCCGATCGTGTCGCGGGTCATGGCTGTGGGCGATCGGCTCAGACCCTAAGACCCTCGCGCAGCCTCACCTTACGTACTGCGATGGGCTTGCCGCCCCGCCCGAACGCCGACCCGGCTGCCAACGGGCCCCTCTAGCCGACCCAGCTCAGATGGGTTGATACAGGAGGCAATAGCCTCGCGGGCTCACATGCCCCTGGACCACCTGGCAGAGTCCTTCGTGCATCATGCCGGGGCCCATGGCGCCGCCCATCATGCCGTGTCCAGCCTCGCCCCCCGGCGGAATAAAGAATCGGCACCGGCCGCACATCTTGGGGCCGTCGGGGTGGTCCTGGTAATGGGCAATGGCCTTCGTCACTTTCGCGGGCGCGGCCCGGGCGGTCCGGCCCAGGAGCGGTAGCGCGGCTATGCCCGAGACGGCCGTTGCCACGGCCTTGATCCAATTCCGGCGGGACACTTTGGATGGCGTGCTCATCGTCGACACCTCCAGCATGACAACAATTTGGAATGCCCGACCATGTTACGCCCCGCGAGGGCCGGGCGCCATCGGTCCGAATGCCTCACAGCAATCCCCGATGCGAGGGGCGGCACCGCTTGTAATCGCGGAGATAGTTTGGAAATTCGTATATCGAGATGGGCGTTTGTTGAACATCACCGTGCAGGGCAAAACGCGCTCTGCTCTTGCTCCCTGGCATGAGACCGCCCCTTTGGGCCAGGCCCTCCCCGGTTATCGCCATATCGGGAACTGCTGAACGCCTCAACTGGTGAGATGGCGGTAGATGTCCGAGATCTTCAGGGGGAGTTTGCGGACGTCGTCTATCTGGGCGTAGTTCACGGCCCCGTACATGTGGGGGAGGTAGTCGCGGGCGTCGGTGTCGATCGTGATGCAAAAGGCATGGATGCCGTCACGCTTGGCCTCGAGCAGCGCCTGGCGCGTGTCCTCGATGCCGTACTCGCCCCGGTAGCCGTCGTAGTCGTCGGGCTTGCCGTCGGACAAGGTCACGAGCAGCTTGGTGCGCGCCTCGACGCCATTTAGGATGCCGCAGAGGTGGCGGATCGCGACCCCCATCCGCGTATAGTCCCGGGGCTTTATGCCGGTTATGCGGGCGCGGACCGTGTCGTCGTAGCGGTCCTCGAATCGCTTCACGCGGTACATCTCGCAGCGCTTGCGCGTAATCCCCGAAAACCCGTAAATGGCGTAGCGGTCGCCGAGGATCTCCAGGGCCTCGCAGAGCAGAACCAGAGACTCGCGCTCGGCGTCGTTGATCCAGCCCTTGGTCGAGCCGCTCATGTCGACCATGAACATCACGGCGATATTGCGCGCGAAGCGGCTATTGCGCAGGAAGAGCCCGTCGGGCAGCTCGCGGCCCGAGCGCAGGTCCGCGAAGCCTTCGACCAGCGCGTCGAAATCGACGTCATCGCCATGCTTCTGGCGCCTCTGGGTCGCGTTCTCCCCGCGCAGCGCCTCGAAGGTCTTGCGCAGGCGCGATGCAAGGCCGGCGTATTTGCGCAAGGTCTCGGCCACGAACGGCTCGTCTGCGGGATGGACGTCCAGCTCCCGCAGGACGCACCAGTCTTTGCGGTAATGCTGACGCTTGTAGTCCCACTCGTTGTAGAGAAACGCGCCCTCCTCGTGGTAGGTCCCTTTCCAGACATCCTCGGGCTTCTTCCCGCTCTCCGCGGCGTAGGCCCCGTCGCCGGCCGGCACGAGATATTCGTCGGGGATCTCGCCCAGGTCCTGCGCAATCGACCGCATCAGGGCGTGCACGTCCGGGGGCACGGCCAGGGGCTGGCCGTCGAGCAGCAAGGTCGGGTCGTTGCGGCCGGCATCCTTGTCGTGGACCGTGAATCGCCGCTCCTCCGGCGCGGCGGTCTGCGGCGGCTTGTCGCCCAGGAGCGCCTTGAGCGCGTTTTGCAAAGCCGTGCGCTCCTCCTCCAGGCGGCTTTTAAGCGCCGCCGCGACCGCCGCCGCGTCGAGCGTTCCTTGATAGAGGTGCGGTGCCGGGAGGGGCTCGCCGTAAAGGGCGGCCAGCGCCTCGTAGGAGTCGTCCACGGTCGCGTCCGCGGCCTCGAGCCGGGCCACCCAGGGTGCCCACGATGCGGGTGCCGGCGGCCGGTCCTGGAGGGTGCGCAGCTCGCGGTGCAGCCCCGGGAGCTCGCGGGCCAGGCAGGCGTCCAGGCGGATGGTCTCCAGGGCGTGGAAGAGACCGCACGCATAGGTGGCGTCCGGGAAGGCGTGGCAGCGATTCACAAGCCGCTCCGGGTCGTTGCCCGGGAAGGTCCCGAACCGGGTCTGCGCCCACAAATGGGCGGCCGTGACCTTATAAAGACGCAGGTTCGCCTCGCGGGTCGGCAGCAGCGCAAGCGACGCGGGGAGATGGATGCGCGCGGTGTCGTTGAACGTACGGTCCCCGGCCTCGAGTTTAAGCCGCCTTCCGGAAAGCCCTTGCAGGAAGAGTTCGAGAACCGGGCCGACTTGTTCGAGGGCCGCGGCCCGCGAACGTTGCTCGCGCGCCGCGGCAAAGGTCTCGATGTCGCCCAACGCCGCGATCGCCGGGTAGAGCCCCATCTTGTCGTAGACGTCCATGGCCTGGATGATCCAGGCCTCGGCGTCGTCCCGGGCCATGCGCCTCAAGCCCTCGGCCGCGCGGTTGGCGAAATGAAACGCGAGCTCGGGGTTGGTCTTGGCGACGATGGCGATCCAGTGGCGGGCAAAGTCCTGCCGGTCGCGGCCGAGCGTGGCGAGCGCCATGGCCGCCGGCCGGCTCGTGCGCCGCAGCGAAAGCGCCGCGTCGAGCTCCTCGTCCAGCCAGTCCTCCCACTCGGGGGCGGTCCAGGGCTTAAGGTCGGTCATCTGTCGTGTCCACCCATCCCGCGATTCGGTCACATCCTTCATCCCTTTCTGCTACCCTTCGGGAGTATGGAGATCACCCTTTATCATCGTCCCGACTGCCACCTCTGCGAGGATATGGCGCGGGCGCTTGCGCCGCTCGCGGCCGAGCTCGGCATGACCGTGCGCGCGGTCGATATCGAAAGCGATCCGGTCCTCGAGGAGCGCTACGGCCTCGACATCCCCGTGTTGGCGCACGAAGGCGCCGAGATCTGCCGTCATCGCTTGGACGAGGCCGCCCTGCGCCGGTTCGCGCAGGCTAAAAGAGCGAGGCGCTGAGCTCGTTGATGGCCGCGACCATCTCCGGGTCGTCGGTGAGCGCCTGGGCGACGGCGCCCCGGCACGCGGCCACCGGGCTTATGCCCGAGACCATGAGCTTGGCGGCGTGCACGAGGAGCCGGGTGCTCGCGCCCTCCTCGAGGCCGCTGCCCTTCAGGTTGCGCGTCATCGCCGCGAACCGGACGAGCTTCGCGGCGGTCTCCGCCCCGATCCCGCTTTCGCGGTCGACTATCCGTTGCTCGAGGTCGGCCGGCGGGTAATCGAATTCGAGGGCCACGAAGCGCTGGCGGGTGCTCTGCTTCAGGTCCTTCAGGACGCTCTGGTAGCCGGGATTATAGGAGATCGCCAACGCGAATTCGGGCGGCGCGCGCAAGACCTCCCCGGTCTTCTCGATGGGCAAGACCCGCCGGTCGTCGGCGAGCGGATGGATTACCACCGTCGTGTCCTTGCGGGCCTCGACGATTTCGTCGAGGTAGCAGATGCCCCCGACCCTGACCGCGTGCGCCAGCGGCCCGTCGACCCACGCGGTGTCGCCCGCGGTTATCAGATAACGTCCCACGAGATCGGAGGCGGTGAGATCATCGTGGCAGGAGACGGTCACGAGCGGGCGCCTAAGCCGCCAGGCCATATGTTCCATGAAGCGCGTCTTTCCGCAGCCCGTGGGGCCCTTCAGCAGGACCGGGATCCGGTTGCGGTAGGCGCTCTCGAACAAGAGGATCTCGTCGCCTTGCGGTTCGTAATACGGCTCCTTCGTGATGAGGAGCGCCTCGGTTCTCACAACGCCTGGTTTCACGGGCACCTCGTCTCTTCGCCGCGCGCAAGGCCCTACAGTATGCCAAACCGCCGATGATCCAAAAAGCGATTGACGGCCGCGGCGTCTCTCTCCACAATTGAGAATGATTATTTAGGGCGTCGGGGGACCCTCCCGCGCGGGCCGCACAGCCGGCCGACCCGGTTTCCGTCCATGCGGTCTCTTATGGCGCCATAGAAAGTTTCTAACTACGGCCCTGGCCTTCGCGGGTCCCTTGAGCGTATAACGTGGGCGGCCCCCCCGCGGCGCGAGCCGCGGCCGGCTTCGGCGAACGCCACCCCTGAGGAGATCGCTTAATGGCGGACGTAGTCGCAACACATGAGACCATCGTGGTGGTCGGCGGCGGCATAAGCGGCATGACCGCGGCCGTCGAGGCCGCCGAGACCGGGAAGAACGTCATCCTGCTCGAACGGGCGCCCTCGCTAGGGGGTCGCGTCAATCAGCTCTATAAATATTTCCCGAAACTATGCCACCCGACCTGCGGCATGGAGATCAATCTCCGCCGGTTGCGCGGCAACAAACGCATCCGGGTCCTCACCCAGGCCGAGGTCCTCAAGGTGGAGGGCCGCGCCGGCGACTACAAGATCTCGGTCACCCTCCACCCGCGCTACGTAAACGACCACTGCACCGCCTGCGGCGCCTGCGGCGAGGCGGTCGCCACCGAGATCCCCAACCCCTTCGATTACGGCATGAGCCGCATGAAGGCCGCCTATCTGCCGTCGCTCATGGCTTATCCGCAGCGCTACGTCATCGACCCGTCCATCCTCGGGACCCCCGACGCCGAGAAGGCCAGGGAGGCGTGCAAGTACGGCGCCGTCGATCTCGACATGAAGCCCGAGACGATCACCTTGACCGCCGGCGCGGTGGTGTGGGCGACCGGGTGGCGTCCCTATGATGCCGCCAAGATCCAGCCTTACGGCTATGATCGCTTCGATAACGTCATCACGAGCGTCGAGTTCGAGCGCCTGTCGGACCCGCGCGGTCCCACGGGGGGCCGCATCGTTCGCCCATCGGACGGCAAGGAGGCCAAGAACGTCGCCTTTATCCAGTGCGCCGGGTCGCGCGATCGCAACCATCTCAAGCACTGCTCGCGTATCTGCTGCATGGCGTCGCTCAAGCAGACGACCTATATGCGCGAACGCTTCGGCGACGAGGCGCAATCGACCATCTATTACATCGATATCCGCGCCATCGACCGGTTCGAGGACTTCTATCAGAAGGTGCAGGCCGATTCCACGGTCCGCTTCGTGAAATCCAAGGTCGCCAACATCACGGAGGACGAGGCGACGGGCGATGTCATTCTGCATGGCGTCGATACCGAGGGTTACCACCGCTACGACAATCGCCACGACCTGTGCGTGCTCGCAGTCGGCATGGAGCCGAGTGCGGACGCGAAGGCGATCGCCGGCGTCGCGGTCGATGCGAGCGGTTTTATCGAGTTGGGCCCGACCGACGGCGGCATATTCGGCGCCGGATGCGCGGCCAACGCGCTCGACGTGAACCGGTCGGTGCAGAGTGCCACAGCGAGCGTCCTGCGCGCGGTGCAGGTGGTGAACCGCGTGGCGAAGGCGGAGGGTTAGGACATGGCGGATATGAAGATCGGCGCCTATGTATGCCAGGGCTGCGGCCTTGGGGAGCGTCTGGATACCAAGGCGCTGACCTTGGTCGCGCAGAAGGAGGGCAAGGCGCACGTGGTGCGCGAGCACGAATTTCTGTGCAACAGCCAGGGCGTGGCGATGATCCAGAAGGACATCGACGAGGGCGTGAACCGGGTGGTGATCGGCGCGTGCTCGCGCCGGGCCAAGGCCGAGGCCTTCAACTTCGAGAACGTGGCGGTGTCGCGCGTGAACCTGCGCGAGCAGGTCATATGGTCGCAGCCGGCCGCTGAAGAGGCGCGCGAACTGACCCAGGAGATGGCCGCCGACTATATGCGCATGGGCTGCGCCGAGGCCAAAAAGATCGTCGCGCCGACGCCCAACCCTGAGCATGGGACCAACAAGCGCATCCTGGTGGTGGGCGGCGGCGTCACCGGGATGACCGCGGCCCTCGAGGCGGCGCGCGCCGGCTACGAGGTGCTGCTGGTGGAGAAGGCCGGGACGCTCGGCGGCTATATGGCCAAGCTCCACAAGCGAATTCCGTACCGCGAACCGTTCGCCGATCCGCAGGCGACGGGTGTCGAGGCGATGGCCGCGGCGGTCACGCAGGATCCGCGCATCACGGTGTTTCTCAATTCCACGACGACGCGCACGAGTGGCGCCCCCGGACGGTTCAGTGTCGATATCACCGCCGAAAGCGGCGGCACAAAGACCGAGAACGTGGGCGCGATCGTCATGGCGAGCGGGTTTACCCCGTATGACGCGACCAAGCTCCCGGAGTTCGGCTACGGCAAGAGCCAAAACGTCGTCGATCAGGCCGGTCTCGAGGCCCTGGCGCGCGCTGCCGCGGCCAGGGGCGAGCCCATGCGCCGCCCCTCGGACGGCAAAGAGATCAAGAGCGTCGTTTTCGTCCAGTGCGCGGGCCAGCGCGACGCAACCGGTACCCATCTCAAGTATTGCTCCGGCCACTGCTGCAACACCAGCATGAAGCAGGCGATGTACTTCAAGGAGCAGAATCCCGACATCGATACGGCGATCATCTACACCGACCTGCGTACGCCGGGCAACGGCGAGGACTTCTACCGCAGCGCCCAAAGAAAGGGCGTGATCTTCACCAAGGGCAAGGTCGCCCAGGTCGAGGTCGGCGGCAACGGGTCGGCGACCGTCCATTTCCACGACCTGATCCTAGACGACAAGGCGGCGACCATGAGCGGCGTGGATCTGGTCGTTCTGGCCACGGGCCAGGTCCCGAACTCGGGCGTCAATATCGACATTCCGCCCGATGCCCAGGACATCGACGGCGTGAAGGCCGGCGAGCACGCGGTGTCGGTCCTGAATCTCACCTACCGCCAGGGCCCGGACATCCCCCAGCTGAAATATGGCTTTACGGACTCGCACTTCATCTGCTTCCCGTACGAAACCCGGCGGACCGGCATTTATGCGGCGGGCCCCGTGCGCCGGCCCATGGACATCGCCCAGGCCGTGGAGGATGCGACCGGGGCGGCCCTGAAGGCCATCCAGGCGGTGGAAAACGCCGGTCTCGGGCGCGCCGCCCATCCGCGGTCGGGCGATTTGAGCTTCCCCACCTTCCGCCGCGAGGGGTGCACGCAGTGCAAGCGCTGCACGGTCGAGTGCCCGTTCGGGGCGATCGACGAAGACGAGCAGCGCTATCCGCAGTTCAACGAAGGGCGCTGCCGCCGCTGCGGGACCTGCATGGGCGCATGCCCGGTGCGCGTCATCTCGTTCGAGAACTACTCGGTCGACAGCGTGGGCTCGCAGATCAAGGCCATCGATGTCCCGGACGAGTTTTCGGAAAAGCCGCGCATCCTGCTGCTGGCCTGCGAGAACGACGCCTATCCGGCGCTCGACATGGCCGGCGTCTCCGGGCACACGTCGAGCGCGTTCATCCGCCCCGTGCCGGTCCGCTGTCTCGGCTCGGTGAACATGATCTGGATCACGGATGCCTTGAACAGCGGCTACGACGGGGTGATGCTGATGGGTTGCCGGCACGGCGACGAGTATCAGTGCCATTTCGTGAAAGGCTCGGAGCTCGCGAACTACCGTATGAGCAAGATCGACGACACTTTGAAGAATTTGAACCTGGAGAAAGATCGGGTCCGATTGCTCGAGGTGGCCATCGCCGCCATCGCGAGGGTCCCGGAGCTCATCAACGACTACGCCGCCAAGATCCAGGAAATCGGCATGAGTCCGTTCAAGGGTTTCTAGGAGGCCACAGTGGGCGATATCAACACGGCAATGGCGGAGCAGTATCGCAACAACTTCCTTAAGGAGGTCGAGGCGAACGTCGAGGAAGGCCAGTGGGTCAAGATGTGCATGCAGTGCGGGGTGTGCTCGGGCTCCTGCCCGCTCGGCCCTGCCTGGGAACACCCGCCGCAGGAGATCTTCATGATGATCCGCGCGGGGCGCCGCGAAGAGGTCTTGAAGAGCGAGTCGATGTGGATGTGCACGTCCTGCTACAACTGCATCGTCCGCTGTCCGCGCGAGCTGCCGATCACCCATATCATGCACGGGCTCGCCAACTATGCCCACAGGCTTGGGCTTGCCCCCAAGATGAATCCCACCAGGCGCTTCGCGAAGATGTTCTGGAACAACCTCACGAAGTCCGGGCGCGTAAACGAGATCGAGCTGTCGGTGGGGCTCTATTTCATGGACGGGTTCAAGACCGGCATCGCCCGGGCGTGGGCCATGAAGGACATCGGGCTCGGGATGCTGAAGACCCGGCGCCTGAACCCCTTTGGTTTCGTGAGCCACAAGGGTTGTAAGGACAAGAAGGGCATCCATCGGATGCTGAAGAAGGCGCGGGAGATCGAGGATCGACGCAAGGGCTTTGCCGCCTAAGGGGTATCGATATGGCCAGAAAAGAATATTCTTTCTATCCGGGCTGCTCGTCCGAGCGGCTGACATCCGCGTCCAATTACATGGTGTCGGTCGAGGCGATGTGCAAGAAGCTCGATGTGAAGCTGAACGAGATCCCCGATTGGAACTGCTGCGGCGCCTCCATCGGGTACGCCGAGGGCGGCGAATTGCCGCGCCACGTCATGAACGCGCGCAACCTCGCCATCTCCGAACAGGCAAACAAGGGCCAGGACGTGGTCGCCACCTGCGCCGCCTGCTGGCTCGGGGCGAAGGAGACCAAGGACCGGCTCGCCCATGACGCCGACCTGCTCGCCGAGACCAACGAGGCCCTGCGGGAGGCCGGCATGAACCTTCAGTACAAGGGCGAGCAGGAGGTCCGCCACATGGTGGAGGTCCTGATCGAGGACCTGGGCTACGACGAGCTGAAGAAGCCGGTCGTCAAGCCCCTGGAGGGCATCAAGTTCGCGGGTTATGTGGGGTGCCAGACGAATCGCCCGTTCGGGATCGCCGGGGAGTCGTTCGAGAACCCGAAATACCTCGACCGGCTCATCGAGATCGTGGGCGGCGAGCCGGTCGAGAAATACGATCAAAAGGTCACCTGCTGCGGCGGGGCGTTGGCGTTTTCCGAGCCGGAGAAGAGTCAGGCCCAGATTAAGAAAATCATCGAATCGGCCTACGATCACGGCGCCGACATGATCGTGACGCCTTGCCCGGTATGTCAGATGAACGTCGAGGTCTACCAGGGCCAGATCAATAAGCGCTACGGGACCAAATTCAATATTCCCGTGACTTACTATAGCCAGCTCATGACGGTGGCTTATGGCGGAAGCGCCAAAGAGGCTGGCCTGAACGGCCAGATCATCCGGGCCCGCAGGCTTGAGGAGATCGCCGCCAAGGGGGCGCGCTAAGGCCGGCCCCGGCGGGCCGCGTCTGCCGCGCGCCCGCCGTTTGGGTTTACGCCGAACGGTCGCCGGGCGTCCGGGTCCTTTCGGCGGGCAGCAGCAACGACGCCGCAGGCACCTCGAGCGCCGCGGCGATTCTTCCGATACAGTCGATTCCGATATTGCGCTTGCCGCGCTCCAGGTCGCTGACGTAGGCACGGTTGACGCCGCTTAAGGCGGCGATGTCGTCTTGCGTCAGGCCGCGGGCCTGTCTGGCCCGCCTCAGATTGGCGGCGAGATAGTCCCGCTCGAGGCTGTGCACCATGCCACAAATAGTATTGTAGATACAAGGGCATTGGCAAGGTCGGGTCCGGCGGCTTTTTGTAGACTCACGCCATGGACACACTGGCCAAGCGCCTGCGCTATGCCCGCGAGCGGCTAGGCCTCTCGCAATCCGAGCTTGCGCGGCGCGTGAAGCTGCGGCCGCAGGCCATCCAATTCATCGAGGCCGGCCATGTTCGCAGGCCTCGCAGCGTGGTGGAAATCGCCCGCGCCCTCGGGGTCAACGCCGAGTGGCTGTTGTTGGGCGAGGGGGCGCTCGAGGTGGCGGTCCACGAGACCCCCGAGCGCTACCATGGGGAGCCGGCCTTGAGCGACGAGGCGGTGGCGGTGGCGCGGTTGTGGATGGAGCTGCCGCAGGGCCAACGATTGGCCATGAAGGAAACGCTGGCCGCCTTGGTGAAGGCCCAGTCCTGAAGATGCCGGCCCATGGCGGGCGTGCCGCGAGCCTCCGGCTGCGTCCGGACCTTGGCGCCCCCGGCCGCGCGGGGTTTTCGGCGGGCCCGACCGGCCGGTAGGCGTTCAGCGATCGGCGACGAGCGCGCCCACCACCGCCGTCCAGGCCGCGGCGACGTTGCCGAGATGATATCCGCCGCCGCCCATCACCAGGACCCGGCCGTCTGCGTATTCGCCGGCGAGGGTGCAGAGGCGCGCGGCGGCGTGGCGGTGCGCCTCGGGCGTCAGGGCGAGATGGGTCAGGGGATCCCCGGCGATGCTGTCGGCCCCCGCCTGCAGGAGGATGATCTCGGGGCGGGCCGCACGCAGGAACTCTTCCGTCTCGTCCCAGGCCGCGAGGAAATCCCGATCCGTCGCCCCCGGCGCGAGCGGGATGTTGAGTTTGCGGCCGTGCGCGGCGCCCAGCCCCCGCTCCTGCCGGCCGCCGGTCCCCGGATAAAGGAAACGGCCGTCCTCGTGGATGTCGACCCCGAACACGCAGGGATCGTCCTCGAACTCGTAATAGACGCCGTCGCCGTGATGGGCGTCGATGTCCACATAGGCGATCCGCACAAGGCCCGCGCGCTTCAGATATTCGATCGCGACCCCGGCGTCGTTGAAGACGCAAAAGCCGGCGGCCCGGGCGCGCCGGGCGTGATGGAGACCCGCGATCGGTACGAACACCCGTGCCGCCGTGCCGCGCAGCAACCGGTCGGCGCCGTCCAGTACCGATCCTACGACATGCCCGCCGGCATCGAAGATCCCGGCGGGCGCCGGCGTGTCTCCCTGGTCGAGAAACCCCCCGCCGCTCAGCGATCGGAGGCGCACGTGCCGGATGTAGGCCGCGTCATGGAAGAGCGACAAGGCCGCCTCATCGGCCGCCACCGGCGCCCCGGGCGTGACGGCCCGGTCGAGGCCTTCGTGCGCAAGCCCCGCGAGAAAGGCTGCCAGGCGGTTGGGCCCGAAGGGATGACCCTCGCCGAAGCCGTAACGCCCCAGGGCCTCGCCCTGATAAACCACCACGTCATGACGCATGCCGGTACTCTGCGCCGCCGGTAATCTGTCGGCAAGGGCGCTACCCGCGGCCGGCCGGCGCGGCGACCCGGCTGGCCGTCCCGTCATCGGGGGCCGGCGCCTGGCGGCGGACTGCGCCCCCGGCCCCTGGTGCCGGGCGCCGATCCTCGGCACAATGCCCCATGCCCGAAATCGCCTCGCCGCGGCTTGCCGCCGATCGCGTCTCGTTTGTCGAGATCCTCGGCCACGCCATCGCCAATATCACGCCCTCGGCCATGGCCACCGTGACGATCTCGCTCGTGGTCGCGCAGGGCGGCCTTTTGAGCTGGGCGGTCTATCTGGTCGTGGGCCTCGTCATGCTGCTGGTGGCCGCGCAAGTGGCGACGTTGGCCCATGAGGCACCCGCCGCCGGGTCGCTGTTCGTCTCGGTAAGCCGTTGCCTCCACCCCCTGGCCGGGGTGCTGAGCGGCTGGGCGATGACCGGGGGCTATCTCGGGGCGTTGCTCGCGGCGCCGGTCGTAGGCGGGCTATTCGTCGCGAAGGCGCTGGCCATCGTCGGCGTGGCCCTCCCCTGGCCCTGGGCCGCCTCGGTCTTCGCCGCCATCGCCTGGGCGTTGACCGTCCGCGACGTCGAGCTGGCGGCGCGCTACAGCCTGCTCGTCGAGGCGCTGTCTGTGATGATCATCCTGGCGATCGGGGCCTGGACCTTGTGGCAGGCCCCCGGCCCGGCCCTGGGCCATTGGCGCGGCCGGTTCACGCCCGGGCCGTTTTTCCAGGCCATGACGCTCAGCATCCTCGCCTACGGCGGATTCGAGACCGCGGCCAATTTCGGGCGCGAGGCCCATGCCCCGGCCCGCGATATCCCCCGGGCCATTTTCGCGGCGGTGGTGGTGTGTCTGGCGTTTTACGTCTTCATGGCCTACGTCGAGGTCGTCGGGTTCGGCGGCCACGTCCGGGAGCTCGCGCAGACTGCGGCGCCGCTTAGCGCGTTGGCCTTGAAGGAGGGCCTGCCGATGTTCGCGCTGGCCTCCGATGCCGCCATGGCCATCGCCGCCTTCAGCGCCACCATCGCCACCATGAACAGCCTCGGGCGCCTCCTGTACTCGATGGGACGCCACGAGGTGCTCCCGGCCGCCTTGGGCGGGGTGGGCCGCCACGGCACCCCGGCGGCGGCCCTGCACATGCTCGGCGCCCTGACTTGCGGATTCGCGGTCCTGGCCGGGGCGCTCGCGTGGTCACCGCTTGCCATCGTCGACCTCTTCGGCGTCTTTACCGCCCTCGGGTTTATCCTGATCTATCTCTTCGCGATGATCGCAGTCCCCGTGCTGCGGCGGCGTCGCGGCCTGGTCCCGTCGCGGCCGGCGCTCGCCGCCCTGGCGCTTGCGGGCCCGCTCCTGGTATATGTCTTCGCGGAGAACTTCTGGGGGGCAAAGGGGGTTCCCTTGATGGCGGCTTACGGTTTTCTCGTCTATCTCGCGCTCGGCGGGTTGCTCTATGGGACCTGGCAGCGTCGCGCCGGGGCGCGGCCGGCGCAACGGCTATTCGTGCGCGACGATGATTGACGGTCGCGGCGTCCGAAGGCGGTCTGCCCCTGAGCGGGAGCCGATGTGTTGGTCTTCGGTCAAGACCCGGCGCCTGGGCGTGATCTGGATCGTCTACCGTGCGCTGTGCCCCTTCTACGTGTCGCTCGGTTCCCTCGAGGAATGCCAAGCCTGGGCCCGGAGCGTGGCGGCCGGCCCCTTGCGGCAGGATCCCGAGGCCTCGGGCGCCCTCAAGGCCGCGGTGCGCGCGGTCGTCGATCGCGGGCAGGCCTATGAGGGCCCGGTCGGCCTCATAGGCAAGACACCCTTTCAATGCGCCGTGCTGGCCGCGACCCGCGCCATCGGGCGCGGCCAGACGCGGACCTATGGCGAGATCGCCGCCGCCATAGGCCGGCCGCGCTCGGCCCGCGCCGTCGGCAGCGCGCTTGCGGCCAACCCCCTTCCCCTCTTGATCCCCTGCCACCGGGTGGTAGGCGCCGGCCGGCGGCTCGGGCAGTATTCCGATGGGGGTCCTGCGATGAAACGCCGGCTGCTCGCCGCCGAGGGCGTGGACGTGGCGGTCTTGCGTTAGGGGATTGGCGCAGGGGCAGGCCCCCGCCGCTTGCCGCCCTCCCCCCGGCCGAGGTCACGGCCGCGTTGACCCGTTTCCCGGGGATCGGGCCATGGACGGCGGCCTCGGTCCTGATGCGGGGCCTCGGGGTGCGGTCGGTCTGGCCGGCGGCGGATCTCGGCCTGCGCCGGGCCCTGGCCCTATGTCCAAGGTCAGGCGCTGCCGCTCACCGAGGCCACCGCGCGGGCGATGGCCGTTTCCTGGGCGGGGACGGAAGGCCTGGGTTGCGTTGTTCGCATGGCGCTCCTTGGCGCGGCCGGTCAGGCGACGGCGATGCCATTGATCGCGGCGTAGAGACCAAACCCCGCGGTAATCGTGATGACTGCGAGCACGAATCGCGCGTAAGGCCCTTGGAGGCGCAAGGGGCCCGGCAGGGCGTGGCGCGCCAACAGATACAGGAAGCCCAGGACGATGGGGAGCAGGATGGCGTTCATGACCTCCATCGCGACCCCCAGAGAGACCAGGTTCACGTCGGATGCCACCAGGACCCCGCCGGCGACAAGCAACACCGTGTAGATCCCGTAGAACCAGGGGGCCTCGCGGGGATGGTGCTCGAGGGAGTGCTTGAAGCCCATGACCTCGCCCACCCCGCGGGCCGCCGTGAGCGAGACCACGATCGTGGCCACCACCGCCGCGCCGCTCATCCCCAGGGCGAAGAGCAGTCGCCCGGTGCGTTCCCCCAGAAAGGGCGTCAAGGCCTCGGCGATCTGCTGGACGGTATCGAGCGGGGCGTTCGGGTTGCTTTGCCCTATGGTGGCGGCGGTCGCGATCAGCACCGAGGCCATGATCAGCTGGGTGACGACCGCGCCTACGGCCGTGTCGATGCGCGCCATCTTCAGGTGCTCTATGCGCAGTTTCTTGTCGACCACCGCCGATTGTTGGTAAAACACCATCCACGGCATGATCACGGCGCCGACGTTGGCCGCGGCGAGGTAGAGATAGCCCCCGTCATGAAACGGGATATGCAGGCTGTGACGCCAGATCGACCCCAGGGCCTGGTGGGTGCGCAAGGCGACCGCCAGGAAGGCGAGTTCGAAGGCGCCGACCGCCAGCGCCACGCGCTCGACGCCGGCATAGGAGGCCGTCCACACCATGACGATGAGGCCGCCGACCAGGGCCGCCATGGTGATCCATCGCGGGACGCCGAACAGCAGGCCGACGCCGGCCATGCCGCTCAACTCCGTCAGGAGCGCCCCGAGACAGGACAGTGCCAGGGTCCCGACCGATAACCAGGCCCACCCGCGGCCGAAGCGCTTGGCGATCAGCTCGCCATGGCCCTTGCCGGTGGCGACCCCAAGGCGCACGGTCAGTTCCTGGACGATAGAGAGGATGGGGATCAGCACGGCCTGGAGCAGCAACAGCTTATAGCCCCACTGGGCGCCGCTCTGCGCCGCGGTAATCACGCTGCCGGCATCGGTATCGGCCAGCATGACCACCAACCCCGGCCCCAGCACGGCCAATGCCATGCGCCATGGCTTGCGCCATGTATCGGAGCGGCGACGTGGCAAGGGCATAGGCGAGCAACCTGGATAACCGGTAACAATAATAAGATTCATTGTCATTTAACGCAAGAGAGCCGTTTATTTGCACTAATATGGTGCACCTGCCCCATTATGGGATGGTTGCTTTGGCATTAATGGCGTATTTTGGTACAGGCGTTATTGGCCCGAATCTTGCCGTGGGGAGATCGTGGTGAGTCATGCCGAAAGCATCGTAGAAAACTTGACGACCGCTGTCGTTGTCGCGGATGCCGCGTTGCGCCTGCAGGCTGTGAATCCGGCGGGCGAAATGCTGTTCGAGCTGAGCGCCAAGCAGATGGTCGGGCAACAACTCGAACGGCTATGGCCCCAGACCACGCCGCTCGCCGGCCTGTTCGCCGACACCCTGCAAACCGCCCATTCGTTCACCCGCCGCGGCCTGCCCTTGCCGTTGCCCGGACGCGAGGTGATCGTGGATATGACCGTCACCGCGATGTTGGCCGGTGCGCCCGGGACCTGTGGCGCGGCGTTGCTGCTCGAGCTCAATCAGGTCGACCGGCTGCGCCGCCTAGCCCAGGAGGAGGAGCTCGTCGACCGCCACCTCGCGCAGCGGGCGGTGGTGCGCGGTCTGGCGCATGAGATCAAGAACCCGCTCGGCGGGCTGCGCGGCGCCGCGCAGCTTCTCGAGCGCAAGTTGTCCGAGACCGAGCGGGAGTACACCCGCATCATCATCCGCGAGGCGGACCGGCTGCAGGGGCTCGTGGACCGGTTGGCAGGTCCGACCCGCCCCTATCTGCAGGCCCAGGTCAATATCCACCAGATCCTGGAGCATGTGCGGTCGTTGATCCTGGCCGAGGTCGGGGAAGGCATCGTCTTACGGCGCGACTACGATCCGAGCATCCCCGAGTTTCCGGGCGATCCGGATCAGCTCGTGCAGGCGGCCTTGAATCTCGTCCGCAACGCGGTGCAGGCCCCGAGCCGCACGGTCATCCTGCGGTCGCGTATCGAGCGCCAGTTCACCATCGGCCAGCGGCGCCACAAGCTCGTGCTGCGCGCCGAAGTGGAAGACGACGGGCCGGGCGTCCCGCCGGCGCTGCGCGACACCCTGTTTTACCCGATGGTCACAGGGCACGCCGCGGGCACCGGGCTCGGGCTTTCGATCGCCCAGGACATCGCGCGCCGCCATGGCGGACTTATCGAATACACGAGCCGTCCTTCGCGGACGGTCTTTACGTTATTTCTTCCTCTGAGGCCGGAACTATGACGCGACAGGATAGCGTGTGGATCATAGACGACGACGAATCGATCCGGTGGGTGCTGGAAAAGGCGTTCCAGCAGGCCGGAATGGCGACCCGCTGCTTTACCGCAGCCGGTGCGGCCTTGGACGAGCTGCGCAACGAGACCCCGGATGTGGTGATCACGGATATCCGCATGAACGGTCTTTCGGGGCTGAAGCTTCTCGAGGCCATAAGCCAAACCCTGCCTACGCTCCCGGTGATCGTCATGACCGCGCATTCCGACCTGGACAGCGCGGTGGCGGCCTATCAGGGCGGTGCGTTCGAGTACCTGCCGAAACCGTTCGACGTCGATCATGCGGTCGGGCTCGCACGCTATGCGATCGAGCATAGGCGCCAGGGGCAGGTCGCCCATGCCGAGCGCACCGAGGACGCCCCCGAGATCCTGGGTGCGGCGCCGGCCATGCAGGAGGTGTTCCGCGCCATCGGCCGGCTGTCGGGTTCCCACATCACGGTCCTCATAAACGGCGAGTCGGGGACCGGCAAGGAACTGGTGGCGCGGGCCCTGCACAATCACAGCCCGCGGGCCCGCAACGCCTTCATCGCCCTTAATATCGCGGCCATACCCGCCGGCCTTCTCGAATCCGAGCTGTTCGGCCACGAGCGCGGCGCCTTCACCGGGGCCCTGACCCAGCGCCGCGGGCGGTTCGAGCAGGCCGACGGCGGGACGTTGTTCCTAGACGAGATCGGGGATATGCCGGCCGATCTTCAGACGCGGCTTTTGCGGGTCCTGTCCGACGGGCAGTTCTATCGCGTCGGAGGTTGTGAAAAGATTCGCACCAACGTGCGGGTCATCGCCGCGACCCATCAGAACCTCGAGCAGCGCGTGGCCGACGGACTCTTCCGGGAAGACCTGTTCCATAGGCTGAACGTGATTCGCATCCACGTCCCGCCGCTGCGCGAGCGCCGGCAGGACATACCGGTGCTCGTCCGCCACTTTCTGGCGGCCGCGGCCGCCGAACTCAAGGTGGAGGCCAAGAGGCTTGCGCCAGAGGCCGAGCAGTACCTCTGCAAGCTGCCGTGGCCGGGCAATGTGCGTCAGCTGGAGAACACCTGCCGCTGGCTCACGGTCATGGCGCCGGGCCGCACCATCCGCATCGCCGACCTCGCGCCGGAGCTGAAGGAGGTCGACCCGGCGCCCGCCGGCGTCGACTGGCGCGCCGGGTTGCGCAGCGTCGTCGAGCAGCGGCTGGCCTTGGGCGAAAAGGCGGTCTACACGGATCTCAGCGTCGAGTTCGAGCGGACCCTCATAGAGGCCGCCTTGCACCATACGGGCGGACGCAAGCAGGATGCCGCAAAGCGCCTGGGTCTTGGGCGCAACACGCTGACGCGCAAGCTCAAGGAGCTCGATCTTTAGCGCCGGCCCGACCCGTAACGAGCCGCGCGAAGGCGCCGCTCGCGCTCCGCGCAAGCCGGCTCAGGCCCATGACCGCCCCGCGCGCGTCGGGCGCGCAACGGCGCTTTAGGTCCACGGTCTTTTGGGCGACGAGCCGGCCCGTGGCCGCATTGTAGAGCCGGGCCGTGGCCGTGAGTCGCACGAAGGCATGATCGGGTGCCGTGAAGTCCTGGTCGAAGCGCGTCAGCACGATGACCAGGCGATCGATGCGCGCCGGCGCCGGCGCGCCCGGCACGGGTCCCGCGCCTAGCCGCCAGCGGACGCGCGCCTTGAGCAGGGCGGGCGGCGGCGCGACCCAGCGGTTTTGCGCGTAGACGTGGATCGCGGTGGGGTCCCGGTAGAGCAGCCGGTAATGGATGGCCGTGCCGGACAGCCAAGGCGCGCTCTTGACGCGCAGGATGACCGGTGGGGTGCGGTGCGCGCGGATGTGGGCGCGCAACGGTCCGAAGTCATGCTCGGTCAGCATCTCCGGCGCGCGCGAGGGGAACAGGCTGCAGCCTGCCACGCCCGCGGCGGCGAGTATGAGGGCGGCCGCCCTCGAGCCTTTCGTCATGGTGTCGTGCTCCCTTGGTAGCCCTTCTCCCCCGGTCCGGGCGCAAGTGGGCGGGCGCCGAGCAAGAGTTCGCGGGGGTGGTGGCGCAGCGACCGGCTGAGGCGCTGGACGTCGGCGGCGGCGCTCGCCAGCCGGTCCAGGGCCCGGTCGACCTTGGGCAGCGTCCGCGTCAGGACGACGTCGCCGGCCCCTTGCGCCGTCGCGCTCAGGCGTTTCAGGCGGATGCTCAAGGCCCGTGCCTGGCCGGCGAGCCCGGCCATCTGCGCAAGCGCGGTATCGGTCTTGTTTTCGAGGTCCGGCAAGCGCGCGGCGGCCTGGTTCAGCCGGGCGGTCAATACGGTCCATTCGCGGCTCGCCTGCGCCGCGTGCGCGAGCACCGCCGCCAGGTGCCGGCGATTGGCGCTGTCCAGGGCCTGATCGAGATCGCGGCTCAGTCGGCTGAGCTGTTGGGCGGTATCGGCGCCGGCGCGGGTAAGGCGGCTCAGTAAAGACGGATGCATCGGGATGCGGCCGGGGTGCCTAGCCGAGGTCGCAAGCGGGCGCATGTCCGCGGTCGTGTTCAATTCGAGCGCGGACATGCCGGTGAGGCCTTGCAGCTTCAGTTGCGCGTAGGTGCCGTGCGTGACCGGTATGTCCCGATCGATGGCGACGGCGATCAGTATCTTGCGGGGATCGCGCGGGTCCATGGTGATGTGCTTGACGATGCCTGCGGCGATACCCCGGTAAAAGACCGTGGACTGGGCCCTGAGCCCGAACACGCTGCCCTGGGTGACCACGACGTAGGGGAGTCGGCGCTTGTGGCCGCCGCCGATCCAGAACGCCGCGAGCCCGATCGCCACGGTGAGGACCACGACGAATGCGCCGGCGCGCAGCGCATAGGCCCGGTTGTTCATGGCGCCATCGCCCCGAACACCCGACGGCCCCGCTCGCCCGAGAACATAGCCGTCACGAACGGGTGACCGCTGGCAGCGACCTCAGCCGGCGTCCCTTGGGCCACGATCCGGTGGTCGGCAAGGATCGCGAGCGCCGTGCAGAGGTCGTGCATGAGGTCGAGGTCGTGGGTGATCACCACCGCGGTAAACCTGAGCTCCCGGTGCAGGCCTTGGAGGTGGTGCACGAAGGCCTGCGCGGTGACCGGATCGAGTCCCGAGGTCGGTTCGTCGAGAAACAAGAGTTCGGGCTCCAAGGCGAGTGCCCGCGCAAGCGCCACCCGCTTGACCATGCCCCCGGAAAGTTCGGCCGGCAGGCGCGTTGCGACCCCCGGGTCGAGACCCACCTGCCTGAGCTTCATATACACGAGATCGCGGATCAGCGCGTGCTCGATGACGCGATATTCCTGGAGCGGAAAGGCCACGTTCTCGAAGACAGTCAAGGCGCTAAAAAGTGCGCCGCCCTGGAACAGCACGCCGCAGCGGTTGCGCAGCGCGGCGAGCGCCTCCGCGTCGATCCGGTCGAGGGGTTCCCCGAACAGGCTGACATGCCCGGCACTCGGTTGATCGAGGCCTATCATCTCGCGCACGAGGGTCGTCTTGCCGCTCCCCGACCCCCCGACGAGCCCGAGAATCTCGCCGCGAACGACCCGCAGATCGATGTCCTCGTGGACGGTGTGATCCCCGAACCGGGTCGACACGTGCTCCATGGCGATGACGGTGTCCGCGGTCATGGCAGGCCCACCCCCCGGAACGCGATCGCGAACACGGCGTCGACGAATATGACGGCGGTGATCGCCGTGACCACGGCATTGGTGGTCTCCACCCCGAGGCTCTGGGTATTGGGCTTGATACGCAACCCGAAGTGACAGGCGATCAGCGCGATGACGACCCCGAAGACCACGCCCTTTACGATGCCGAGCACGAAATTGACCACGGGGACCACGGACGGGATGGTATGGATGAAGCTCGGGATGCTGATCCCGAGCGTGATGTGCGCGGCCACCATCCCGCCGAGCAGCCCGATGGCGTCCGTCCATACGACGAGCAGCGGGAGCGCAATCGCGAGCGCCACGATCTTGGGCAGAATCAGGCGCACGGTCTGCGAGATCCCCATGGCCGACAGGGCATCGAGTTCCTCCGTGAGGCGCATCACGCCGAGCTCCGCGGCCATTGCCGACCCGGAGCGGCCGGCCACCAGGATCGCCGCGAGCAGCGGACCGAGTTCGCGCAGGACGCTCAGGCCGAGGATGTTGACGATGAAGGATTGGGCGCCGAAGGCCTGGAGCTCGAGCGCGGACAGGTAGCTCATGACGATGCCCACGAGCGCGCCGACCAAAGCCGTGATGCCGAGCGCGCGTACCCCGGCCTCGTAGATCGTCGCCGAGATGTCCTTCCAGGGGATACGGCTCGGCCTGCCCAGCAACCGTCCGCTGTCGAGAACGATTTGGCCGAGGAGGGCCGTGAAATCGAGCATATGCGACCACACCCCGCGCGCCATGGACAACAGGGCCTGGAGCGGCTCGATGCGGGGCGGGCGCACGTCGCCCGCGGGCGCCTCGTGCCGCGACCACCGTTCGTAGAGCGCGGCGTGCTCGGGGCGGACCTCGACGGCGCCTGGTCGCATGAACCCCTGCAGGCGCCAGAGGACCAGCGCGCCCATGTTGTCCAGGCTTTGTATCTCGCGGCCGTCCCAGACGACCTTGTCGCTGGTCCGCGCATACTCCCGCAGCCGGGACGACAGCGCGCTGGCGCGCCCCTCGATACCGCGTAGCGTCCAATGTCCGGTCAGCACCACGATAACCCGCCCTTGTTCGTCGTTGTGCGTACGGTAGCCGGCCGGCTCGAAGCGTGTCACAGCCGCAAGCCGCTCGTCCCGGCTTCCTACGGTCCCTTCGTTCGTGGCATTGTCCTCGTCCGTCCCGCCCCCGAAGACATCATATCAAGGCCCCTGACGGGCGTCATGGGCGGCGCCTCCGGGGTCTCGGGCCCCGGAGGCGGTCATGAAAACGGTCTTCAGGAAGGGCAAGGTGTCGGTGACGTTCAGTCCGGTGCGCAGCAGGGCGCGTACCCATGCCCGGTCGTCGCGAAACGCCCGATTGAGAAGGTCGGTCGCCATCAGCATCGCGACGTTCTCCACCTTGCGTGCGCGCTCGTAGGGGCGAAGGGCGCGGCGGGAGCCGAGATCGACTGCCCGGGCGCGTGCCGCCTCGAGCGCCGCGACCAGGGCGCCGGCGTCGGCGAACCCGAGGTTGACCCCTTGGCCGGCCAGGGGATGCACGCGATGGGCGGCATCGCCCGCCAAGGCGAACCGCGCGCCTATGTAGCGTTGCGCGTGGGACGCGACGAGCGGAAATCCGGCACGTTCACTGTCGGTCTCGAGGGTGCCGAGGGCGTCCCCGAAGACGCCGCGCAAGGCCTCGGAGAACTCCCGATCGGAGAGATTGCGCAGGCGCCGCGCCTCCTGATCGGCCGTAGACCAGATCAGTGAGGCGCGGCACGGATCCGGCAGGGGCAACAGCGCGCAGGGCCCGTCGGCCAGGAAGCGCTGCCATGCGACCCCCTCGTGCGGCCGCCCCAGGCGAATGTCGGCGCACACCGCGGTCTGCCCGTAGCGATACTGGAGGACCGGAACGCCCAACTGTTCCCGAATCGTCGACTGCGCACCGTCGGCCGCGATCAGAAGCGGCGCCCGCAGGCGTTCCCCGCCCCGCAACATGACCTCGGCCCGGCCGCCCTCGATCGCGACCTCCTCGGCGCGGTCGAAGTACCAGGGGACGCCCAGCGCGCGCGCCCGACGGCGGAGGGCTGCCTCGAGCAGCCCGTGATTGACGATGGCCCCGAGGCTCGCCTCGCCGATATCCGCGCTGTCGAAGCGAAGCCGCCCCTGTCCGCTGCGGTCGAGGACCTGCAAGGCGCGCAACGGCGCCGCCTCGACGCCCTCGAGCGGCCATAGGCCCAGGCCGGAGAGTTGCGCCAGGGATGCGCCGCTGAGCGCGCTTGTGCGGACCGACGCCCGCTCCTCCCCGGTTTCGGCATCGACGATCCCGACCTCGAAGCCGCGTACCGCCAGGGCGTGGCAGAGCGCCGCGCCCACCGCCCCGGCCCCGACAATGACGATGTCCAAGGCGCGCCGCGTGCTGATCATGGCATAAGCCCCCGAAAGAGTTTGGGCAGCGGCCCCTTAAGCCCCATGGTGCGCACCGCCAGCATCCGTTTCACTTCGGGCAGGCCGTCGACCAGGTTCAGGGCCAGGGCGCGCGCCGCCGCAAGAGGTCCAAGGCGCGGCGCGAAAAGCCGCACCAGTCCATCGGTAAAGAGGGTGGTGTTGGCCACGTCCGCCTGCCGTGCCCGGGCGTAGTCGCCAAGCCAGGCCCGCTCCCCGTAATCGGTTTGCGCGCGGCACGCGTCGGCGATGCGCTCGGCGAGCACCGCGACGTCCCGCAGTCCGAGATTGAAACCCTGTCCCGCGACCGGGTGCAGGGTATGGGCGGCGTTGCCGATCAGCACCACGCGCGGCGCCACCCAGCCCCGGGCCTGTTCGCGGATCAGCGGAAAGCGCAGGCGCACGCCGGCGCCGAGCAGTCGGCCGAGCCGGTCGCCGAAGGCCCCGGCCAGGCGGCCGAGAAACGCGTCCTCCCCCAGGGCCTGCCATTCGGGGTCGTCGCGCCGGCTTATGACGAAGGTGTAGCGGTCGTCGCCGATCGGGAGCGCGGCGATGGGGCCGTCGGGAGTGAAGCGCTCGAACGCGGTCTTGGGCCGCGGCGCCGATACCCGGCAGTTGGCGACCACCGCCTCGCGTCCGTAGTCGTGGCGGTCGACCCCTATGCCGCAGGCTTCGCGCACGGCCGAGCGCGTCCCATCGGCGCCCACCAGGAGCCGGCAGGCGATGCGCTCGTCGTTCGGGGCGTCGGCCACCGTGATGACGGCCCGGTCCCCGTCGCGCGCAAGCCCCCCGAAGCGCCCTTGGCGCACGGTCACCGGGGTGGCGGCGAGCGCCCCGTACAAGGCCGCGAGCAGCGCGGCATTCCCGGTCACGAAGCCGAGCGCGTCCACACCCAGCTCCCCGGCGAAGATGTGCGTAAACCCGAACCGCCCGGAACGGTCCGACACCTCGATCTCGGTAATCGGTTGGAAGTCGCCGCGCCCAAGCCGGGACCACACACCGAGGGCCGCGAGCGCCCGTTTCGAGCCCTGGGCGATCGTGAAGGTGCGGTCGTCGGCCCGGGGCTTTGGCGGAAACGGCGCGGGGTCCAGAAGGCATATGTCGAGCGGCAGATGCGCGAGCGAAAGCGCAAGGCTCGTCCCCACAAGGCCGCCGCCGCAGATCACGATGTCGTGGCGCTGCGCGCTCACAGGCCTTCGGCCCGCAATGCCTCGATGTCCTCGGCGCGCCTCGGCAGATCGTGGCTCAGGATATCGCAGCCGCCTTTCGTCACCAGGACGTCGTCTTCGATGCGGATCCCGGTGTTCCGGAAACCCTGCGGGATATCGTCCCCGCCGGGGACGTAAAGCCCCGGTTCGACGGTCGTGACCATCCCCGGTTCGAGGATGCGCGGCGCCCCGCCGACCTTGTAGTCGCCCACGTCATGCACGTCGAGACCCAGCCAATGTCCGGTCCGGTGCATGTAGAAGCGCTTGTAGCCGCCGTTTTCGACCAGTTCGTCGACGGTCCCTTGCAGAAGCTTCAGGTCGACCAGTCCCCGGGTCAGTCCCCTGACCGCGGCCTCGTGGGCCGCCGGCCATTCCCGGCCCGGGCCGATGGCCGAAAGCGCCGCATCGTGCGCCGCGAGCACGATGTCGTAGAGTGCGCGTTGTTCGGGCGTGAAGCGTAATCCTACCGGAAATGTTCGGGTTATATCGGACGCATAGCCGTCCACCTCGCAGCCCGCATCGATCAGGACCAGCGTGCCGTCCTTTAGGGGCGCGTCGTTTTCCGTATAGTGCAGGATGCAGGCGTTGGGCCCGCCGGCCACGATCGGCGGATACGACGGACACGACGAGCCGCCCTTGCGGAAGGCGTAGAGAAGCTCGGCCTCGAGCTCGTACTCATGCCGGCCGGGGGCGCAGGCCCGGATCGCGCGCCTGTGGCCCTCCGCCCCTATCGCCGCGGCGCGGCGCATGAGGGCGATCTCCTCCGGCCCCTTGACCAGCCGCATCTCGTGGAGGACGTGGTTGGGATCCACGAACTCCTCCGGGGCCGTGACCCCGGACCGTGCCTTGGCGCGAACCTCGTTGACCCACTCGAGGACGCGGCCGTCGAACTCCGGATGGCGCCCCATGCTGTAGTAGACGCGGCGGCGGTTTTCCAATAGTCCTGGAAGGATATCGTCGATGTCGTCTATCGGAAAGGCGTCGTCGGCCCCATAGCGGGATACGGCGCCTTCGGGGCCCGCGCGCCTTCCTTGCCACTGCTCCTTGTCCGGGTCCCGGTCCCGGCAAAACAGCAGGAACTCGCCCTGGGCCCGCCCCGGGACCAGCACCGCCACCGCCTCGGGCTCCGGGAAATGCGTGAGGTAGTAGAAATCGCTGTCCGGGCGATAGCGATATTCGACGTCCCCGTTGCGGATCCGCGTCGGCGACGTGGGCAAGATCGCGATCGCCTCGCCCATGAGACCCATGAATTCGGCGCGGCGGCGCTTGAAGGTGCTTTTGTCCATGGGCGTATTATGCCCGAAGTCGGAGGTCGCGCCACGCCCGTGCGGCGCGCCGGCTTAGTCCGCGACCTCTTCGTAGATGAGTTGGACCGCGACGCGCAGGTACTCCACGATCTCGGTCAGGTCCGCTTCCCCGACCGTTCCGCGGGCCTTGGCGAGATCGCCGATATCGGCCAAGGCCTCGGCCGCGATCTCGGGATACTCGCTGGCCTCCCGGCCGCGATCATGCCAATGAAACCCGGTCACGAAGCCGCTGCACCATTCGGTAAGCGCCCGGCTGCGCTGGACGGACGGCAGCCCGTCGTCCGGCAGCAGGGGTTCGAGGCCGACCCCGGTCTCGGCCAGGGCCTGGGTGAGGAGTTCGCACACGCCTTCCAGGGCATCGCGCAGTTCGCCGTCGTCCTCGCTTGCCCCCAACGCCGCGATCGCCGCGCCGCAGTCCAGGGTCCCGGCGCAGGCGAGCCCGGCCAGCAGGCCGTGGGCCTCCGAGGCCCCCAGCGCGACACCGGCCTGCCCGAGCATCGTCGTCCAGGCGTCGTAGGAGAGGTCGTCTTGCATGCCCTCATTCTAGCCGATCGAGCGGCCTGCGCGACGCCGCCGGACCGGGTATTTTCCCGGGTGCGGGGCTCGTGGATGCCTACCGCCGGCCGTCGCGCCCGCCGCCGTTGACCCCGGCGCCCGCGAGTTCTATAGTGGGTCCCATGAGCGGCGAATCTCCCAGCGACGCCGATGCGCTGGCCCGCCTGGAGCGTCGGGTCGAGGACTTGGTCGCGGTATGCCGGCGACTCCAGGATGACAATGCCAGCTGGCGTGCGCGCCATCAGGCCTTGTCGGCGGAGTATGTGCGATTGAACGAGCGCACCCGCGCCGCGCGGGTGCGCGTCGAGGAGATGATAGGGCGCGTCGCGGCCCTGGCCCGCGAGGACCGCGGATGACGGGCAGCAAGGAGACGATCCATATCTCCGTGCTGGGCAAGGAGTTCGCGGTCTCCTGTCCCGAGGATGAGCGGGAGGCCCTGATCAAGGCGGCGCGCTATGTGGATCTGCGCATGCAGGAAGGCCAGCGCGGCGGCCGGACCATCGCCATGGAGCGTCATGCCGTGATGGCGGCGCTCAACATGGCTTACGAGCTTCTGCGGCTGCGGGAGCAGTCGGTATCGACGTCGGGCGAGTGGATAAAGCGTGTCGAGGTGCTCGCCGACAAAGTTGAGCAGGTTTTACGAGACGAGTTAAAGGAACGACTTTAGGATCACGAAGTCGTTCACGGGTTTGGCGCCCCCTGCGGTGTTCGTAGCCATTCCGTGCCCCTGAACCTATAACTCTTGCCTCGGGAACCGCGATCTCGGGTGCTGTTGTGCATGTCCGTCTCGAGCGGAAAGCCTGAAGCGCCTGGACGCGTCCCACTTGAACCTTTGGTTCGAGGCAAAGATTGGTTACGGCACAGGCGGAGGGCGCCTCTATCTTGCAGTACCGGCCCCATGCATGAGAAACACGGTTTGCGGCGCAGTCTGCGCGAGCGCCGCAAGGCGGTCGGTGCGTCCGCGCGCGCATCGAGCGCCCGGAGTGCGGCCCGGCGCGGTGTGCGGCTCCTGCGCCGCGCGCATCATGTCGGGGTCTACTGGCCGATCGGATCGGAGTTCGATCCGCGGCCCCTGGCGCGGGCCTTGATGCGCGCGCATCGCGTGGTCTATCTCCCGGTCGCGGGCCGACGACCAGGATCCCCTCTCGCCTTCCTTCCCTGGCGGCCGCCATTTGCGCCGGGACCGTTGCGCATACCCGAGCCGCGCTGGGGCCGCCGGATGATCGCGCGACGGCTTGACGCGGTCGTGGTGCCGGTGATCGGGTTCGATTCCCGGGGGTGGCGCCTGGGACAAGGGGGCGGCTATTACGATCGGACCTTTGGTTTTGTTTCGCGCAAGGCCCGGCCGCGTCCGCTTCTGATCGGGCTCGCTTACGAATGTCAGCGGCTGGCCTCGGCGCCGCGCGAGGCGCACGACGTGCGCCTGCACGCGGTGCTGACCGAACGCCGACTCTACCGGGCACGGGGAATGGTGGCATGAATATCTTGTTTATCGGCGATGTCGTGGGCGATTCCGGCCGCCGGGTGCTGCTCGAGAGGCTCCCGGTGCTCCAGGAGCGTCTCCGGATCGACCTCACGATCGTCAATATCGAGAATGCCGCCGGCGGGTTCGGGGTCACCGACAAGATCCTGCGCGAATGCCTTGCGCACAAGATCGACGTGCTGAGCACCGGAAACCATGTGTTCGACAAGCGCGAGGCGCTGGAGCTGGTGGCTCGCGAGCCGCGGCTGCTTCGGCCCCACAACTATCCGGCGGGGACCCCGGGGAGCGGTTGGTACGTCGGGCAGACGCGCGCAGGCGAGCCGTTCGCGGTCCTGAACGTCATGGGTACGGCGTTCATGCACCCGGTACTCGACTGCCCGTTCGCCTGCGCCGCCGCGGCGCTCGCCGCCAAGCCCGAGGCGGTGAAGACGGTGCTCGTGGATTGCCATGCCGAAACGACGAGCGAGAAGATGGCGATGGGCTGGTTCCTGGACGGGCAGGCGAGCGCGGTCGTCGGCACCCACACCCATGTGCCGACCGCCGACGAGCGGGTCCTGCCGGCCGGCACGGCCTATATCTCGGACGTGGGCATGACCGGCTGCTACGATTCGGTGATCGGCATGAACAAGGACAAGGTGCTAAGGCGTATGGTCCAGAAGCTGCCGGAGCGGCTCGAGGCGGCCGAGGGGCGCGCGACCTTGTGCGGCGTCGTGATAGACGTCGACGCGCGGACCGGACGCAGCCGCGGCATCCAGCGCGTGAGCGTGCGCGAGGACTGATGGCCTATTGGCTCTTCAAGAGCGAGCCGAGCTCGTTTTCTCTGGAGGAGCTGATGGCGCGCGGCCGCCCCGAGCCGTGGAGCGGGGTGCGGAACTTCCAGGCGCGAAACTTCCTGCGCGCCATGGAGCCGGGGGATCTTGGGTTTTTTTATCATTCGAGTTGCGCGCAACCGGCGATCGTGGGCGAGGTCGAGGTCGTGCGCGCCTATTATCCGGACGACACGGCCCTGGACCCGAACGACCACCACTACGATCCGCGCGCCCTCGCAAATCCGGCGCTCTGGTCGATGGTCGACGTGGCCTTTCGCGAGCGCTATCCGGCCCCTGTAACCTTGGCGCGCCTCAAGGCCTGTCCGGCACTCGCCGGAATGCGCCTCTTGGCCCGCGGCAACCGGCTGTCGGTCCTGCCCGTGACCGAAGACGAGTGGCGGGTCATTCAGGGGCTTGCCCGGACCCCATGAGGTTTTATCCCTCAGCGCCGTAAAACCCCGCCATCAATGGCGGGGATATAAGGCGCCCTGTTGAGATCGTCCCGGAGACTGGATAAAATACCAGTATGAAGCGCGCCACCAAAATTCGCCTCTATCCGAGCGCCGCGCAGCAAGACATCATCGCGCGACAATTGGGGTGCGTGCGCTTTGTCTGGAACAAGGCGCTCTCCTTAAAGAAGGCGGCGTGGGCGGAGCGGCATGAGTCGCTCTCCCTCCATACGCTCATCACGATGCTCCCGGTGTGGAAGGCCGGAGACTACCCCTGGCTCAAGGAGGCCGACTCCCAGGCCTTACAGATGACGCTGCGCCATCTCGATCGGGCCTATACGAACTTCTTTGCCCATCGCGCCCGGTTCCCCCGCTTCAAGAAAAAGCATGCATCGCGCCAGGCCTACGCCTATCCGCAGCGGGTGAAGGTCGAGGGCGATAAGGTCTTTCTCCCCAAGGTCGGCTGGGTCAAGGCCGTGGTCCACCGGGAGATCGCAGGCCTCATCAAGACCGTCACGGTCTCGCGGTCTGCGACCGGGCGGTATTACGCCGCGGTGCGGACCGAGGACGATCAGACCCTGCCGGAGCCGGTTCGGCATGTCACGCGCGTCACCGGGATTGATCTTGGGCTCAGTGACGCCGTCATCACAAGCGACGGCGTCAAGACCCCCAACCCCCGCTTCCTGCGCCGGTCCCTGAAAAACCTCCGGCGCAAGCAACAGTCGCTCTCGCGCAAGATCGAGGCCGCCAAGGCCCGGTGCGCGGCCGATGGCCGCCCGATAGCCGACCTCCGTGATTACTTCGGCAGCAACATCGCCAAGGATAGGCGACAAGTAGCGCGCGCGCACGATCACGTGCGCTGCGCGCGGCAAGACTGGCAGCACAAGGTGTCCCGGCAATTGGCTGACGAAAACCAAGCGGTCTGCGCCGAGACGTTAAACGTAAAGGGGATGATGCGAAACCG
>DAIDMD010000032.1 GCA_027449165.1 Acidiferrobacter sp. | reverse complement strand
AAATCGTACATCCTGAGAAACGTGCCCAAATCCTTGCGGAACTGGTCGGCCTCTTCTTCCGGGAGCTGCTTGAAGCGGTCGGCGGCGGGTTTGAGATGGGCATGAAGGCCCGCCTGCTGGCGCTTCGGATTGAAGAAGGCCTCGGCGAAGGCCTCGACCTCGGCGGGCAGATAGACGGGGGCCTGGTCGAGCTTCGTCTGCAGCTCGTGGACGATGTTGGGGTCGGTGACCTCCTCGAGGCGGGCGGCGCGGTAATAGGGCAGGAAGCTCTCCAGAATCTCCTCAGGCTTGTTGGTAAAGTCGAGGACGAAGGGATTTTCCTTGCCAGGATAGGTGCGGTTCAGTCGCGAGAGCGTCTGCACGGCAAGCACCCCTGCGAGCCGCTTGTCCACGTACATGGCCTGCAAAAGCGGCTGGTCAAAGCCCGTCTGGTATTTGTTGGCCACAATCAACACGCGGTAGCCGTCGTCCTTGAAGCCCTGCGCCGGGTCCATGCCATGGAGCTGCGGGTTCATGTTCGACTCGCTGAACTCATCGGGGCCGGAGTCGAGGTCGGCCACGCGCCCTGAAAAGGCCACCAACGTCTCCATGTCCGTATAGCGCTGGTCCTTCAGATACCGGTCCATGGCGAGCTTGTAGCGCACGGCCGCCACCCGGCTGTCTGTGACTACCATGGCCTTCGCTCTTCCTTCCAGTTTCTGTGCGACGTGGGCGCGGAAGTGCTCGACGATGACGACCACCTTCTGGCTGATGTTATGGGGGTGGAGTTTCGCGTAGCGCGCCAGCGCCACCTGGGCCTTCTTGTGCGGGACCCATTTGTCGTCCGCCTGGGAGGCTCGGATCTTTGGGTACCAACGGCTACCGTTGTTCATCCTTTATCCTTCGATGTCGTAACACCTCATACCAAGGATTGAGCTTGGTCCGATCCCCCTAAAACCTCACGGTCGCGCTTCCGTAGATGGAAAACGGCATGCCTGCGAACACGGACAAGTAGGGATTTCCATAGTAGTCAGTGTTGCTCAATGCCTTTGGAATATAGTGTTTATTGAATATATTGTCGATGTTCAATGCCAATTTAATACTCTTCATGTCCACCTCATGAAATGGGATGGTATCGAAGACACCGATATTGGTGACAGCATAACCCGGAATCGTCAAGCCTCCGGAAACCCCCGCAAACTGTTGATTGACATACTGGGGTCCCACATATTTCTCATCAATTCCCACATGGACCCCACCCTGCGTCCATCCGACCCCAATGTTAACCATGTTTGTAGGAACATTGGCTAAAGGCTGACCCGCAGAGACCTGCCCCGCATACGCCGAGTTGAACGAAGACGTGAAGACCGCCTGGTTATACGAGTAGTTCCCGAAAACACTGAAGCGCCCTATGGGAAGGGCCCGGAAATGCTGTATGAGCCCGAGTTCAGCACCTTGGTAGCGCGAGCTGCCTCCATTGACGGTAGTGCTCAATCCGGAAACAGGGCTGGTCGTATTGATGAACGTATTGGTAAAGAGTTCCCTGTAGACATTCACAGTCCCAGCGAAGCCATACCCTTCATACCGCGTTCCTAACTCGTAATCGGTGGCATATTCCGGGGTCAGATGGACCGGCACTACAACATACTGCCCGGCCGCATTCTGTTCGGCGATATTGCTATAGAAGGCGCTGATATTTGGAAACTTTATGTTCCGCCCGTAGGCCCCGTAGATACTAAAACCCTGGAGCGGCGCGTAATTGATGCCAAGTGTCGGCGACACAAAGCCTTCGTTGTTGGAAACCGTGCCGCCGATTGGATAATAAAAGCCGATATTATCGGCGGATGTTGTCTGGGCATCCAGGTATTTCACGCCGGGCGTGATATGAAGCGTACGGCCAAAAAGGCTAATGTCATCTTGCGCGTAAACCGATGAGTAAATGCGCGAGTCCCGCTCATTCCAGGCATTATTATAGCCGGATTGCTGGGGCACTGGGGCGCTTCCGTACCAATATTCGGCGGAGTGCAGCACCCCGTAGGTGACGTTACCGCCGATTTTAACCACATTGTCCGGGAGCAGGAAGGTCAGGCTGGGACTGTAGCCTAAATCTGAGGAAACATCCTCATAGAGGTGATAGTCCGTCCCGTACTGCGTCGACCCAAAGACCGCGGCTGGATCGTATGTGGGACCGGTCGGGTAAGACAGCCAGAAGGGATAACCGGTCCCTTGATTGGGTAAGTAATAGGGTTGACTCGCGCTCTCTGCGAACGCGGGGTTACTGTAAGACGTGCGGGTATAATTGTTGCTTTGGAAAAAGACCTTATTATGCAGGATCGCCGTCTGCGTAAGTAGGCTCCGGTCGGCGAGAATGCCGGTGATTTCCCTGTCGTTATTTCGGGTGGAGTCATAGTTCAGCGGCCAGTCATAGCTGGTCCCGTATTTTTGAATGAGTGGCAAGGGCACGCTGTGGGGGGTGTAACCCACATTGTGATTCACGATAAGATAGCTGGAGACTCGGGACCGGCCACCGTTATAGGGTAGGATACCGGCGTAATAGAAGTTGCTGTTCTGATCGCCGGAATTATTGACCCATCCCTGGCTAATTTGCCGGTTATAGGCAAAGAGGGAGCGCAACCCTCCCAAAGACCCGGTGTCGGCCGCCGCATTCCAGTCAAAGGTCCCGAAGCTTCCATACCCCACTCCCAGCGAGCCGCCTGGGTGGCGGCTCGGCTGACGGGGAAGGAAGTTGATCGTACCTCCGAGGGAGTTATAGGCATTGACTGCGGGATTGTTGATGCCGTTATAGATCTGAATGCCGGCGGTATCGTTCAGGGTGAGCGGGATGGCGTTCCGGTTCGACGCCTGATTCGTAGTGCCACCATTAAACATGTCGTTCAACGGTACACCGTCGAAGGTCTCCGAGAACTGGCCGCTATTGAAGGCGCGGAAAGTGATCGTGCTGCGTACCCCGTTCGGCCCCGTACTGAAGGCATTGATTGAAGGCTTGCGGGCTAAAATAGTCTGGGCATTTTGGGCCAAGGACGCGTCATGAATAGCCTGGGCGCCGATAACGTGCTCCGAGTAGGGCGCCTTGAGTGGCACACGCGCTTTACTCTTGCGGCGTGCCGCGCCGGATACAGCGCCCACCTCACCGATATTTACGGCAGCCTTCGATGTCGTGCCCCCGTTCACTTGCGGCGCTGCGGAGCCTGTTGTGGTCGCCGCCCGACCATCCAAAGGCGTTCCTGCTAAGACTAGCCCGAGCGCCACCGCCAAGGCCGTCTTCATCGGTCGCACTACGACGCTGTTTTCCCGCGAATGTCTTTCCCTCATACGCCCCCCTAAGATTTACGAAACCCCGCGCGGGCCCAGCATCGCGGCTTCGGGCACATTGCCGGACGCCGTTTCAGTCGGCTTTCCGCGTCCTGCGATTACCTCCGATGGGCGCGACTATAGGAAGCCATTATTGCGGTAAAGTGAACGGACGCAGGCGGGTTCGTGTAGGCAATGTGACAGGGCGGGCGGCGATCAAATGACCACAACGGGACCTTCTTTGGCTTTCCAGCGCGCATAGTTATAAAATTCGGAAACGGAGCTTCGAGAAAAAGCAATAAATTGCCCAGTTTCGGGCTTTTCTCGCGCAGCCACATAATTTGTTGCGCTGTAACGCCAAGTACGACGTATCTCTGGCGCTGGCATCGGAACTGGAGTGGGATGGGCTACGGGCTCAACCGGATACGCGCCGCGATTATGGCGAGTTGGGCATGATCGGATACGCACCTATCGGGGCTCGGGTGTTTTGCGTGGTCTTTACGGATCGCGGTGACAAGCGCCGCATTGTCAGCCTCAGGAAGGCCAATGCAAGAGAGGTCGGACGTTATGCCAGTCAAATCTAAGTCGGCGCGGATATTTGATCTGCCCATGCCCGAAGAAGAGTCCGCCATCCAGGCGGGGATTGCCCAGGATCCGGATACCTACGAGTTAACAGATACTGAGTTTCGTAAACTGAAAAGATCGGAGCGCCCTCCGGCCGCAGCGACGAAAGAACGCGTGACCATACGTCTGTCTCGCGAGGTCGTGGCCAGATTTCGCGCCTCCGGTCCGGGATGGCAAACCCGCTTGGAGGCGGTCCTTAAAGAATGGCTCGATGCACACTATCAATCATGAATTTTGGTAACTTGCTGGTAACCAGAGAGTGAAAATTGCACCTCGGCGTGCGCCGAACGCCGCAATATTGCACCATCCTAGTCAAGCGGATAAGGCATCGTCCTCCCTGATCTCCCACACCTCCTCCCTCAGGCATCGCTCCAGATAGGCGGCCGCCAACTCCACAACCGCACCATAGGCGCGGGGGGGCCGCTCGAGCGATTGAATATACTCCCGCATATCGCTTAAGGCCCCCGCGCACGCGGCCAGAATCTCCCGAACCCAGAATGCCGCGCGCTGGGCGTGGGACGCCCCTTCCTCGCCCGCCACGAAGAGGATCGCGGCCATTCCGATCGCTACGCTGATATGATCCGGCGAGACCGGAAATGCCCTGCCCGGCACAAATGTGTCTTTTCTCCACGGGATGCCCATAGCCGCGGCAAGCGCCGCCAGGTCCGCCACAAGGCCGTCCCGGGGCCGCTCGCCTTTTTGCTGATGGTGGGAAATGTAAGGGCTTATATGATCATGCGTAGGGATGAGAAAGAGCGCCTCGTACTCCCTCTCGAAGTCGCCGATTTGCGCGCCGTGATCGTGGGGCGGGCGATCCCCTATCCGCTGTAACGCCGGAATCGTATCGTGCAGCAACACCTCCACCACCGCGGGCGGTGGCGGCCCATCGAACAGGCCGGAAAATATTCGAAGCACTTCGGAAATCGCCTGTCGTTCGCCTAGCGCAGCCATCGCAACCCCCGCCATCCCTCAAAACCGGCCGAGCAGCCCCCATGGCCATGGGCCGCAAAACGTCCCATCACCTCTGATGATAGGGTCTTTCCCGCGCCAGGTCAGACACGCGCTTCCCGCATATACATGCCTTCCTTGGGCGCCGTCGTTTTCTCGATCCGGACGCGCGTATCGTAATAGCACGCACTACCCCCGTACGGATCCTGCAGACAGGTGCCCCAGCCGCCCTCGGCGGTAATGCTGGGGTCGAGGCGCATAAGATGGTTCATGCGCGTGCGGGTATTCTTGGCGTCGTCGCCGCGATGCGTCTCCCCGTTTATGGTCCAGTGACCGGAGTTGTAGTGCCAGTGGCCGAAGGCCGCCGGAAACGACACCACGCCGGGCCGCACGCCGGGCATAATCTGCACTTGGGTCTTATATCCCTTGGGATAGGTCGCCGAACGGATGATCACCCAATCGCCGTCTTTCACGCCAAGATTGCGCGCATCGAACGGGTTAATTTCCGCGAAGGACTCGGGCATCAATTCGACCAGCCATTGATCCGCCCAGGTGCGACTCTTGCTGTGGATCGGCTGCTTGTAGGTAATGAGCACGAACGGATACTTCTCCTTCGAGTCCAGCGCATCGAGCCGCCTGCCATCCAACAAGCGCAGATGCTCGAACTTCGCCACACCAGAAAGCCACTCTCCGCTTACGGTGTTGTGGGTCCTGGCCACAATCGGATTGTAAATCTGACACGGCAATTTTCCGGCCCCATACCGGTACGTCATGACCTCCGGCCTGTCGGGCAGGTAGCCTACGTCGTAATCCTCGAAACGGCCGCCGCGGGAAAGCACGTAGGCGACCTTGGCCCACTGCGCCTCGCGCAACGCCGCGCCGTGCCGGGCCTTGAATCGATTCGCCTCCTTCCAATCCTCCGGCGTGGAGGCGTCTGGCACGGGGCCCGTCGCCACCAACCGCCCGCCTTCGCGCCGCAGTAACGACGGGTCGTAGGCGATATTGGCTATCATCTTGAGATAAAGGTCTTCCCGCTCATTGAGGTCTCCGCCCTCCAGAAAGGCGTGTTTGCCGAAGCCCGGCATACCGAGCTTCTTGGCGACATCGATCAGGAAGTTCTCCATACACATCGGGGCACCCGTCGGGGTCTTCGCCGTCAGCGGCTCGATGACGGGATGGCGCACGCCTATGACGGATGTCGGAACCGTTGGGAACCCCGGCAGCATCCCCCATATCTCCGGATAGTTGGTATCCGGAACGATGTAGTCTGCATAGCTCGATGTTTCGGCGACGAGGATATCGCTGGCAATGAACAGCGGGACTTTTTTGAGATCCTTGATCAGACGGAAAAACGACAGGTTCTCGTCCGGGTGGCCGCTCATCCCCGGGGGCGCCGACCACGCGGGGTTCGCCTCGTGCATAAAAAGGATCTTCACGGGATACGGGTACTGACTCCACGCGCCGCCAAAAAGCTCCTGCCATATGCCGAAGCCGAACGGCAGCCACGGCCGGGGGGTCGGGAACGGATCCTTCCCGGCCGTCACAGCCTCCTTATACAAGGATGTCTCTTCGTAAAAGCTCCCTTCGCGGGATATGGCCACCCCAGGGGGCACCGTGCGAGCGGGGGAATGCGATGGCCATTTCGTCAGGTTATAAGGCGCGCCTTTGTATGTGCCCAGGTAATCGGCCGGCTTGCCGCCGGTTATGTAGCCGCCCGCCCAATCGACGCAGCCGATCAGGAAATTCAGCGTCATGATGGCCCGCCCGCTGTAGGCCCCATTGGTATGTTTGACGGGGCCCCTGTAGAAGTCCGCGGCCGCCCGGCGCCCATGCGCCGTGAACTCCTCGGCCAACTCCACGATGGCGTCCTCGCGAATGCCGGCAAGCTCCGCGTACTCCTCTATGGTATGGGAACGCGCCTCCTCATAGAGGATCTGAAAACTCGTCTGGCAGGCTATGCCGTTCACCCGGATCGGCTCCGGGGAAAGATCCTTGCCCGGCCACAGCCGCGCGGACGCAACGCGGTCCGCGGTACCCGGCCTTCCGGTTGCGGCATCGATCACGACAGGCCCCCCGCCCCGAGGCGCCAGGCCCGCGGCCTCGGCGGTCAGGAACTGCCGATGCAAGGCATGATGAGGATCCGCAACCACAAGCCAGGTGGCATTGGTGAAATTCAACTCCTTCGCATGGGCCGCGGCATCCGAACTGGGATAAGACAGGTAACTTGCGTTATACCGGTGGGTCTCGATGATGTGCCGGATCATGCCCATGGCGAGCGCCCCGTCGTACCCGGGCTGGACCTTCACATGGCGGATGGCCCGCTCCACGCCCTGCGGGGTGCGGGAATCGACGATCACGTACTTAAGGGGCGGATTGGGCCCTTCGCCCGAAGCCGCCGCCGCCACCTTTCGGCTTACCGTCTGCATCGGGAAATTGGCTTGGTACAGATTCACCCCGAAAAAGATCACGTACTCGGAGTTCTTGAAATCCGGCTTCATCATGTTGATCTTGCCATTCAGTGACGTTCTGGTCGCCACGTGGTGGCTCAGTTCGCAAATGGAGACATGGGGAATGGCGTTTACGGACCCGAATGCCTTTGCGAACCGCTCGATGAAGTCGCTTTGGCCGGGCTCCGCCCGTCCCCAAAACGCCACAAACTGGTTCGTGATGGGACCCATGTCCGGATGCCGGGGATCCACGGGAATATTGGGTCCCTGGCCGCTTTTCCAGAGGTCACGAAACCCTTCGACATACCGCGACTCTTCGCCGGGAACGTCCTTAAATAAGGTGCCGCCGTTGGTGACCTCGTCGGTCAGCTGCTCCCAACTTATGGTCTTCCACTTGTTGGAGCCGCGCGCGCCGGCGCGTTTCAACGGGTAATACATCCTGTAGCGGTCATACACCGTTTGCCGCCCGGCTTGGCCGCGCGCGCACAGCGAGTGGGCTACCGGCACCATCCGCGCCTTCGCGACCGGCGTCGCGTAGTCCAGATGCGGCTCCGTCGTATTCGGGTGATAGGGGTTCCCGTCCAGCTTGACCAAAACGCCATTGACCACGCGCGCCTCGATGCCGCAATCACTGCGGCATTGCCGGCAGACGCTGTAGCGCACCTCCTCGGCACTCTGGCCCTCGGTGAGCATGGGGTAGTTGTAAGTCCCGGGCCGGTAAAACATCTTCGGCAACCACGGCCACGACCCCCCAACCGCCACGACCCCGCTGGTGGCCGCGACACTCCCTAAAATAAACTGCCGCCGCGTGACCTTCTTGTCGATTGCGCTCATGACGTCCCTCCCTTTTTTGGCCCCGCGGCGTGGCCCGCGGCCGCCCCTGGCAGCACCGGAACCGCCGCGCCCTCATTCGACCACGAGGCGGTCCAACTGCGCTCCCACGGCAACAGCAGCAGCGATAGGCTGACCAGAAACACCACGATCGCAAAAAGCCCGATCACCACTTGCCAGCTGTCCATGCCGAACCACGTTGGGGTATAGCGGACCAGCCCCTGCGAGGCCTTCGGCTGCAATTCGGCCCCGATCACCGTGTTGTAGCGCATGGCAAAGACACTCACCAGCGCCAGGAACGCCGCGATGTTGGATCCCGCCAGGGATCTCCGGAGCGGGCGCACGAACGTCATGACCAGCACCACGATAAGCAGCCCGATCTGCACGACCCAATAATTGAATGCTAACGGGCCAGACGAAAAGAAGATCGCGGAGAACCCTCGATACACTGGCAATGAGGCATACGACCGCACCCCGGACGTCAGAAGCTCGATGAGGTCCAGGAAAAGATCGACGAATATCGCCCATTTCATGAGCCCCATTAGGCCGTCCAGAATGTCCGAATCGACGGGCTTTTCGCCCAATCCCCCCTGGATCAGGGTATATACCGTGATCATGGCCGCTATACCCGAGACGATGGCCGATATCAGGAATATCACCGGCATCATCGGGCTACTCCACAGGGGTCTCGCCTTCAGCGCCCCGAATACGAACCCCACATAGCCATGAAAGGCGAACGCAAGAACGATTCCGGCCGCCGCGAGGCACACCAGGATAGTATGATCTCGCTTTAATGATGGTTCGGACAGATTGCGCGACCCGAATGTCAACAGGCCGTGCCAGGTTTTCCGCCAACCCCGTCCGTGCTGGGCCAAGTAGATGTTGTCTTGGCGAAAGAGAAAATACATCTCGACCAGAACAAGGATGACGTACGCTATCCAAACGATGATGAACATGCCGAGGGGGGAATAGGGAAAATGGTCGCGGGTAATGAGTTCCCAGAATCGCTCCCGCTGCCAAGCCTCGGCCAGCGGGGCCAATGCCGCCCCTATGAGGAACGCCAGAGTCACGATGATCGCCATCTTGGCAAGCGGCTCGAAACGCTTCAGCCCAAACACGTGAGAGAGCGATCCGACGATGAACGACCCCGCCACCAGGCCGGACAAGAACGGATAGGCGACCAGGGGTAACTGCCAATAGACGTGCTCAAGGCCGAAAAGCTGGGTCGAGTTCGCGAAATCCATGACGCTGTCCTCCCGTAGGACCGTTTTCTTCCCGGATCACCTCATAACGGCCGTCCGCGGCGCCTTCCGGCCGCCGCCGCGCGGCCCCGGTCATATCACATCGACCCCGCCCGGTACGTTGCTATTGGCGTTACTGGTGTAGGTAAAGACCATGTGCTGCACATTCGGGTCCGGATCCGTCGATATGTCCCCGCTTTCCCCGATGTAGAAGACTTGCGGGTCGGTACCGAACTCCGGATGGCGCACCGAATGGGGATACCGCGCCAGGAGGTGTGAGACCTCGCTATTGGGATCGAGAATGTCGCCGAAAACCCTGGCACGCCCCACACAGCTCGTGACGCAGGCCGGCAGAAGGCCCGCGTCGACGCGTTCGACGCAAAATGTGCATTTATCGGCAACCTGCGATACGGGATTGATGAAGCGCGCGTCGTATGGGCATGCGTTGACACAGGTTCCGCAGCCGATACAAAGCCTCGGGTCGACCATGACAATGCCGTCCTGGCGCTTGAACGTGGCCTTGACGGGACACACTTCGACACACGGAGGATGGGCACAGTGGTTGCATATCTTCGGCATGTTGACAACCTTGGCGTCCATGCGATAGCGGCGTCCGTCCAGAACGACATCCCCTTCCGGATCGGGTACCGTATCGCCTGTCTGGTAGACATCCACCCATGTCCGGTAGACGCCCAGCGGAACATTATTCTCGGATTTGCAGGAGACCACGCAGGCCTGGCAACCGACGCATTTGCGCGTATCCATCACCATTACCCAGTGATGTTTCGGATGGCTTTCCGGTATCCGGTAGAATCGATCGTGATATATGGCCAAACCATCCGGATTGAGAATGGTTGTCCACGCCGCGGACTCGCTCGCATCGCTCCAGCCGTTGGTAGGCCCGAGGCGCGGATTGTTCCACCCCTCCCAGGAGGGGTTCTTGCGGGGATCCAAACTGGGTTCGGGCTGCGTTTCGGGCGGCAGGCCCGTACCGGCCTTACGGGCAGGCGGACCGGATTGAAGCGCCGCGTGCGCCGCCAAGGGCATGGCGGCCCCGGCCGCCACCCCCATAAGGCCCTTCAGGATGGCCCTGCGCGACAGACCCCCCGGATCGAGATCGCTGTTTTTGGTCGCCATGCTGACCTCCCTCTCTGCAAACCCATTCGCACGATACGGAAGACGCGTCATGAGCCGGCCCCGCCCTCCTTAAGGATCGCGTCTTGAGACATGCCGGACAGAATGGGTCTTGATCCACCTGCCGGTCCGGTCTCTTCCCTATAGGCAGCCAATATAAGATGCGCCTGATATTCTACAATCGTCGTAAGATCTTGTTTGTTATAGGCGCGCCGTTCCTGCGTGTATTTGATATGAATCAACGTCTAGTGACGCCTGGCCGAAACGCCTTGGTACCCTCTCGGTGACGGACGGCGAGGCGTTGCGCAAAATGGGCTTGGCGCCGAGCGCGGATTCGGGTCCAGAACAGACACGGGGCCGCCGGTCGCGCGCCGTCATCGGATCGATCGGCGATTCCTTTCGGGGACCGTGAGAGGCGGGCCGGCAGAGACCCGGGCATGTGGCCCGGGTAGGATACCGTAATTCGCGCAGGCGTACGGCGCGTAGTGTTCGCCAGTATCTTATTAATATGTTATTAGACTGGTATCCGATAAGATTGTGTCTGGTCATATCCCTCAGACTATACTAGTCCCGTATAGGGTGACTTTGGTGGCGGTTATTGAACAGAGGATCTCGCAAATGTGCCCTTCCCGATGAAGCCGGCGTAGGGGGACTCGCTCGTGAATCGGTTTTGGAGAGGCTTCTCGAAGAGAGCGGCGACCTCGTGCACGCGAGCGCGAACGCCATCCCGAGGCGCTGCTGCGACGCGCTTGTGCGGTGCGTCGGGTATGTGCGATTCGCCGGATGGTACCAACGGGACGGGCTCAGGGGGGTAACCCGACTTCGATACGCCGCCGGCCCTGGGGCGGGCGCGGCCCGAACGCTTCAGGCGGGCGGAATGGGCCTGCTCGAGGGGCGGCCGGGGGATCGGGGCGCGCGGAGCCTGGGGGCGCGTGTGCTCGGCGTCGACGCCCCCGGGATGGCGCACTGGCGGGCCGACGCGCTCGCGGCCGGGGTCAGCCTGATCGTGGCCCTGGGCATGCAGCCGGAGACGGATGCCGGGGATGAGTTCGTCATTCTGGGGATCGAGAACCAACGGTTTCTGACCGAGATCGGCGTGGTGCCGGTCCAGGCCTTCGCGCACCTCGTCGCGGCGCACTTGGCGCGCGCCCGCGCCGCCGAGCGGCTGCGGCATGCCGATCGCCGCGACCCCCTGACGGCACTCTATAACCGTCGCGGCTTTCTTCCTATCGCCCGACGGGCCCATGCGCGCGCCGGGCGCAGGACCGACGTCTATAGCGTTTTGCTGGTCGACATCGAGCAGATGGAACGCGTCAATGACGAGTACGGCTACGAGCGCGGGGATGCGCTCCTCAAGGCGATCGGTGCCCGTATCGTCCAACTGCTGCCCCGGGACAGCACCGTCGCGCGCTGGAGCGGCGCGGGGTTTGCGTGCCTGCTTCCAGGGACCGCCGAGCCTGAGGCGGCGATGATGGCCGCACGTCTGGCGCAAACCCTCCACCAGGAGCCGATAGTCGCCCTGCTGGGGGGGATGCCCCGCATCAGCGCCGGTGCGGCAGGGTTCCCGGGCCATTCGACGGTGGAGCGCGCGATCACCGCAGCCGGCGGACACCTCGGCCGAGGCCGACTGCCCCGCCAGGGCCGCGGCGCGCATCGCCGCCCGAAGACCGACGCCGACCTGTCCCTGATCGCGCAGATCCGTACGGCTCTTGCCGAGGGACGCATCCGGGCCGCCTACCAACCGATAGTCGAACTTGCAACCGGCCGGGTGGTGGCGGAGGAGGCGCTGGCGCGCCTGATCTCCCCCGATGGCGGCACCGAATACCCGGCGGGTCGCTTCATAGAAACGGTCACGCGCTTCGGTCTCGTGCAAGAAATCGACGCCGTCATCATGCGTGAGGCCCTGGCGCGCTGCGCAGCCCAGGTCCTGGCAGGCGCCTCCCGGCTGCATTTCGTGAACATGTCGGCGGCCTTCCTGCGGCACACCGGTCTGATCGAGGAGATATTCGTCCTCATCCAGCAACAATGCCGCGTATGCGGCCAGGACCCAACGGCGCCAAAGCCCATGGTCATCGAGGTCACGGAGCGCGAATTCGTGCGAGACACGGCGGCGGCGCTCGCCGTGCTCAAGCCCCTCATCGATTTCGGACTGCGTATCGCCATCGACGACTTCGGCAGCGGGTACTCCTCGTTCCGATACCTGGTCGACTTGCCGGTCAGCTTTGTGAAGCTCGAGGGGGAACTGGTACGAAAGATCGCCAATGACCGCAAGGCGCGAACGGTGGTGCAGAGCATCCAGACGCTCGCCGACGACCTGGGCTTGGTCACCGTGGCCGAATACGTGGAAGACGAGCTCTCCTGGAGGATCCTCCGGGAGATGGGGGTTCACTGGGGCCAAGGATACTTTTTGGGCCATCCGCGCGTGGACGCTCCCGGCACCCTACCTTGATACCCGGCCGCGTACGATCACGGAGGGGTCTCGGGGCCACGCCTTCGTGGTAATCTGTCCTCGTTTCCTGGGAACGAGGGCTTCGCCATGGCAACGCACGATCGTTACGATCTCATCGTCATAGGGAGCGGCCCGGGAGGCGCCTCGGTCGCATACCGGGCGGCGGCGCGCGGGAAACGGGTGTTGTTGCTGGAGCGGGGCGATTATTTGAGGCGCTCGCCGGAAAACTGGGACGCCAAGGCCGTCTTCGTCGACGCCAAGTACCAGGCCAAGGAGACTTGGTACGACGCCGCCGGTCGCGCCTTCCATCCGGGCCTCCACTATTTCGTGGGCGGCAACTCGAAGGTCTACGGGGCCGCGCTGTTTCGCCTGCGCGAACGGGATTTCGGGGAAATCCCCTACCCCGAGGGCGTGTCCCCGGCGTGGCCACTGCCCTATGCGGCCTTCGAACCCTACTACACGATGGCCGAACAACTGTTCCATGTCCATGGGGCACGCGGCGAGGACCCGAATGAGCCGCCGGCAAGCGCCCCCTATCCCTTCCCTCCGGTCGCCCATGAGCCCGAGATCGCGGCCCTCGACCGCGATCTGCGCAAGGCGGGCGTCCGCCCCTTCCACCTCCCGCTCGGGATCCTGCTCGACGAGAAGGATGGCGTGGTGTCGCCCACGAGCCCCTGCATCCGTTGCGAGGCCTTCGACGGCTTCCCCTGCCCCACGAACGGCAAGGCCGACTCCCAGGTCGTCTGCGTCGATCCGGCGCTGGCGGCCCACCCGGATCAGCTGACGCTCCTGACCGGCGCCTACGTTTCGCGGCTCGAGACCGATGCCGCCGGACGCACGGTAACCAAGGTGTGTGTAACGCGCCAGGGCCAGAGCGAGGAATACTGCGCCGACGTCGTCGTCGTGGCCTGCGGCGCCCTGTCGAGCGCCCTGCTCTTCCTGCGCTCGGCGAACGCCCGGCACCCCCAAGGTCTCGCCAATGGCTCCGGACAGGTCGGACGCAACTACATGCGCCACAATCAATCCGTGCTCATGGCACTCTTGCGCCACCCCAATCGCACAATCTTCCAAAAGACGCTCGGGATCAGCGACTACTATTTCCGGGGCCCCGACCAGGACTATCCGCTCGGCCTCATCCAGATGCTCGCGAAGACCCATCCGGCGCAGATCCAAGGGGAGGCGCTACCCGACTGGCTGGGCTGGCTGCCGTCCGCACCCTTCGAGGCGCTGGCTGATCGGACCGTGGGCTTTTGGTTGTCGAGCGAAGACCTTCCGCGCCCGGAGAATCGCGTATTCTACGACGGCGACCGGACCGTCCTGGATCTTACCGAGAACAACATGGCGGCGCATCGCGGGCTGCGCCGGCAATTGGAGCGGCTTTTGGGCTCGCTCGACGTCCACCCCCTGCTGATGGAGCGCACACTCTATCTCGGGAAGGACATCCCCGTAGCGGGAACGGCCCACCAAGCCGGAACCTTGCGCTTCGGCGACGATCCTGCGACATCGGTCCTCGATATCGATTGCAAGGCGCACGAGGTCGACAACCTGTATGTCGCCGATGCCAGCTTCTTCCCGTCGATAGGCGCGGTCAATCCGACCCTTACGATAATCGCCAACGCCCTGCGCGTGGCCGACCGCATCGTCGAACGGCTAAGCTGAACCTCGGGCCTCGGGCCCGTGCCCGGGTGGCCGCTCCCTCGACCGGTCGCCTGCGCACCGGCCGCCGCCACCCAACATCCCAGGCCCCGCGGGCCTGGCCATCCCCGCCGCATCCTGCAGACCGTCCCGGATCGCCCGTCTTGTCGCCGCGCGACGGGCGGGATCCTTTGGCCAGCGGGTCCGAACGGCACGGCTAGCCGATACGGTGTGTCGGCCCGCCGGCCTCGACGAGCGCGCCCCCACCCGGGGACCGGGGGGCACCGGTCGTGGCGGGGCCGCGCGGCGCCGCGGGATCGGCGATGCCCGCCCAGCTGCGGCGAAGCTCCGGCAACGGGCGCCCGAGTTCCGCCTCGAGGGCGATGATTTCCGGCGTATAGATCTCCTGGAGGAAGGCCACGGCCCGCGGGTCGATCGGCGGCTTGGCCGCCTCTTTCTGCATCCAATGCTCCCATATGTGCTCGCCGAGACGCCGCGGGATGAGACGCTCTCCCAGGAAGCGGCTCAAGGGATGCCCGGCAAGCCGCCGGGCCCACTGGCCCTTGGGCTGCTTATAGTGGTTATGGGCCTCGGCGATGTCGACTACGGCCATCGGACCTTCCGCGACATCGAGAAAGCGCGCGATGCGCGCCAGTACGGCCCGCGCATCTTTCTTCAGATCCTCGAGCAGCAGGACCAGCACCCGCTCGCGCCCGAACAGGGTCCGATAACGCCGAATCTGCTCGGTATAGCACCCGAGCTCGACATACAACTGGGACACCCCCCAACCCTTGTCGGGCCGGCCCCAATCGATCTGAAGGGCCTCGAAAAACGGCCGGTCGATCGCGCCTTCCGAATAATCCATGAGATATTGCGCGTAGGCGCGCTCAATCGGATCGCGCAAGATCGCGATGACGCGCGCATCCGGCGACACCTCGGCAATGCCGGCGGCAGCCGGCGCGCTCCACAGATACGAGGGACTGGCATCGCCCCGCCAGCGGCAATGGGCGCCCTGCTCATAGAGGCGCAGGTAATCCGCTTGGTCGCCGACGAACGTAATGAGGTGCCTCTGCTCGCGCGAGGGCGCGAGCCTCGCAAAAAAATGGGGCTCCTTTATCTCCGGGAAATAGATATCCGGGTGCTGCCTCAAATAGGCGTAGAGCGAGGTGGTGCCGCTCTTTACGGCCCCCACGACGAAAAGATTCGGCCAGACCGTGTTTGCCATCACGTCTCCTTTTATGGATCCTGCGCGCCCGGACGCCCATGATCCTAGCAGCCCGCATGGGCCCGGCGCATCTCCCGTTCACGCCGGCCGCGGTCCGATGTCCGCAGACGGCGTCCCCCGATCCTTGCGCAGCCATAGCCAGAGGACCGGCAAAGAAATCCCGATCTGGCGCACACGCCGTATGGCCGATATGGCGAGCGCCGTATCCGCCGAGAGACCGGCTGCGGCGCCGATGGCGATAAGACCGCCCTCCTGGACCCCCAGGGTCCCAGGCACCATGAAAGCCGCGCTCTGCAACGCCTGCACCAAGGATTCCAGCAGCAGTGCCAACCGCGGGCCGGCCTGATGGTGAAGCAGCCGCAAGATGACCCAGAATTCGCCGGCCCCCCCGGCCAGGCTCAGGGCCTGCCAAAAGGCGCAGCGCGCGAGCGCCCCCATCCGCCCGTAAAGCGAAACGATCGCGTCGTCCACGGCGGCCCCCTGCAGGCCTGCGGCCGAAAGCCCCCCGGCGGCACGCGCCAACACCCGCTGGAGACGGGAAAAGGGTCGCGATCGGCGCTGCAGGAACACGAAGATAAGCCCCGCGGGCACCGCCACGGCAAGCCCCCACCATAGGTGCCCGATAAGCGGCGCGGTCCCCATGTAGGACAGCAATAGACCGATACCGACCAACGTGAAACCCATCTGCACGAAGATCGTCACCGTGGTCTCGACTACGATGCCGCCGATCGCGACCGGCGCCGGCACCCCCTTTCGGGCCAGATGGCGCGCGGCCGCGACCTCGCCGCCCACGTGCGCCACCGGCAGCAAGGTGTTGACCGCGCTGCGTACGAACGCCACCCACGTCAGGAGGCGCAGGGACACGGTCCGCGGCTTCGGAAAGAGCGCACGCCAGCCCTGCGCGTTCAGGGTCATCACCGCCAGTCGCACCGGCACGAGCCACAACATACCGAATCCGGCGAAGGCGACCAGACGCAGGATACGCCCGGGATCGTTACGCGCAAAAAGCGTGACCGCGCCGGCCAGACCCAATACGCCCGCGGCAAGCGGCACGAGGCGCAGCCATCGGCCGGCGCCGCCGGTTTTCGGTGCCTCCATCATGAATCACCATCCGCGACCTTCCTCGTCACACCCAGCCCCCGGCTAGACGCCTTGATCGGGCCGATGCGCCGCCGCACCGACCAGCGCGGCGGCCGCCAAGGCGAGACTCCTTTGCGCCGCCACGAAGTTCTGCCGCAGGCGCGCCAGCGCCCGCCAGCGCGCGCCGTCGACCCCGAGCGCCGCGAGCAGCGCACCCACGCGCGGGCGCCCCCATGCGTCGACCGCGTGCGCGAGCCCTTCGGGGAGCGGTTCATCGAAAGGGTCGACGATCGCGCGCAAGGCGAAAAACTCGAGACCCTGCTCGCAAGCGACTTGCGCGAGCGCCTCGCTCTCCATGTCGACGCCGGATGCGCCGTAGCGCCGAAACAAGTCCGCCTTATGCGTCACGCCGCATACCGGTTCCGAGATCGACAAAAGCGCGTCGACGGACACGAGCCCCGGCAGGAAATCGCCGAGCCCCGCCGGCCAGGAGGCCTGGTAAGAGGTCCCCTGCTGGCCGCAGACCACGCGCGGGCAGATGAGCGCGCCGGCGGCGAGCCCCGGGGCAAGCCCTCCGCAGGTACCGAAACTGACGAGTCCGCGCACCCCCCGCGCCGCAAGCTCCAGACCCATGTGCCGGGCCCGCGCCGGCCCCATACCCGACACCCCGAGCCAGTGGCCGCCGGGCAACGGCCGCAGGCCGCCGGGCGCCGCAGGCCGCCGGCCGAAGGCCCGCGCCTCGGCGATGAGCGCCACGGCAAAACCGTAGCGCCCGATTAGCGGACCGTCCGATTGCGGTAACACGCCAGGGCCCATAACGGGAAATATCGGGCATATCCATGGTACTTCAGATAAAAGACCCGCGGGAAACCCGGCGCCGTGAACTCCACGTCCTCCCACAGGCCGCCCGGTTCGCGGTGCGCCAGAAGGTAACGCACGCCCCGGCGAACCCCCTCGCTGTCCGTCTCGCCCGCGGCCAGCAGCGCCAGTATCGCCCACGCGGTCTGGAAACTCGTGCTGCGCGAACCCGTTCCGGCAGAGGTCGAGTCGTGGTAGGAATCGTTGCTCTCCCCCCAGCCGCCGTCGGCCCTCTGAACGGACAGGAGCCAACGGACCGCGGCGGAGACGGCGGGATCGTCGCGCCCGATCCCGGCGGCGCGCAGGCCGATCAGGACCGACCAGGTCCCGTAGATGTAATTCGTCCCCCACCGCCCGAACCACGCCCCGCAGTCCTCCTGCTCGGAGCGCAGGTAGGCGACCGCGCGCGCTATGGCCTCACGATAGCGTCCGCCGCCCCCGGCGCGCGCAAGCAGGGTGATGCAACGCGCCGTCACGTCGCTCGTGGGCGGATCGAGCAGGGCCCCATGATCGGCAAACGGAATCTCGTTCAGATAGTAGTGGGTGTTGTCGACGTCGAACGACGCGAATCCGCCGTTGCGCGACTGCATGCCCGCGACCCATTCCGCCGCCCGCCGAATCGATTCGGCAAATGCCGGATCGCAAGACTCCTCCATGGCCCAGGCCACGACGCTGGTGTCATCCAGGTCCGGGTAGTGGCCGTTCTCGAACTGGAACGGCCAGCCGCCGCCGGGCAGGTCGGGCCTGCTGTCGCGCCAATCCCCGGGCTCGTCGAGCAGCTGGCGGTCGCGCATCCAGTGAAGGCCGCGCGTCACGGCGTCCTTGGTCCCCTCGCGGTCGGCCTCGAGAAGCGCCAGGCACACGAGACCCGTATCCCAGATAGGCGAGACGCACGGCTGGCAGTAGGCCTCATCATCGCCCACCAGCAGGAGTTTCTGGATAGCGGCCAGGGCATCGCGCCGGTAGGGATGGTCCGGGCCATAGCCGCGCACCGCCAGGAACTCGTAGGCATTCACCATCGCCGGAAAAATCGCGCCCAGCCCACCGGTCCCATTCAGCCGCTCTATGATCCACTCCTCGGCCCGGGCCAGGGCCCGGGCCCGCAAGCGGCCCGGGATCGCGCGCTCGAGGCCCAATCCGATCCGTTCGAACTTGCATAAAACATAATTCATGAACGACCGGACCGGAAAATAGTCGCGCTCCTCGTCCGGTGGCCGCACGAAAAGCTCGGATATCCCTATGCCGCGGGGATTGCGCGCCCGGACCTTGAGGCTGCAAAGCCCGAGCAGCGGCACCATCACGGTCCGCGACCAGTACGAGACCTTGGCCAAGGTGATGGGGAACCAGCGGGGGGCCAGGATGAGCTCCACCGGCATGAACGGGATCGCGCGCCAAGGGACCTGGCCGAACTGCGCCAAGGCGATGCGCGTAAAGACGTTGGCGCGGGCGGCGCCGCCGCGCTTCAGGATGAGCGCGCGGGCCTTCGCCATGTGCGGCGCGCCGACGTCGTCCCCCGCGAGCTTCAGGGCGTAATAGGCCTTGACCGACGCGCTCATGTCGAAATGGCCGTCGTAATACAACGGCCACCCCCCCTCCTCGGTCTGCCGGCTGCGGATATAGCGCGCGAGCTTCGCCTCCAGCACCGGGTCGATCTCGTCCATGAAATGCATCATGAGAATGTATTCGGACGGGATGGTGCAATCGGCCTCGAGCGGCCAGCACCAGTACCCCTCGGGGGCCTGCTCGGCGAGGATGCGGTCGCGGGCCTGCGCCAGGACCGCGTCGAGGAACGCCCCGTCCGCGTCTTGCGCCAAAGACTCCCGCCTCTCCCGGTTCTTTGCCGGAAACCCCTGACTCTTCATACCTTGCACTTCCTCGGGCAATGACGCGCTTTTTAAGTCAGACGTTGCGCAACGACGGCTGCGAGGAGCCCGCCAAAAGCGTGAACAGGAGCCGTAAAAGCCGATCGTGGCCGGCCGCCAGACGGCTCGTCACCACCGTCGCCTTGACGCTGCGGCGCGTGATCTTTACATCCTGGCCGCTGGAAAAATCCCGCCTGCGGTCGATCTTGCGCAGGGTCAAGACCGCCATGCCAAGCGCCCATAGGCAAAAATTCCGCAGGCCCACCTCCTCCCGCGGGATCAGCAGCACATAGGCGAGCGCATCGCGCGCGTGGGCCCGCGCCACACCCACCAGCTCCGCGAGGCCCTGGCCGAATCGCGCATCGCCCGGGCCCCTATCCAGGTCGGCGAGCGCGAAGCCGTGGCGGGCGAATACGTCTTGCGGCAACCAACAGGCCCCGCGCCGCCTGTCCTCCCAGATGTCCTTCAGGATATTGGTCATCTGGAGAGTCTGCCCAAACGAGACCGCGAGCGCCATGAGGCGGTCCTCGTCGCGGCGCATACGCGGCGAGTATTCGCAAAAGAGCCGGGTCAACATCTCGCCCACGACGCCGGCCACGTGATAGCAAGAGCGGTCCATGTCGGCCAGGGTCGGAAGACCCGCCGGATCCTTGCGCTCCTGGAATTCGGCCATGCCGTCGGCCATGATCGCCACGCAGGTCTCGAGCGCCTTGCGCTGCCCGGGGGTAAAGCCGTCTGCGATCGCGATCACCCGCCCGGTCTCGCGCACCAGGAGCCGCTCGGCGGGCGGCACCGTGGGGGCCAAAACCGCATCGAGACCCCGAGCGAACTCCGCCGGATCGGCGCGTCGCGCCACGACCTGGGCGAAGAGCGTACAGAAGCGCCGCTTTTGCGCGCTGCTCATGTCCGGATCATCCTCTATGGTATCGACGATACGGCAGAGCAGATAGCCGTTACCCACCACGTCGCGCAACCCCGGGGGCAGCTGCGGGATCGTAAGCGCAAAGGTCCGCGACACATCCTGCAGCATGGCGGCCTGGAACCGCGCGTCGTCCTGACCGTCTCTCATCACCACTGGATCTTCTACCGATACGGACATGTCCCTTTCCCTGATGGGCTATCGGTGGCTTGATTCTCAAGGCCGCGCCTCGCCGACCCACTTCGCCATGGCGGCCGGAACCATATCATAAAGTGTCCGCTTCTTGAACTCGCCGGACCGCGCTAGCCGCTGGTCGGGGCCGCCTGCGTGGGCAAAAGGCGCCGCAGCCGCCACTCGTGCCACTGCCACGAGGCGAGCACCGGAAGCCCGATCGCCAACTGACGCAACCTGCGCCCGAGCGCGATACTCAAAGCGGCGTCCGGCGCGACCCCGAGCAGCACGGCAAGCCCGACGAAGCCGCCCTCCTGGACTCCCAGGGCCCCGGGCACCACGAACGACACGCTATGCACGGCCTGGATCAGCGCCTCGAAAACGAGGACCTGGGCGATGGTCAGCGGGATATGCATCAACACCGCGAGAAGCCCGATCTCGGCCGCGCCCCCCAGGAACCCCACCACCTGCCAGACCGCGCAACGCAGCAAGGCCATGCGCTGCCGGTACAGACTCAGCACCTTGCGGTCCAGTCCGGCGACGAACGGCAGGTCTGGGCCGCCGGCCGCGCGCAAAAGACGTCCGAGGGTACGATCGGCAAATTCCTTGAGGCCGATGCGCAGCTGGACCGCCACGAAACCCGCGACCACCGCAGCCGCCCCCGCAAGCCCCGCCAGCAACCCCGGCAGGGACGCGCCGATACCGGCCATCGGCAGCACCAAGGCGATGCCGCACAACGTCATGACGATCTGCAGGGCCAGCGTCACGCTGGTCTCGACGATGACGCTCGCCTGGGCGGTCGCCCCGCCCACGCCGTGCAGGCGCAACAGGCGGATGGCGACGAACTCGCCCCCCACGCGCGCGACCGGCAAAAAGGTATTGACGGCATCGCGCACCATGCCAAGCCATGCGAGCATCGCCCAGGAGATCCGCCGACGGGTCCCGAGCAGGGCGCCCCAGCCGCGCACCTCGCACGCGGCGGTGGCAAACCGCAAGGGGATGAGCCAGAGAAGGCCCGCGCCGGCCCGCGCCAAAAACCCCGCGACCTGCTGCCATCCGAAACGCTCGAGCAGCCAGCCCGTCAGGGCGATGCCGGCGGCCGCCAGGAGCGCCAACGCCCCCGCCGCCAGCGGCCGGGGCGCGCGCGAGCCGCGGCTGTCGGGCGCCTTATCCACGGGCGGCCTGCCGCAGGCTCAGGATCGCGGGCAACACCAGGAGAATCGTGACAAGCGCCGCGCCCATGGCGATAAAAAGGGTCTCGCCGAGGACCGCCATGCCGGGATTCGACGAAATCGCAAGGCTTCCAAATGAGCTCATGGTAGTCAGCGCGCTGAACACGACTGCCTCCGAGGTGCTGGTGTCGAGCAAGAGCGCGGTCCGTACGCCGCGCCGCCAGCGCACGACCAGATAGATGCTAAAGGCGACGCTGAGCCCGATGAGTAAGGGCAGCACGATGATATTGGCGAGATTGAATGAGATGCCGAACGCCCACATCACCGCCACCGCCGTCATGGCCGCGAGCACCAGGGGTGCCAGGATGGTCAGGGCATCGGCCACGTTTCGCAGCGTGAGCAGCAAGACGATCGTGATCAGTACGAAAGACAGCGCGCTCGCCTCCTTGAAGGCCGCGACCACCGCGCGCCCACCCTCGACAAGGAGCACCGGCGGACCGACCGCATCCGGGGCCACCCGCAGGACATCCCGGACAAAGCGCTGGATGTTCCGGTTGCGGTTGAGATCGAGCGAGGAGAAGACCTCGACCCGGGCGCGCCCATCGGGGCTCAGGAATTGCCGGCGCAGGGATGCAGGCAGCGTCTGCAGGGTCACGGGCCGTGCGCCCATGGCCTCCTGCAGGCCTGCAAGCTGCCAGGGCAAGGTCCCGATGACGCGCCGCTGCAGGGTCAATAGGGCCGTCCGGTCGCCGCCGAACCGCGCGAGATAAGGCCCCAAGGCGGCGCTCAGGCCTCGCGCCGCGCGCACGGTGCGGCCCTGCTTGCGGGCCGCGGCAAAGGCGTTCAGATCCCTTTGGAGCCGCTCCAGGGAGGTCCGGATCCGGGCCGCCGACAGCGGGTGCGGGGTACCCGACTGGATCGAAAACGGCGGGACGATGAGGGCCATTTGCGCAATCACGGCCAGCTTGGCGTTCTGGTGGGTGGGGACGAAGCTGTCGGCGGTCAGCACCCGCCCCACCGTCTTCAGCCGGGCAAGGCGCGCCGCCACCCGCCGGGCGGCCGCGAGATTCGGCTCCAGGATGTCGATGGGGTAGGGCGAAATGCGTTTGTTTTTGAGCAAGGACTCGAAGGTCGCCACCGCCTCGCTGTGGGGATTCTGGAGGTGCATAGGGTCGAAGTCGAAGCGGCTCGCAAGGATCATGGGGATGAGGCCGATCCCGATCACTGCGGCGCCCGCGACGATGGCGCGCGGATGACGCGCCACGGGGATGCGCGCCAGCAGCGCGCGCAGCCGGCCGCGCGGCCGGCCGCTCTCGTGTCCGTTGATGAGGAGCGTAAGCAAGGCGGGGGTCACCGTCAGATTGGCAAACAGCGCAAAAAACATCCCGGTACCGGAAATGATCCCCAGATCGACGATGCCGGCGTAGCTCGTCGGCACGAAGGAGTAAAAGCTGATCGCCGCGGCCACCGCCGCGAGGCTCAGCGCGCTGCCCGCGCCCCGGGCCGTTGCCGATATCGCCTGGCCATTGTCGCCGTGTTCGCCTTCCTCCTGATAGCGTATGCAGAACTGAATCCCGAAATCGACCCCGAGGCCTACGAACAGCACCGCGAACGCGACCGAGATCAGGTTCATGGGTCCGGTCGCCATCAGCGCGAACGCTGCGGTCCAGGTCAGCCCCATGAACAGCGTCACGAGGATGATCACCACGTAGCGCGCGCGATGCAGGCCCAGCACCAGCATGACCAGCACCAGGGCAAGCGACAGCCCCGTGGCCAGACCGGCGCTCTGCGATACGGTCTTCACCTGCTCGTTGTCGAGCGCCGCCGATCCGGTTATGCGCACCGTCACGCCATGCCCGGGATCGAGCCCGAGGGCGCGGGCCCCGGCACGGACACTCCGCAGGGCGGTCTGGACGGGCGCCCCGCCCTCATAGTTGTAGCGGGGCTTTACGATCACGAAGCTGTCACCGGCCATCCCCCCGCCGGGCGCCACGGTCCCCATGAGTCTTGCCCACGGCATCGTCGCATAGCGCCCGCGCTCCTGGCCCTGCAGGGTCGTCCGCAATCCGTCGAGCACGGTGGCGAGCCCCGGGAGGGTCTCCCCGGGGGTCCGCGCACGCGCCAGGGCGGCCTCCAGGAGCCCCGAGAAGCGCGGCAGCGTCGGATGGGCGGCCAGCGTCGCCATGAACGGCTGGGCCTGGGACAGACGGTCAGACAGGCTCCAAAGGGCCTTTTGGGACAGATAGAGCAGGCCCTGGCGCGCGAAGAACCGGCCGCCGTCCGGTTGGCTGACCTGTGTGATCCCCTGACCATGGCGACGCAGCCAATGCGTCAGGCGCCCGGCATCACGGCGCGAGAGCGCCTGCGAATCGCTCTGCACGACGACAAGCAGGGTCTTGTTCAACCCTGGGAAGGCCTTGTTGAACTGCCGCTGGGCGCGTTCGAAAGGCAGATCCTGGGAGAGCATCCGGCTCATATTGGTGCTGATGGTGAAGTGCGTGACGGTATAAACGAGCGAGGCCGCGCTCACCAGCACCGCCGCGGCCAGGACCCACCAGGCCCGGCGCCGCGAGAAGTCGGCTAGCCCGATCAAAGCCCCGAAATACAAACGGTCGAGCCGGTCGATGCCGCTTGAATGGCGCTTGTCGTGCATAGACGCCTTACCCCTCAATCGAGATCGCCGAAGGCGAGCCGCAGGACGCCGCCTTCCTGCAAGGCGCCGGCCACCCTCGGGCTCATCAAGGCCGCGAATTCGGCGGCCTTCCGGTATCCGAGCGCAAGCCCGGCGGCCTCGTCGGCCGTCGCCGGGTGGCAATAGAGTTCAGTCACGCCCGGCGCAAGGCGCTGAAGGAGCGCCAGGACCGTCGCCTCGTCCAGGGCCCCCGACTGCAAAAGGCCCAGCACCCTGTCATTGTGGCGGATGCCGGCGCGGTCGAGGCGCCAGCGCATGAGCCGCGTCCACACGCCGACCACGCCCATCGTCTTCCAGTAGCGCCGCCTCTCGGCCGGCGAGAGCGCGGCCGCCGGCGGCTCGTAGGGGAGGCGGACCGCGCGCATCCCGTAACGCCGGCCGATCCTCAGGATCAGGCCCAAGACGGTCGGGTGGAGATGCATATGCTTGTGGGCATTGACGTGATCCAGGGCAAGCCCGGTCCGTGCGAAGGCCGCGAACTGCGCCTCGACCTCGTCTTCCAGCTGACGCGCCGCCTTCGGCCGAAAAAAGAACCGGAATCCCGCCCGCACGAGGCGGCCGTCCAGCCGGCCGTGGCCATCACACAACGCGGGGATGCGCCCCGGAGGGAGCACCGGCCGGCCATCGGCCACCACGACATGCAGGCCCACCCGCAGCGACGGCAGCCGGCGCGCCCGCTCCACCGCGTCCTGCGCCGCGTCCTCGCCGACCATCAGACTCGCGCACGTGAGGATACCCTCGCGCGATGCCCGCTCGACCGCCTCGTTGACGGCCGGCGACAACCCGAAATCGTCGGCCGTGACGATCAGCCGGCGACATGCCCGCGTCACTTAGCGCTGCCTGAAGAACCGCAGGAACTCGACCCCTTCGCGCAGGCGCCGTCCCATCATCTGCGGGCTCTTGATCATCTCGCCCAGCATCTCGGCGACCTTGCCCGACCGGAAATAAAACTGTTTATAGAACGACTCCACGGAATCGTAGATCTCGGTGTGATTCAGGTGCGGGTAGCTGAGCGCGCTCATCTGCACGCCCCGATCGTTGACGAGGTGCTTGCTGTTTTCCTCCTGAAGCCAGCCGTTCTCTATGGCCTGCTTGTAGAGAAAAGTCCCGGGGTAGGGGGCCGCAAGCGACACCTGGATGGTGTGCGGGTTGATATCCTTCGCGAACCGGATCGTCTCCTCGATGGTCTCGCGGGTCTCCCCCGGCAACCCGAGGATGAAGGTACCGTGCACGGTGATGCCGAGCTTGTGGCAATCCTTGGCGAACTGCCGGGCGATATCCAGGCGCACGCCCTTCTTCACGTTGTTCAGGATCTTTTGGTTGCCGGACTCGTAACCGACGAGCAGCAGGCGCAGGCCGTTGTCGCGCATGACCTTCAGGGTCTCGTAACGCACGTTGGCCTTGGCGTTGCACGACCAGGTCACGCCGAGCTTCCCGAGCCTGCGGGCGATCTCCTCGGCACGCGGGGCGTTGTCCGTAAAGGTGTCGTCGTCGAAGAACACCTCGGCCACCTGCGGGAAATACCGCTGAATCAGCTTGACCTCTTCCACGACGTGCTCGGCGCTGCGCACCAGATAGCGATGGCCGCCCACCGTCTGGGGCCAGAGACAGAACGTGCAGCGCGATTTGCAGCCGCGCCCGGTGTAGAAGGAGACATAGGGATGCTTCAGGTAACCGATGAAATAGTCCTCGACCCGCAGGTCGCGCTTGTAGACCTCGGTGACGAATGGCAGCTGATCCATGTCCTCGATCGGTGGCCGATGGGGGGTGTGCACCACCATGCCCTTCTCGTCGCGGAAGGTCAGTCCGTCGATCTCCGCATAAGGACGGCCCTCGGCGACCTCCTTGATCGTGAAGTCGAAGTCCTCCCGAGCCACGAAATCGATGGCCGGCGAGGCCGTCAGGGACTCTTCGGGGGCCACCGCCACCTTGGCGCCGACCAGGCCGATCTTCATATCCGGGTAGGCCTTCTTCAGGGCCTCCGCGACCTCGACGTCATAAGGGAACGAGGGCGAACTCGTATGCAGAACCGCGAGCTCGTAGCCCTGTGCCATGGGCAGGACCTGTTCCAGATCGAGCCCCGCCGCCGGGGCGTCGATCAACTTGCTGCCCGGCACCAGAGCCGCCGGCTGGGCAAGCCATGTCGGATACCAAAACGACCGCACCTCGCGCTTGGCTTGGTACCGCGACCCGGCGCCGCCGTCGAATCCCTCGTAGGACGGGGGATGCAGAAAAAGGGTTTTCATCATCGTCGGACTACTCCCGATTCGCCTTTATGTTCCCGTCGTGGCCCACAGCCAGTGCCACGCCGCGCCATCTGACCTTGCGTCCCGCAAGCCCTGCGGCCCACAGCCCGCAAAGCAGCGCATCCGCCAAGGGAACGAGCCCGAGGCGCCGATGCGCATGAAGGCGCCCGCAAGCCCGCAAATGTAGCATGAGCCGCACGACCAAGGCCACAAACGCCAGACCCCACATCCACCCCTGGTCGCTCACCACGGCCGCGCCCGCGGCCAACGGCAACCCGAAGGTCACCCCCGAGAAGAAATACCCCCAGGGATTGATGACGCGGATGGTGCGCAGCCACCGCAGCTGGTGGGCGACAAGATCGCTCAGCCGCGGCTCGTCGACCACCGTCTCGACCAGATAGGACGATAGCACGGTGCGCAGGCCGAGCGCCCGGCTGCGTGCCCCAAGCGCATAGTCGTCGGCGAGCTGCGAGGCCAAGGCCTCGAAACCGCCCACCGCCGCCAACACCGGACGCCGCAGGGCGATCGTCGCCCCAAACGCGAAATCCGAAGATCCCAGCGCCCTGGCCAGGAGGACCTGGGGCACGAACCAATCCTGGATGAAGAGCGCGCCGATCTGCTCCCAGAGCCCGCGCCCCGGGGACCCGCGGTACAGGCAGGTCACGATCCCGACCTCCGGATCCTGGACGGGACCTGCCAAGCGGCGCAGATAATCCGGACCTACCAGGATGTCGGCGTCGGCCAGCACCAGGACGTCATGGCGAACCTCGGCCATCAGGTTGGCCAGATTGTCGACCTTGGCATTTCCCCCCCGCCGCCTGGGGTCGATGACCAGCTTCAGCGTGCGCCCCGGGAACTCCGCCTGCAGGCGCCGCACGACCGCGACCGCCGGATCCTGCGGGTCTTGCAGACCGAACACGATCTCGTAGTCCGGATAGTCCTGATCACAGAACGATCGCAGGCATTCGTAGAGACGCGGCCCTTCGCGGTACAGGGGCTTCAAGATCGAGATCGGCGGCAGATGCCCCGGGGACGGCTCGCGCCTGGGCCAAGACCCCAACGCGAGGGTCTGCGCCAGGAGCACGGCAACCCCCAGCACCGCCGCGACATGGGCCGCGGCCAACACCCAACCGGCCATCAGGCGGCGCCTGCGGGCCCGCCGCCGGGGGCGCGCGCGGCCCCCAGAAACCAGGCCACCGCGTCGGCCAACGCCTCCCCGGCCGGACGCGGGGCATAGCCGAGCTCGCGTTGGGCCTTGGCGGAACTGAAGAACATGCGCTTGGACGCCATGCGCAGCTCGTCCCGGGTGACGAGCGGCGCAGCCGATGGGCGCAGCCGCGCGTAGGCCTGCGCGGCAACGGCGACCGGCCAAAGCAGGTGGCGCGACAGGCGCAGCGAAGGCGGCTTGCGCCCGGCCATGCCGGCTATGAGCGTCAGGATCGCCTCGAGCGTGAGGTTGTCCCCGCCCAACACGTAGCGCTCGCCGACGCGCCCGTGCGCATGGGCCAGCAGATGACCCTGCGCCACGTCGTCGACATGCACGATGTTGAGGCCGGTATCGACGTAGGCCGGTATGCGCCCCCGCGCCGCATCGCGCACCAACCGTCCGGTCGGCGTCGGCTTGATGTCGCGCGGGCCCACCGGCGTAGACGGGTTCACGATCACCGCCGGCAGGCCCAGACGGATCAACCGGCAGACCTCCTCCTCGGCCCGGAACTTCGACTGCTTGTAGGGGCCTATCATGTCCGCATAGGCGACGGGCGTCTCCTCGTCGGCCACGCCGCCCGGCACCAATCCCAGGGTGGCCACGCTGCTTGTGTAGACGACACGGGCCACCCCCGCCGTCATGGCCTCCTCCATCAGCGCCCGCGTGCCCTCGACATTGGTCCGGAACATGGCCGCTGGGTCGGGCACCCACAGCCGGTAATCGGCGGCCACGTGGAACAGGGCATCGCAGTCGGCCATGATGCCGCGCAGGGAGGCCGGCCGCATCAGGTCGCCCTCGACGCGCTCGACCGGAAGGCCGGCGAGGTTGGCCGGCGCGCTCGTCGGACGCACGAGGACGCGCACGCTGTGCCCGGAGGCCAGCAAGGCGCGCGCCACCGCCGAACCCACGAAACCGGACGCCCCCGTCACCAATGCCCTCATCGTCCCTCCTCGACCGCTATCGGCCCGGGGCCGGGGCGCCCGATCGCCCCGGGACCGCGCCCGGTGCGCGGACCGCGGGCGCCCGATCGGCGAGCGGCGGATCGGGCGGCGCGGGTCCGGTCGCCGGCGGCAACATCATCTGCTCGACGGCCTTCAACGGCAGATGCCCTCCGTCTTGCAGGAAATTCCGGTGCTGCAGATAGGCGTCTCGCATAAAGACGTACCTGTCGACGGCGTTTTCACGCATATAACGCAGCTCGGCGCTGGCGTTGGCCCGGGCGTTGATGACGTCGAGCACCGTTAAGGGGATGGTCACCGCCGGGTTGCCGATATAATACAAGACATTCGTGAATATCCCCACCACGAGGCTTGGGGTGTTGCGCAGGGTGTCGGGGCCCACGAACGGCAGCACGAGATAGGGGCCCCGCTCCACCCCCCAGCGGCCGAGCGTCAACCCGGCGTCCTCGACGTGGGCCTTCAACCCGAGCGGGGTCGCCACGTCGAACAGGCCGAGGACCCCCACGGTACTGTTGATCAGGAAACGCCCGATGTCGTCGGCGCCCTGCCCGATCCGCCCCTGCAGCAAATCGTTCACGATGATGTCGGGGTAGGCGACGTTATGGAAAAAATTGGTCAGCGAGGCCCGCAGGGGCTTGGGCGTGGCGGCCTTGTAGGCGCGCGCGACCGGACTCATGATCAGGCGATCGGTGCCGCTATTGAAGGCGTAGAACTGCCGATTCATCGGTTCCAGCGGATCCGGGCCGCCGGTGGTCGCGCATCCCGCCAGCGCCATGAGACAGCCAAGCCCCAGAACCCGCCCGATGGCCCGCCTTGCCGAACGCCAAGCATCACCCGCCATGAGACCGCGCGGCACTCGCCCTGCCCATGCCCTAGCCCTTCAGGGTCCCGTGGCTCAGTTGCGCGATCTTGTCCCGCAACATCGCGAGCAGCGATGCAAATCCCTTCTTGCGCATGATGGCCGTGTACTGCGCCCGCTTTAATGCCAAATCGCTCACGCCGTTGGCCACGATGTTGACGATCTGCCAGCGGCCGGCGGCCGGAGCCACGAGGTAGTCGATGGTGGCGTCCTTGTGTCCGCGCGTCATAAGCTCGGTCTCGACCAGAACGCCGCCCTGCGCCGTGGCCTGGGCGGCCGACCGATGAAACGCCTGCCCCGAATAGCGGCGGAACTGCGCCGCGTAGGTGGCCACCGTAAGCTGCGTGAACGCGTGCACGAACGCCTGGCGCGAGGCCGGCGCGAGCTTGCCCCAGTAAGGCCCCAGGGTCAGCTGGGCGATGAACGACAGATCGTGGCTGCCGCGGACGGCCGGCAGGAGCTTGGCGTAACGACCCTTGAACCCCAAGGGTTTGCCGGCCTTCATGACGGCGATCAAGGTATCCTGGAAATGACGGACCACGGCCACCGCCGGACCCGTCTGCGCGGCGCAGGCCGGTGCGCCCATGGTCATGAGCCACACGGCCACCACCCATAGGCCCGCCTTGCGCGATCCCGTCTCTTGCCGTCCCATAGCCACCCCTCTTGCCGTTGCCGCCGGACCGGTCATACCGGCCCGCGCCGATAGTCGCGACCTTTCCACCGGGACCGGACGCCGCGAGCATACCACAGGGCCGACGTGAAGGTCATAAGCAGAAAGGCGAGCCCGGCGGCGGGCAAGGCGGGGATCGCCCACGGCGACTGGCCATAGAAACGCGCGGTCGGCGCGTAGCTCACGCCCATGAACACCCACGCCGCAAGCCCCAGGACGCGTGCTGCGGGGCCGCCCGCGAGGATCGCCGCCGGCGGGACCGCGAACACGATTAGCATCACGACCGCGCAGGCCGCGAGCAAGGCGTACGAATAGCGCAACTGGGTGAAGGCGGTGCGCGCCACCATGCGCCAGAACCCCTTGAGGCCGGTGGCGCGCAACATGACCGCCGAACGGGTCAGCCCGATCCAGGTCCCTCCCGCCCCCCGCCGCTTCACGAGCGCGGCCAGCGCGCAGTCGTCTATGACTGCATCGCGCAGGGCGCCAAAGCCCCCGATGCCCGACAAGGCGCCGGTGGCCACCATAAGGCAGCCCCCGGCGCCGGCGGCGGTCGCCGCCTTGGGCCGATTGGCCAGACGGAACGGGTACAGAAGCTTGAAGAAGTAGACGAATACCGGCATCCACCAGCGATCCCAAAAGCCGCTCATGGCCGGGGCCGCCATGAGCGACACCAGCGCCAGACCCTCGCGCCGGGCCTTGGCCAGCAAGGTCGCCACGAGACCGGGGGCGAGCGCGATGTCGGCGTCGAGCAACAAGACGTAGGGGGTCGCGACCGCAAGCCGCCCCTGCTCGAGCGCCCAAAGCTTGCCCGTCCAGCCCGCCGGAAGCGCAGGGGCACGGATCACGGTCAGATCCAAAAGCCCCGCGCGCGCCGCGATCCCGGCCGTGTCGTCGCTCGATCCGTCGTCGATCACGATCACCGCAAGCCCGGCCCCCTGGCGCGCAAGCGCGGCCAGCGAACGGCCGATGACCGCCGCCTCGTCACGCGCCGGCATGAGCACGGTGACCTCCGCGGCCGTCCCGGACACGACCGCGTCCGGATCGGCCTCGAGCCGCTCCGCAGTCCACCAAGGACGCCACGGTGCCAGCAGCAAGGCCAGCCACGCGCCGGCCGCGACCGCCGCCAGATCGACCCACACCATCTGCGCTTGCCCTTTAAGCGGCCTAGCCCGCGCTCTTGGGCGAGGCCCTATGCACGGTCACGACCACGCCCGAATCGTTGTAAGTCGGCTCCGGCTCGGGCGCCATGGGGCCGCTCACGCGCGGGCCGCCCCAATAGACCTTGAGGGCCTTCAGGGGGTGCGCGAAGGTATCGTTGACCGCCGTGCCCTCATAGCCGCAATGGACCATGCAGTTATCGCACTTGGGATGACGGCCGGTCCCGTAACGGTCCCAGGGTGTGGTCTCGATCAGCTCGGCAAAGCTCGACGCGTAACCCTCGTCGCTCAGGAGATAGCACGGCTTCTGCCAACCGAACACGTTGCGCGTCGGATTGCTCCACGGCGTGCATTGGTAGGTCTGGTTGCCGGCCAGGAAATCCAGAAACAGGCTCGATTGGTTGAAGCGCCATTTGGCGCCGCGGTCGCGCCCGAGGGCAAACACCTTGCGAAAGAGCGTCTTGCTTTGGGCGCGCCGCAGGAACACGTCCTGGCGCGGGGCCCGCTCGTAGCTGTAGCCGGGCGACACGGTCA
>DAIDMD010000031.1 GCA_027449165.1 Acidiferrobacter sp. | reverse complement strand
TGCGCGCCTGTTCTCGATCCCCAGGATCCGCGCGATACGCGAGCACACCTTGCCCAAGGGCCGCCTGAGCCTGCACCCGGCGATGCTCTGGCGGGAGATGCGTGGCACACAGTTTTCGCGATTCGCGATCTTTACGGCGGCCATGAGTTTTTTTGCGGGGATCGCCGCACCGTTCTACGCGGTGTACATGCTGCGCGATCTGCATTTCTCTTATATGCAGTTCATGGCGACCCAGGCGGTCGTAGTCCTGTCGCAGGTGGGGACCCTTACCCTATGGGGGCGCCTGGGCGACCGGTTCGGTAATCGCTTCGTGCTCGCCGTTACAGGCTCCTTGATCCCCGTGGCCCCATGCTGTGGCTTGCGACCACCCATTTTGAGGCCATCCTCCTGATCCCGCTTTTCAACGGTCTGGCGTGGGCCGGCTTAATCTGAGCGCCGGCCACTTTGTCTACGACAGCGTGCCGCGCGAGAAACGCCCCCTCTACAACGCGGTCCATAATATCCTGACGGCGTTTGCGCTCGCCGCCGGGGCGGGTCTTGGGGGCTTTTTCGCGGCCCATGTCCCGGCCACCACGCGGGTGTTTGGGTTTGCGCTCGGCAATAGTCTCTTGTGGGTGTTTTTGATCTCGCGATTGGCGCGCCTCAATACCGCGCTGGCCTTCATTCCCCTGCTGCGCGAGATGCGCACCGGCACCGTGGCGCCGCCGCGACCCCTTGCCATGCTGTTTGTGGGGCGCACCGGCTCGCCGTAAATCGCGGCTGTTAGCCCTTCAGCGGTCCTTCTGGAGCAGGAACGGACCTAGGGCCAGGGCATCGAGGGGGCTGCTTGCGTAGGCCTCGATGGCGTCCGCCGGCGAACACACGCGCATGCGCCCGTGCGTGGCAAAGTCGGCACTCAGCAGAATCGGTACACCGGTCAGGGCGCCAAAGGCCTCGATCACATCATGAAAAAGCGGTTGCACGGCGCGCCCCACGGTCTGGACGCGCGCAGTTCCATCGATATGGGTCGCGGCCGGGATGCGCGGACGTTTGTCGGCGCGTACGCGGGCGACGAAGGATCGGAAGGGGGCCGCGCGCACATCCTCGAACCAGTCACCCACAGCGGTTGCAGAGACCGCGCATGCCACTGGCTCGAAGCCATCGCGTCCGGTGACATCAGCGAGCGCCCCGGCCATCGTCGGTTGCGTCGGTGTGGCCAGAACCAGGCGGTTACCCAGGGCTTCCCGCCCGAACTCCATGGCCCCCTGAAACCATCCCACGGTCTTGCCGCTGGCAAGCCGTGCGGCGACGGCCACGGTGATGGCCGGCGGTCGGCCATAGGCGAGATGGGTGCGCGCGAGCAGGGCCTCGATTTCCTCGGCGGTAAACTGCGGCCCCCAGCAAGTATGCTCTACGGTGGCATGCGTCGCCGAACGGCGCAGGGTGTGATCAACCCATAATGCCGCCCCCACCGCGGTACCGGAGGCCCCGGCGATCGGGGAGATCCACAACTCCTCGAAAAGTCCCGCGTCCCGCAGGGCGCTATTAAGCAAGGCGTTGCGGAAAACGCCGCCGCCGGCGGTGAGATGGCGCGCACCGGTCTGGTGTTTCAGCCAATCGGCGAGGCCGACCACGGTCTCATTCAGGCATTCCTGCATTGAGCAGGCGATATCCTCGTGGCGCGCCTCGATCGGCATGCCCGGGGTACGCGGCGGACCAAGGCGTTCCGCGAGCTCTTCGGCGGCCACTGTATACTGGGCCGTATTCGGGGTACGGATCACGATATCCCTGAAGGCCG
>DAIDMD010000030.1 GCA_027449165.1 Acidiferrobacter sp. | reverse complement strand
TCGAGGACGATGCGGGGTCCGGATCCCGGGAGAGTCTCGAAGCGCCCGGCGAGCCGGACGGCCTGCAGGCCTTCGCGCAGGTCCCGGGCGGTGAGCGCAAGCGCCGGCAGGGCCTCGGCCGCGGCCAGCGCACACGAGGCGTTGTCCAGCTGATAGCGGCCGCGCAGGGCCGGATAGGGCAGATCCCGGCCGCCCTTGGCGCCGATGAAGCGCCACGCCGACCCCAGGTCTTCATAACGAAAGTCGCGGCCCGCGACCTGGGCGCGCGCCCCGATGCGCCACGCCTCCTGCATCACCGATTCCGAAACGTCGAACCCAATGATCGCCGGCCGACCGGCCCGGAAGATGCCGGCCTTTTCGCGGCCGATCGTCTCGCGATCGGGTCCCAGCCAATCCTTGTGGTCGGTCCCCACCGACACCACCACCGACACGTCCGCATCGACGATGTTGACCGCGTCGAGGCGCCCGCCGAGCCCCACCTCAAGGATCGCCACGTCGACGCCTGCCCGCGCGAACAGCCAAAGCGCCGCCAGCGTGCCGAACTCGAAGTAGGTCAGGGACGTCGCACCGCGCGCCTCCTCCACCGCGGCAAACGCCTGGCACAAGGCCTCGTCGGACGCCTCTTCGCCGCGCAACCGCACCCGTTCGTTGTAGCGCACGAGATGCGGGGAGAAATAGGCGCCGGTCCGGTAGCCTGCGGCGTGGTAGATCGACTCCAGGATGGCCGCGGTCGACCCCTTCCCGTTCGTTCCACCGACGGTAATAACCGGGCACGATACGGGCGTCATCCGCTCGTAGACTGCCCGGACGCGGCCCAACCCAAGCTCTATGACGCGTGCGTGGAGGCCGTCGATATAGGCCAACCATTCTTGAAGAGTTTTGTGGCTCAGAGGTCTTTGTACAGCGCGCTGGCGGTATTGGCGACAAGGGGTCTGTTCGTCATGATCGACAGCAGCCGGCCGATCGTCTCGCGCAGCTTGTGGCGATGCACGATCATGTCGATCGCCCCATGGTCGAGCAGGAACTCCGAGCGCTGGAAGCCCTCGGGCAAGGTCTCGCGCACGGTCTGCTCGATCACTCGCGGGCCCGCAAACCCGATCAGGGCCTTGGGCTCGCCTATGATCACGTCGCCCAACATGGCGAAGCTCGCCGACACCCCTCCCATCGTGGGGTCCGTGAGCACCGATATGAACGGAAGCCCTTCGTCGGCCATGCGCGCGAGCGCCGCGCTGGTCTTGGCCATCTGCATGAGCGACGTAAGCCCCTCCTGCATGCGCGCGCCGCCGCTCGCCGCAAAGCACACGAACGGCAGGCGCTCGGCCAGACAGACGTCCACGCCGCGCACGAAACGCTCGCCCACCACCGAACCCATGGAGCCGCCCATGAAGCCGAACTCGAAGGCCGCGGCCACCAGGGAAAGTCCCTGCAGGCGCCCCTTCAGCACGACCAGCGCATCCGACTCCCCGGTGGTCTTGGCGGCGTCGGTCAGCCGGTCCCGGTAGCGCTTGCTGTCCTTGAACTTCAGAAAATCCGTCGGCGCGAGGCCGGCGCCGATCTCCGACCGATCCCCGGCGTCGAGGAAGGCGGCAAGCCTCTTGCGTGCCGATATGCGCATATGGTGGTCGCAACGCGGACACACCCCCACGTTCTTCTCGATCTCGGCGTGGTACAAGACGTTCGAGCAGGCCGGGCATTTGCTCCACAGCCCCTCGGGGACCGCCTTCTTCACGACCCCCCGGCTCTTGATCTTGGGGGGCAGCAGCTTGTCGAACCAACTCATGACGGCGTCCCCGCGCCGCGCGCCGGCAAGGCCGCGCGCAGCTCGCGCACGAAGGTCTCGACATCGGCCATGGCCGCCTCGGCCGATGCGCCGCCGGCCATCCTCTCCACGATCGCGCTACCGACGATGACGGCGTCGGCGAATCGGCCCACCTCGGCCGCCGAGCGCGCATCCCGAATCCCGAAACCGACGCCCACGGGAAGCGCCGCCGCCTTGCGCACGACCGAAAGCCTGGCCGCCACGTCGGCTACGTTCAGATGGCTCGCCCCGGTGACGCCCTTCAAGGCGACGTAGTAGAGGAAACCCGTGGACGCAGCAGCAATCAACGCGAGCCGCTCGGCCTGCGTGGTTGGCGACAACAGGAAGATCGTGTCAATCCCGGCGCGCGCGGCCTGGGCGCGCCAGTCGCCGGCCTCCTCCGGGGGCATGTCCACCAGGATCACGCCGTCGACACCGGCTGCCCGGCAGGCGTCGGCAAATACGTCGTAACCCATGGTCTCGACCGGATTCACATAACCCATGAGGATGACCGGGGTGCGATCGTCGTCGCGCCGAAACGCCGCGATCCGGTCGATGACCGCGCGGGTCGTCGCGCCCGCAGCCAGCGCCCTCTGATGGGCCATCTGGATCGCCGGACCATCGGCCATGGGATCGGAAAAGGGCATGCCCACCTCGATCAGGTCCGCCCCCGCGCGCACCAGGGCGTGCATGAGGGGGACGGTGGCCGCGAGCGTCGGGTCGCCGCCGGTGATGAACGGGACCAATGCCGCCCGCCGGCCCGACAGCGCCGCGAACACGCCCCTTATGCGTGACACGTCTTGCCTCCCGCGTAGGCGGCCACGGTCTCCACATCCTTGTCCCCGCGGCCCGAGAGATTCACGATGAGGGCCGCCTCCGGCCCGAGCCGGGCGGCCAGCTCGTGCGCGTAGGCGAGCGCGTGGCTCGACTCCAAGGCCGGCAGTATCCCTTCGAGGCGCGTCAGCCTATGGAAGGCCGCGAGCGCCGCCTCGTCGTCGACCGCCACATACTGCGCGCGCCCGGTGTCCTTCAGCCAGGCATGCTCGGGCCCCACGCCCGGATAGTCGAGGCCCGCCGAGATCGAGTGCGTGTCGCGGATCTGCCCGTCCTCGTCGAACATCAGATAACTGCGGGCCCCGTGCAACACCCCGCGGCCGCTGTTGGCCGTCAGGGGCGCCGCATGCCGGCCCGAGGCCAGACCCTTGCCGGCCGCCTCGACGCCGTAGAGGGCCACCTCGGCATCGCCCAGGAAGGCATGGAAGAGCCCGATGGCATTGGAACCGCCGCCCACGCAGGCGACCAGCGCCTGCGGGAGCCGCCCCTCCCGCTCCAGGAACTGCCGGCGGGCCTCCTGGCCGATCACGGCCTGGAAATCGCGCACCATGGCCGGATAGGGGTGGGGCCCGCTCACGGTCCCGATCACATAGAAGGTCTCGTCGACCGTGGTCGCCCAGTCCCGCATGGCCTCGTTCATGGCGTCCTTCAGCGTCTGCGAACCCAGCGTCACGCTCACGACCTCGGCGCCCAGAAGGCGCATGCGGCGGACGTTCGGGGCCTGACGCGCGATATCCTCGGCGCCCATATAGATCACGCATGAAAGCCCGAGGCGGGCGGCCACGGTGGCGGTCGCGACGCCGTGCTGCCCGGCCCCGGTCTCGGCGATCAGGCGCTTCTTGCCCATGCGCCGGGCGAGCAGCGCCTGACCGATGGTGTTGTTCACCTTGTGGGCGCCGGTATGGTTCAAGTCCTCGCGCTTTAGGTAGATGCGCGCGCCGCCCGCCTCCGCGGTCAGGCGCCGGGCCAGATACAGCGGCGACGGCCGCCCCACGTAGTCCCGCAAATCGGCGGCGAGTTCCGCCTGAAAGGCCGGATCGGATCGGGCCTCCCGATAGGCGCGCTCGAGTTCGGCGAGCGGGCCCATCAAGGTCTCGGCGACAAAGCGCCCCCCGTAGGGTCCGAAGTGCCCGCGTTCGTCCGGCTGCTCGTAGCTCATGATTCTCCCCTCGCGCGGCGGCAGAACTCCCGCATGCGCCGCTCGTCCTTAATCCCCGGAGCGGTCTCGACCCCGCCGCTCACGTCCACCGCATAGGGCCGAACCTGGGCGATGGCCGCCGCAACATTGTCAACCGATAAACCGCCCGCCAAGATCACGGGTTTGGCAAGATCCCGGGGCACGCACCCCCAATCGAAGACCCGCCCGGTCCCCCCGGGACGCCCCTGCCGATGGCTGTCCAGGAGCAAACCCTGGGCCGCCGCATAGCGGGACTCGGCCTCCCGCAGATCCGCACCCTCCCCCATCGCGATCGCCTTCAGGTACGGCAGGCCGTAGCGGCCGCAGTCTTCCGGCGTCTCCCGGCCGTGAAACTGCAAGACGTCCACCGCCACCGCGGCCAGCACCTCCTCGATCTCCTCGGGCGCGGCGTCGACGAACAACCCGACCCGCGCCACGAACGGCGGCAGCGCGGCCACAATGGCCCGTGCCCTGGCGATATCGACATGGCGCGGGCTCGGCCGGTAGAACACGAGACCGATCGCATCGGCGCCGGCCGCGGCCGCGGCCTGTGCGTCCTCGGGTCTCGTGATCCCGCAAATCTTCACGCGTGTCGGCATAGGGCGACGGAGTGTACCAGAGACACGGCCCTCGGCTTAAGTCTTGGTGGAGGCCTGGTAGGCCTCGAAGTGCGTCCGGAAGAGCGCCTCCAGCTCGTCGATCACCTCGGCGCTCGGCCGGCCCCCGACGACGCTCTGGGCCATCAGGTTCGAGGTCTCGCTCAACATCTTCCCGCGGTCCAGCATAGGATAGCTCGCGGCGAGCCGCTTGATGGCGCGCACCACGCTTTCCCCCTCCGGCCGCGGAATGGCCACGGGCTCGGCCGGGACCGGGGGCTGGGCGCACCCGAGCCGTACGTGCAGAAATTCCGCGAAGGCCAGGACCTGCTCCCGGCCTGCGTCCGGAAGGTCTCGCACCACCGCCAGCAGCCGCTTCTCGAGACGGTCCACGACTATTCGCCGATGCTCAACCGGAAGACCGGCATCTTGCGCCGCTCGACCATCAGATCGAGCTCCTTTACGAGGGCCACGATCACCCGGTCGGTCGTGCGCTGCATGTCCTCCCAATGCCGCCGCGCCCCGGCCAGCAGCTCGCCTATGTCGGCGGGCGTCTTGCGATGGGCCTCCATGATCATATCTTCGATCATCCCGGGCTTTAGTTCCGGACGAAACAGCAGACCATAGGCCAAAGGATCGGGGCGGATCGCGATCCACCGGCCGTCGTCGTCGACGACGATCGGCTCCATGCCGGCCGGCAAAGTCGCGCTGCCATTGGCCATCACCAGCACCGGCCGGCCGTCGACGGCATCCGCCAGGGCGTCCGTCTCCCCGGCCCGGGTCTTGTGCGCGGTCGTCCAGTAGGCGTTATGAAAGGGTTCGGGACTCAAAAGGCCGCCCTCGTACTCGGCCAACAACAGGGCGCCGTGGCCAAGCCCCACCATCGGACGGCGCGCCTCGCGGAATATCCCGATCAATCGCAGCTCATCGTCATGCCAGGGGTTCTTGTCACGGTCCCCGGGCGGGTGCTGGCCACCCAGGATGAACAGGGCGTCGAACTGGCCGGCGCTGCCCGGCAGATCCTGCCCGACGAAGGGCCGAAAATACACAAAGCCGATATCGCGCTTTTCGAGCTGGTTCTCGATCAGCCCGAGGAATTCCGAATAGGTGTGCTGAACCACCGCGAACTGCTTCATGAGGCGTGGGCCTTTGCGACCGAGTCAACCTCCCCCTGCCGCTCGCAATGGGTGTGCGCGAAACGCATGAACTCCTCCACCGCCCTTAAGCGAAACTTCTGGCGCTGGTAGACAAAGGAGAACGGGCGGTCGATCGGCGGGTCGAGCGGCAAGGCGACCAGGGTACCGAGCCGCAACTCCTTCGCGACCGTCGCCTTGGAGACGATGGACACGCCAAGCCCCGCCTCCACCGAGCTCTTGACCGACTCGGGGCTGCCGAACTCCATGCTGAGATTGAGGTCGTGCCATTGGAGGCCGTTATGCGCCAGATAATCGCTGATCACCTCGCGGGTCCCCGAGCCCTCCTCGCGCGCCAGAAAGGGGAGATCCAGAAGTTTGCGCACCGGCACCTTGGCGGCCTTCGCCATGGGGTGGTCGGGCCGGCAGATGAACACCAGCTGGTCTTGCCAACAGACCTCCACCGCGAGGTTCTTGTTGGCGACCGGCGACTCGACGATGCCGATGTCGACGGTGTTGCTCTCCACCATGTGCACGATGCCCAGCGAATTGGACACGCTGAGACGGATACGGACGTCCGGGTGGCGCCCCTGGAATTCCCCCAGGAGCGCCGGCAGCACATATTCGGCAATGGTCGTGCTGGCCCCTATGATCAAGACGCCCGAGACATCCCCGGTGATGTCCCGGACGCGGATATTCATTTCGTTGTAGAGGCTTATGATCCGGTCGGCGTACTCGAAGACCCGTTCGCCGGCGGCCGTCAGGTTGATGCGATTGTGGGTTCGGTCGAAGAGGCGGGTATTGAAGAATTCCTCGAGCTGCCGCACCTGAAAGGTGACGGCGGGCTGCGTCATATGCAAGGTTTCGGCGGCCTTGGTAAAACTCAAGAGCCTCGCCACTGTGTGAAATACCTGTAATCGCCGGTCAGCCATGCCCCTTTCCACCCCCTCGATCGCGCGCCCCGTCGGGCTTTATAGTATACAATGATTTGATGTCTAACGCCTGGAAACAATGGGACTTCTCCGGGGCCGGGCTCCAATCCCTCAATCTTGAGCTCACCAAACGCCTGCGCAGGCCCCCCGTCGCCTTCGGTCTCTGGATCGGCTTTGCGCTCGGCCTCCACGCCTTTTACCTTAACGAGCGGATGCGCGGATCGGGCTATCTGGCCGCGACCCTGGCGCTCGCGGCCGTGGGACTCCTGGCGCCGTGGCCGGTCACGGCCGGGTTGGGGGCCTTGTACCTCGCGGCGGCGCTCGCAGACCTCGCGACGCTCGAACGGCGCCTGACCGCCTACAACAAGGCCTTGCGCCTGAACCTGTCACTGCGCAAGGAGGGGGCGCCCCCTCCGGGCTTTCGCGGCCGCTACACCGATCAGGACGCGGATATCGACGAATACGCGGCCATCAAGGAACAGGAACGGGCCGGGCACACAACGGAGCCCGCGCCCGACGGCCCGAGGACCGCCGCCCGATCCTTCCAGGAACAGGAAGCGGCGCTGCGCGCGTACGCCGAGCGCCGCAAGTCGCTCAAAACCCCTCGATCTTGAGACGCAGGTCGTTCACGCTCGACGCGTACTGAAGGGCGACGGCCGGCGCGACCCGCTTGGCCTTGACGAGCGCGAGCAGGCAGGCATCGAAGGCGAGCATGCCGTCGTGGACGCTGCCGCGCTTCAAGAGCTCCGGCAGATCCTTGATGCGCGCCGGATCGGCGATGAGTTCCCGGGCGAGCGCCGAGATGGTCAGGACCTCACAGGCCACCGCCCGCCCCTGTCCGTCGGCGCGCGGTAGCAGGCGCTGACTGACCACGGCCCGGAGGTTCTGCGCGACCTTGACCCGTACGCCCGCCTGCGCCTCGGCCGGGAACGCCGTGATGAGCCGATTCACGGCCTCGGCGGCCGCCGGGGCATGGGCCGTGGCCAGCACGAAGTGCCCCGTCTCCGCGGCCTGGAGCGCGGTCTCTATCGTCTCGATATCGCGCATCTCCCCCAACAGGATCACGTCCGGATCCTCGCGCAGGGCCGCGCGCATCGCCTCGTGGAAGGTTGGGGCGTCGACCCCGATCTCGCGCTGGGTGATGAGCGATTTCTGCTCCGCGAACAGGAACTCTATGGGGTCTTCGATCGTGAGGACGTGCTTGGTCTGGGTCAGGTTGACCTCGTTGACGAGCGCGGCGAGCGTGGTCGTCTTGCCCGAGCCGCTCGCCCCGGTGACCAGTACCAGCCCCCGCTCAACCTGAGTCAGTTTGCCGACCATCTCCGGCAGCCCGAGGCTCGCGAGCGGCGGCACCACGCTATGGATCACGCGCAACACCAGGGCGACGGTGCCGCGCTGCATGAATATGTTGGCGCGCACACGCCCTATCCCCTTGAACCCGCGCGAGAGGTCAACCTGCTGGTCGCGCGCGAACAGCGCGCGCTGGCGGGCATCCATCATGGCCTCGCCGATCTCGGCGACCCGCTCCACCGTCAACCTCGGCCGGTCGTCCAGCGCGCGCAGCACACCATCTACGCGCAGAACCGGGTGGTTGCGGGCCCGCAAATGGACGTCCGAGGCCCCATAATGGGTCGCCTCGGCCAGGACCTGACTCAACCACTCGAGCGGCGCGCTGGACGCGGCCGAAACCGGACCTTCCATGCCCTCATTGTAGCAGCAGCCCGGGAAAAGCAAGGGTGCCTGGACCAAAGCCCCCCGCTGAACCCCGGCAGCGGGGGCCCATCCGCCAAGCCCCGGGCCATGCCATCGGTTCGCTGGGCGGACCCGGAGGCGCCCGGCTCGGGATCCGCCGATCGCCCGCCCGGGCGGCGCGTTCGACGTTGGACCTCTTGGGCCCCGGGCTGCGCGACCGGCCCGCGCCCACCCCAAGGCCGTTGCGCCCTCAATTGTCGGTGCGGTGATAGAGCGCCATATAGGCGGAATGACTCAAAAGGGGCAGGCGCGCAAGCGCGAGCACATCGTCGAGATGGGCAGGCGAACTCAGACCCACGAGGGTCGTGCCCAGCCCCGGGGTCGAGCGGTTGAACTGCAGGGCGCGCTGGGCGTCGTTGGCAAGCCTTGGCATCGCCTGCACGAGGATATCGATCGGGCGCTTGGCAAGATGCCCCTTGAAGAGGCCGTGGCTGGCCACGGTATACAGGTTGAGCGCCAGGGCCGCCTGTAGGGTCGAGACCTCGCCCCCCTGGCCCGTGATCTGGTTGAAGCGGGAAAAGCCCTCCGGCATGACGGCATTGAACGGCAGCTGGATCACGGCGAAGTGGTGATCGCGCTCCGACCCCGTCACGGCCTTTGCGGCCTTCTCGGCCAACGCCACGAGCGAGGCGAGCGACAGGAACGAGGGGTCGTCGGTCGCGACCCGAAACGCCTCGAAACTCGACACCCCGTAGTAGCCGATCGCGCCGTCGAAAACGGCCTGTTCGAGCGCCACGAACACCGAACCAAGCCGCTCGATCAAGGCCGCCTTGCCCGCGACCGGGATATGGACCTCCGGCTGGTCCACGAGAAAGGCATCCAGGGTCTCGACCCCGAGGCCCTGGCGGCTCTGATCGATCTGGGCGCGGATATGGCGGGGACTCAACACATGCAGGCCGGCGCAGTCCTCGGGCCGGCCGAGCCCCTTGGCGATGATCTCGGCCTCGATATAGGCCCTGGGGTCGGCCGGGGTCTTCCCGGGAAGGGTGACGAAGCCGCCTTTGGACATGAGCCACAGGGCCTTGCGATCCAGGCCCTCGTCCAGCGCCCGGCGCAGGCCTGCGGCGATCGCGCCCAGCGAGCGGCCGTAACGATAATGCGCGGCGGTGTCGATCACGTTCAGGCCGCCGACCAGACCCTTGTGGACGATATCGGCGATCGCCCGGTCGGTGGCATCGTCGGCGGCCCCGGGGAAGGTCCCGAGGCCTATGGCGCTCAGCTTCAATCGCCCCTGGAAGTCGCTGTAGTGGCCGGGATCGAGGCCGCGCTCGCGGCTGTAGGCGCGCGTCGCCTCGGCGGTCGCCACGCCGGGCACGGGCCCCGTCCCGCGCCGGCCTAAGAGGCCCACGGACGCCTTTTCAGGGCCATGTGACCCGCAAGCGCCGCCACGAGCTCCCGGATCACGGGACGCACCGGCCGCTCCTCGCCATACTCCAGGCGGTTGCGAAACAGCCCCTCGTAGTATGGCTCGTCTTCGTCCTCGTCCCAGCCGACGGCCCGCAGCGCCCGGATCGCCGCCTCCGGAAGCGCCACCGGGAGGGCGCGCCCGGAGAGGAGCCCCCACACCCCGGCCCAGGCCCGCGCCAGAAGCAGCGGGTGATAACCCCCGCCCCCGGTCGCGAGCACCGGGACACCGGCGGCCACGACCTGTCCCACGATATCCAGGAAGCCCGCGGTCGATAACCGGAACCGGCCCAGGGGGTCTCCGAACAAGGCGTCGGTCCCGGTCTGCAAGACGATCGCATCGGGCCGGAAGCACTCGAGGATCGGCGGCCAGAGGGCATCGAATACCTCGCGATACTCCCGGTCATGGGTCTCCCGAGGCAACGGGACGTTGACGGCCGAGCCCATGGCCCCCGCCCCGCCCTGATCCTGCAGGCGCCCGCCCTTGAAGGGGTAGGCATAGGCGGTATCCATGTGCAGCGAGACCGTCATCACCGAGGGATCGTCCCAAAACGCCTGCTCCACCCCATCGCCGTGGTGCGCGTCGATATCGAGATACAGGACCCGCAACCCCTCGGCGCGCAGTCGCAGGATGGCGAGCACGACATCGTTGAAGTAGCAAAAACCGCGCGCCGCGTCGGGAGTCGCGTGGTGCATGCCGCCCGCCGGGCTGAAGGCGTGGTATCCGGCTAAGACCGCCTCGGCCCCCTGGAGGCTCCCGCCGGTAGCGAGCGCCGGGGTATAAAACATCCCCGGAAAGTACGGGTTCTCGATCGTCCCCAGGTCGTGGCGGGCCCGGTCGGCGGCGCGCACCCGCCCGAAGGCCTCGGACCGCTTCAACGCGTTCACGTAATCGCGGGTGTGAAACCGGGTCAACTCGGCGACGCTCGCCGGCCGCGAGCGCACGAACTCGGAGGGTGCAAGCGCCTCATAGGCCTCGATCACCTCGAACGCCAGCGAGACGCGCGGTATGGCGAGCGGATGATTCCGGCCGTAACTCGGACGGCGGTAGTGGGGGCCGCCGATGAACACGGCGCGGCGCCCGGCGCCCGGTGTTCCCTGCGCCCCGGTCATGCCTCTTTGAGTCCGTGGTCTTTGATAGCGCGCGTGCGCATGTAGAGATAGATGTGGCGCAAGGTTCGCACCGTCATGGCTGCCGGGTTGACCGGCAGCGCGTCCTCGCGGCCGCCCGTCAGGCAGTTGCGGTAATACACGAGTTCCCGCAGATTGTCGCGCACCGCGTTTAGCGAAGGGTCGCCCTTCACGAACGCCTTGAAGACCTCGAGCGGGTCCGAATGCTCATCCAACGCCGGTATCGGGTGCCCGGCGGCAGAGGCGAATGCCAGCATCAGGCGATTGACCAGCCGCAGCGCCTGATCCACGGTCTGCGTAAGATCCGGGTCCCCCTCGGACAAGGCGCCCTCGAGGATGCGGATCTCGCGGTCCACATCGCGCATCGCGGTCTCAAGCCCCAAGGCCGTCATGGCGCTGGACCTCCCCCCTCACATTCCGTAGAATCCCGCCATCTTATCACACCGCCCCGACGACGGGTGGGGCTCGGGAGGCCCATGAAAAAGCTCGTGAAACTCGTGCGTCTGAACAACCTCATCTATAACGCCAACCGCGACCCCCAGGTCTATCGTCGCGTCCCCAAGAAGCCCTTCCGAATCCAGGCGCTGCTCGAAGGTGAGGGGCGCGCCCGTGCGCAGGTCGTGGTCGACGGCGAGACCCAAGCGCGGTGCGATCAGCAGATCACCTTGCCCGACACCTTCACCTGCGAGTTTGCGTTCGATACCGCCGGCAGCCGCATCGCGACCCTGATCGTCGAAAAGGGCGGGGAATCCTTCCGGCAGGACCTGCGGCTCGACGTCATGGAGCACGCCTGGGTCGGCTGAACTACCAGCCGTACTGGGCCAGAAACTGCGGCAAAACGGTCACGATCTGGTCGCGGGTATAGAAGCGATCGGCTCGTGACATCCGCATCTCATCCTGGATATCGGCGTCTCCGCCAAAGCACAGCACGGCGATCTGCAGAAGATACTCCATGCGCAAGGTCCGGATCACATCGATCGGATCGAAGGCCCGTGTCTCGTCGAGATCGAGGAGCAGGAAGCGGTAGAGCAGGATCTCGTTCCACTCGCCGGCCTCGTCCAGCGACGTGATCGCCGCCATCTCCCAGTCGGCCGGCACGCAGGCCCGCAAGGCCTCGCGCAGGGCCTCGTCGGTCGTCATGAGCAGGAACCGGCGCTTGAGGCGCGCGGCGGTCGTGGGCCCCGCCATCGGCTAGCCGCCGGCCTCGTCCTCTTCCGTACCGGGGGTGTAAAACTTCCCGAAATAGAAGTCGCGCCGGTTCAGATCCTCGTAGAGCGCCGCCCGCTCCCGCACCCCCTGTTCGACGATCTCGGCCATGAAGGCCGCCTGTTCGCCATCGAGGATGAAGATGCGGCCGACGAGATCGTCATCGACGTTCAGGATCCCCGCGCTCAAGCCCTCCGGGTAATCGATATACGTGAGGTAGGACCGGGCCTCCGGATCCTCGGGATCGAGCGGCATCATGGTGACCTTGCCAAGCCACGCCAGGCGCGCCGCCTGGTTGAACTGACGGATCTCGAGCTTGCGGCCCTTGCGGTACTTGTTGAGCTCGTTTTTGATCTGACCGACGTCAGTGACCTTGATGGACTTCATGCGTGCCCCCGCCAAAAGCCCTATCTTAAGCTGCGGGCCGGGGGAGGGAAAGCGGCAGGCAGACGGCCTGCCGCTTCGTGCGGTTAGCCTCGGCGGCCTGCGACCTCTTTCATCACCTTACGGATCGCGCCCGGGGCGCTCATGATGTTCATGAAGCCGTGCGACCCCATCATCGAGGTGTCCGGGAAATTGACGGCGATGCGATACCGCGGGCGCAGCGCGATGACACGCCGCCCGACCGCCATCATCTCGTAGGGGAGGTAGGCGTAACCGCGGTAACGGTGGGCGTCTATGATATGCAGGATGTGATGGTCGCCGCCCTTGCCGCTCTTGATCCCGAAGCCGAAGACGGTGGTCGGTTTAGGCGTCCCCGGCACGTTCACCTCGTAGACGAGCGTGGTCCCGGCCACGTGCTTCATGAGATTCGCGCGAATCGTGTTGACGGCCGCCGCATGGTTCGGAAAACGGCGCACGTGGTCGACGTTGTTGAAATACGGCATGAACAGCGCGTAATGGTAATTGCCGGGCTTCAACTCGTCGCGCGTAAGCCCATGCCGCGAGCCGAATATCTTCTCGGCGCCGAGCGCCGTCTTGAGCGCCTCGTCGGTCCTCGGCAACGGCTGCAGGCCATAGGCGACCGCCAGATAATCGGGGTTTACGTACGACACCTGCCATTTGCCGTGGACCTCCGTGATCGAGATCCGCTCGACCGCCCCGAAGCTACCGTTCTTGGCATGCGCCGCGGCGGCGAGCATCTCGGGATAGGTGGCGCAGACGATGGTCGTTCGGCGAAACGGCACATACTGCCCCACGACCCGAAAACCGTTCGACGTCAGCGCCTTCTGGGTGGTCGCGACGACCTGCGTCATCGTCTCCGAACCCGGGGCCTCATGGCCCAGAATGAAAGGCTTATAACGCGTATGGGCGACAGCCGCGGTGCTGACCGCCAGTCCCACCGCCAAGCAAGCCCCCAGCCAGTGCTTCTTCTCCATAGATCACCCCTATTTGTTCTTGTCCTAAGAAAAAAAGGGGGGCGCAAGGCCCCCCTCTATTCACATGACGGGAATCACAAGCGCCGTTCTTGTTAGAACTTCCATCCCCAGTTCGCCTCGAGTTGGTACTCGTGCAGGCTGATCTTGATCGGCGCACCCCCAAAGGCGGCGGGCGCATTCCCATAGATCGACTCCGGAAGCCCGTACATGGCCGCGATGGAGACATCCT
>DAIDMD010000029.1 GCA_027449165.1 Acidiferrobacter sp. | reverse complement strand
GCCGGGTGCACCGAAGCGGGCCATAATGCCTCCTATGACGTCAAAAAGTCTTGCAGGATCCCCCGCGCGCCCTCCAGGCTCCCCGACAGCCGCCGCAGCTCGTCTTCCAGGTCTTGCAGCCAGCGGTCGAGCGGAAGGGATTCGGTCTTCAACACCACGCCACGCACCTCGTGCTGACGGCTCGCGCGGATATCGTGGTTGCGGGCATCCAGGAGGTAGCGACTACCGTCGACCTGGATGGTGATGGTGGTTATGTGGCGGGTCGCGCTCAACAGACCGTCGCGCTTGCGCTCCACCTGCACGCGTCCCGGAAGCGCGCCCTCGAGGCGCGCGGCGAGGGCCTCCAGAAAGGCATGAAGGTCGGTTTGCGCCCGGCGGATCCAGGCGGCATGGAGATCGAAATCGCGGATTTCGTCCATGAGGGGCCCAAAAATAGCAACCCTGTTAGTTGACACCACTTGCGCGGTCATTGCAATGCGCGAAGCCTAAGACCACGGCCATGGCGGTTTCCCGCGCCTTGCCCGCGGGTTAAACTCGCGCCATGGAATCTTCGTTCGTCGATGGCCTAAACGAGGCCCAGCGCGAGGCGGTCACCGCCGCCCCCGGCCCCATGCGCATCCTGGCGGGCGCGGGCAGCGGCAAGACGCGCGTGCTCACCCACCGGATCGCCTGGCTCGTGGACCGCGGGGCCTCGCCGTTTTCGTTTCTCGCCGTGACCTTTACCAACAAGGCCGCCACGGAGATGCGCCGACGCGTGGAGGGGCTCTTGCGGCAAAGCGTGTCGGGCCTTTGGATCGGCACCTTTCATGGCCTATCGCACCGCTTCCTGCGCGCCCACTGGCGGGAGGCCTCGCTCCCCGAGGCCTTTCAGATCATCGATAGTGACGATCAGCAGCGCTTGGTAAAGCGCCTTATGCGCGCCCAGGCGCTCGACGAGGCGCGCTACCCGCCGCGCATGGTCCAGGCGTTCATCAACGGCCACAAGGAGGCCGGACGGCGGGCGCGCAAGGTGGCGGCGAGCGCCGATCCGACGCAGCGCGCGCTGCTTCAGGTCTACCAGGCCTACGAAACCTTGTGCCGAGGGCAGGGCCTCGTCGATTTCGCGGAGCTCCTGCTCGCCACACTCGAGGTGATGCGCGACCATCCGGCGGTGTGCGAGCATTACCAGCGCCGCTTTCGCCATACGCTGGTCGACGAATTCCAGGACACCAACGTCGTCCAGTACGAGTGGCTGCGGTTGTTCGGCGCCGGCGGCCACCTGTTCGTGGTCGGCGACGACGACCAGTCCATTTACGGGTGGCGCGGCGCCGAAGTCGAGAATATCCTGCGCTTCGAGCGTGATCATCCGGGTACGCGCACCATCCGCCTCGAACAGAACTATCGCTCCACCGGACGCATCCTCGAGGCCGCCAATGCCGTGATCGCGCACAACGCCAAGCGCCTCGGCAAGACCCTGTGGACCGCCGGGCGCGAGGGTCGCCCGGTGGCGGTCTATGCCGCCTACAGCGGGGTGGATGAGGCGCAATTTGTCATCGAGCGTATCCGCAGGCTGCTCTCCGAGGACGGCCGTCCGCGCGATGTCGCCATCCTCTATCGCTCCAACGCCCAGTCGCGCCTGTTCGAGGAGCTGCTCGTGCGCGCCGGCATCCCTTATCGTGTCTACGGAGGACTGCGCTTCTTCGACCGCGCCGAGATCAAGGACGCCCTGGCCTACCTGAGATTGGCCCTGAATCGCGATGACGAC
>DAIDMD010000028.1 GCA_027449165.1 Acidiferrobacter sp. | reverse complement strand
GGGAAAGCTGCCTGTCCGGTTCGATGAGCGGGATGTGGAGACGGAGCCACGGACCCTCGATTGAGGCACCGCCAGACGAAAGGGGCGGAAACAGTCGAGAGGGTCCTACCAGCCACCGCGCCACATCCCGACTCTACCCGTAAAGGCCTGCGCGCGGGCCTCCCGGCCCGTGCTCGCGAGCGCCGCTCCCGCGGCGGCCTTGACGGCTGCGCTGCGGCGTGGGGTTCCCAACTCGGGCAATCCCGCCCCCAGGCCGCAAAGCGGCGCCAGACGGTGTTCTCGCACCGTCCGGCGCCTGGCCACAGCCCCGATCAGAGGTACTCAGCCATGGTTACGACATACTCTATGCCGGTTCCGGCGCCGGCACAGGACTCCATTTCTCGCGATTTCACCCAGAAACACACCAGCGACCCGGCGGTCCGGCGAATGACCGTGTGCAACTCGCTTCGTGACATCCGAGGGCCGAATGAACGCCCGATGCGCGCTCCCCAGCTGCTCCTGCGCGGCGCTTGGCTCCAGCGCGCCGGATTTCACGCCGGCGTCCCGGTCAAGGTGCACGTGAGCCGGGGGCGGCTCGTCATCGAGCTCGATCGCGATCACGCCGCGCAGGACGAGGTCCTGGCCAGGATCGCGCAGGTCACCGAGGGCGGCCTTGCCCAGCGCGACCTACAGGCCCTCATCCGCCGCTTGAAGCGCGAGCGAGTCGACTGATCCCACCGGCCGGCGGCGCATTGGCGCCGCCGGCTCCCGGGCTACCGCTTCGCGGTCCCCTTGGTCCAGAATAACTCCAGGAGCCACCATGCCGACCATCTGCACGTTCTACGGGATTCTGATCCAAATGTTCTGGCAAGATCATGCCCCGCCGCATTTCCACGCGCTCTATGCGGAGCACGAGGTCCTGATCGACATCAGGACTCTGGAAGTCATCGGCGGGAGTCTCCCGCGCCGGGCGCATGCCTTGGTGCTCGAGTGGGCGCAGGAGCATCGCGCCGAACTGATGGAGGACTGGAATATATGCACTCGCAACGAGCAACCCAAGAAGATCGCCCCGCTGAAGTGATTCCACCCGTGCGGCCCTCGGCGCCGTGGCGGGTTCGAACCGTCACCGCCTTGCCGGAATACCGGCTTTCGGTGGAATTCATGGACGGCGTGGCCGGTATCGTCGATCTTCGCAACCTCGTCACCTCGCCGCAGGCAGGGGTTTTCGCCGGCTTGCGGGATCGCACCCTGTTCGATCAGGTCCGCATCGAGTACGGCGCCATCACATGGCCCGGAGAGATTGACCTGGCGCCGGATGCGATGCACCAGGCCATCCGGGCGAGCGGCGAATGGCGACCGGGTTGAACGCCTGAGGTGGCCACGAAGTTGATCAGTCGGCTCAAAAAATCGCCACCCCTGCGGAGTGACGCCGCGGCGCAGTGATTCATCGCGCACGCGGACCTGACCCAGTACGACCTCTCGGGATTCAAGCCCATGCGGTTCGAGATCGAGCCCGAGTCCGCGTCCCTGAACATGCGGCTGCCGCGGAGCCTCCTGGACGCGGTGAAATCCGAGGCCCGTGCCCGCGGAATCCCCTACACCCGCTACGTGCGCATGCTCCTCGAGAAGGCGGTCGCCTGAGCCCGCGCGGCGCGACGGGCGATGGTTCGTCGAACGGCCACATGACTGTGCAATCAAAACGCTCACGCCTTCGCCGGCGTGATCCCGGCGATGCCCCGGAGATCACCGATAAGTGGATCGCCGGGGCCGTTCTGCACCACGGCAAAAAGTCTGCCCGGCATGGGAGGGTGGCCACACTTGGCCGTGCCCAGAGGCCGATTATTCGCGC
>DAIDMD010000027.1 GCA_027449165.1 Acidiferrobacter sp. | reverse complement strand
CTCGCGGGCCAATACCTCGATGGACGCGCGGCAGGCGATCAGCGCCGCCGCCGCTGCCGGACAACGGACCATTAAAGCCATCCAGGCCTGGGTAAAATCCCGGTTCGGCATTGCCGTAGGGATGGACCGCGTGCGGAGCGTTATGCGCGCCCTGGAGGCCGCCGCCCGGGCGTCGGGAGACGACATCGAGGCCATCTACCAGAAGGTCGCGCAGCGCGCCGACGCGTACCTACACCAGGCGCACAACGATCTCGAGACCGCGATAGGCGCGGCCACCGCTGCGCGGGACTGGATGGCGGCCGAACTGCTGGACCTGCCAATCCAGGCACAGGCGGCACCGCCGCCGGCCACGGCCGGACCCGGCGCGGCCTAAGCCCTCCTCACACCAAACACCAAAACGAAACCCGGTCCCTGAGCCGGGCGGGAGCCCCGCGCGCCCCGCCTGGTACATCGCGCGTCCAGTGCCCAAGAAAATGCCCAAATACCGTTACTGTAACGATTCCCAGAGACCTCTGGCAGGGGTTTAAGGGCTTTTGCTCGGAGGAAAGGGGCGGGGTCTGGAGGGTCGAATGACGCACCCCCTATGAGAAGGGGGGTATATTACTATCCGACCAGGAGGGGGGTGCGTCATCGTGTTTTGCAGCAATCGCGCACCCAATTTCCGCTCCCGCCGATAACTCCAGAGGCCCCAATCCGTGGGGCCATTGGAGGTATATATGGGAAGGTACGCAATCCGCAGTTTCTTGATGGGGATGGCCGCGATGATCTTTTTTACGATCGCGGCCGCCGGCGCAGCGCACGCCGCGCAGATCGGGGTGGTCAGTTTTGCCAATGGCTCAACCACCCCTCAGAAAGTCCCTACAAGCCTCGTGGCTCAAGCCCAGGCAGCCGCGCACGGCCACGGCCGCGTGATCCTGTTGCGTGGCGGGGCCTCTCCCGTCGGGTCCCCGAGCTACAATTTCGTCCTGTCCGGTGAGCGCGTGGCGGCGATTCGCGATGCGCTGGTGAAGGCCGGCATCCCCCGCAAAAAGATCGTCAGCCAGTTTGTCGGCATCGTCCACCGTGGAACGCCCGCAGCCGACCGCGCCGTGATCGTGGACGCGACCACGCGGGCGGCGCTAGGTATGGCGGTACCGGCCAGCCAGGGCCAGGCGGCGGCCCTGAATCGCCTGGAGGCGCAGGTGAAGGCGCTGGAGGCGTCGGCTCACCAAGCCAAGACCCTGCCCAAGACCGTGCAGGTAAAGGCCCGCCGCGACGCCTACTCGGGCCGCGTGTGGTACGACACGCGAACCACTCAATACAATAATGGTGGAACTGTGGTGGGCGTGAATCTCACGGTCGGCGGGGTCGCTGGGGCCGTGGTTGGGCAGGGCGATAACTACCAGCAACGTGGCTATGGGTTCGATCTGCGCGAGCGTCGTCCGACGGATTTCAATTTTTGGACGCCGTACCAAATCCCGCTGCAATTTAGTCTGGCCGGCCTGTCCCAAACGCAGCAGGTGGCGAACCCCAGCATGCAGGATGTGCAAGGTTCGACCTATACGGGAAACGGGTTTCTGTTTTACCCGGTCAATGCCCGCGACTCGGTGAGTAGCGAGTTTTTGCATGGGTCGATTAAGTCGCCATGGAAGGTTTTTGGTATGACCGTGACACCAGGCGTTAAGGTCGGCTGGCTTTCGGAACAATCGCTGACGGGCGCGCAATCGACGCAGGTAGCGAACGCACCCTGCACCGGCATCAGCTGCTTTTATGTGACAGAGACCACCACGGCGGCGGTGGGCGGCAGCGCGTTGTCGGTCACTCCGTCCCTGTCCATCGGCGGCCAGGGCTGGCAGATCGGATACAGCCAGTCGCCATGGGGCGGAAGTGGCTACTATGCCCCGCGCGTTTTGATGGGCACGGTGGC
>DAIDMD010000026.1 GCA_027449165.1 Acidiferrobacter sp. | reverse complement strand
GCCAAAGCCGCTCGCCACCGGGATCGGGACCTCGCCGCCGGCCAAAAACGAGGCGGTCTGCCCGCTCCTTGTGACAAGCCGCGGGTGGGCCAGGATATAGGCCTCGCCGTTTTGGACGGCGAGATTGATCTGGGAGGAGAGGGCTGTCACCAAGCCCGCATAGGGGCTATAGGGGACGGACAGGGGGAGGCCGGTGAGGGCGCCCTGGGGGCCATTCAAGGCATCGGCGGCCACCCCGCCCTGGGTCACATCCCCCAGGCGATAGAGGCTATTGGTCGCCCAGTCATTGACCACCCCCACCGCCGGTCCGGCGATGCCCGTTTGCCAGTTGATGCCGAGGTTGTCGAGAGCGGTCTTCGAGAAGTTCACGACCCGCACATCGAGCATGACCATGGGGCGCATGGCCACTAAGCTGGGGCGCACGAAGTCCAGCACCCCGGGATAGGTGTGCGCCATCACGCCGATGCGCTTGGCCTCGGCGGGGCTCGCGGCCCCGGTCAGCAACACATGCCCGGCGTGCGTGGCGACGCGGACCGTGGGGTAGCGGCGCAGGAGGCGGCGTACGATCCTGCGCGTCACCAGAAGGTTCGTGCGCGTGACCCGGATGTGGTAGGCGAGAAAGCCGTGCGCGGTCCACAGGTCGCAGTCGGTGGTGCCGGGGTGGTTGGCGACCAGCACCACGGTCCGCGTAAGGGCCGTGGCGCCGATCAGATGACCGTCGCCGATGGCGATGCGCCGCACGGGGCCCGTGGCCAGCACCCGGATCTGACCGACATACAGGGTCAGGCGATGAATGAGGGCCCCGTTTGCCCCCAGGGGCAGCGCGAGACTCGTAAGAAGGATGAGGAGGCGCGTCTTCATGGGGCCACCGGCGCGGTTACGGCACTAGGCGTTTTTTGGAGAAGCGCCTTGATCGTCGAGAGCGCTTTGTCGGTCCGGGTCTCGACATGGGCGAGCGCGGCGGCCGGTGCGCCCGCGGGGGCGGTCTTGGGGAGCGGCTCGCCGACCGGGAGGGTGCGCACGCGGTTACCTTGCCCCCCGCCGATGATGTATTGGACGCCCGGCTCGGCCCCGTCCGCGGCCGCGTGAAGCCCGTACAGGCTCGCGGCCGTAAGCCGGGGTAGCCCTGCACCCGCTTGTTCGTGCGCCGGGTCCAGCACGACGCGCAGGCCCCCAATGCGCTCGGCCAGCGTCAGCTCTCCGGCCTCGCGCGGGCTGACCGCGAGCGTGATGGTGCCGAAGTTTTGGCGCGCATAGCCGCCCCGTCGGCGCGGCGGGCGTTGCGTGGTCGCCACGCCGGTCGCGAGGACGGGGACATGGTGCAGGAGCGGGATCTCCTGGTGGTGCGCCAGAAACAACACCGCGACCCGGTCGCCGGGACGCAACAGGCCGGCGATGGCGTTGACGGGATTTACGGTGATGGTGACCGCGCGCGTGTTCGGTGGCAATTGCGCCGCGAAATCGCCGGCATGGCCGGGCAGGAAGTCGCTTTTGAGAAGGGGTTTGCCGCCATAGACCGGGCGCGACAGACGATGACCGTCGAGCCTCGGCCACTGCGCGAGGGTGATGGTCGAGGGGTAGACGACATCGGCGGGTACCGAGCGCGTGGCCATGTCCCGGCTGTCGGCCAGCGCGCCCGCCGGCAGATTCCCGCGCGGAACGACCACCTCGGTCCGCTTGCCTCGATAGTGGGCGCGCAGGCGCGCGGCCAGGACCTGTTCCCGGCGTTGCAGGTAGTGGTTGACGGCCACCGCGGTTATGGTGGCGAACACGAGGGCGCCGCCCAGCAGCAGGGCTGTGCGCGGGATCCGGGGTAGACGGGCGAGCGGCGATTTCAGGGGCGGTCTCCAGGGTCAGGGTAAAGAGAGGGTGTAGGAGTAATGGGCATAAAGGCCCTGCAGGGCGCGGGCGAGCTGGATGATCGGTGCGGCCTGTCCATTCCAGGGTACGGTCAAAAGGATCACGCCGGCTGTGAGCACGATCAGATACTCGGACAGGCCCTGTCCGTGTTGTCTAGTGGGAGACGAGAGATACGAGCGCACTGGTCGTCCCTCCGATGAATGGGGTAAAACTGAGATCCGCGACCGTACCGCCCTTCTGGAAGATGAGGCCGCGACCGCCGTCCCCGCGACGATTCATTTGGGCGGCCCATCCGAGGTGCGCAAGCGTGTGCCGATAATAAAATGCGGCGTTTATCCCGTAAGGAATCAGTGCCACGAACGTCTCCGCGCGCTTCCCGCGGTCGTCGCTCGTCAAGGTCAGCAGCAGATGGCTGCCGGGGGGTATCGGGAAATCCACCGGCCGGGCCTGCGCGGAAGCGGCCTGACCGGGTTCGCTTAATCCGATAAAGCCGTGGGAACCGAGCCCGTGCGCCGCGAACTGGACGGTCTCGAAGCATCCGCCGCGATAGCGCGCGATCACCTGCCAGGATGCGGCCGTGTAGAGGATCGGGTGGCCCGTAAACCGCCGCCAGCGGCGCCAGTACCAGCTCCGCAACGCCTTGACGGAAAGCGGGCTTGTGAAACGCAAGACGGCGAGCGGCAGGCCATCGACCGCCATGCGCGGCGCCACCCAGGTAAGGTGCATCCCGGCGGGGCGTCCCGGCGCCGGGCATTGAATAAGCGGCACTCGCTCACTCGCCGCGTGTGCCGCAGCACCCAGGCATGCCAACAGAATGACCGCGGTCTTCACGGCGCCGCCCCCGTGCTGTTTCCGTTTTGAAGCCGGTCGGCCGGCAGCTCCTGGGGGCTCGCCGTCAGGGCTTGGCCCAGGTTCAGAGATCCGAGGTCGTTCGCGCCGCCTGCCCGTATGAGGTTCAACGCGGTCTTGAGGCCCGGTTCGAGCCTCGGCAGCCCGGATTGGATCTGCGTCAGCATCGCCGGGGGGCCGGCCGCGCTCCAGGCGTCGGTGAGAAGCGTATCGCTTGCCGTAAAGCGCAACGTGAGCGCGTTCAGGGGCGGCGGATAGGTCACGGGGGCCACCTTGGCCTGGACGCTAGCCGTCACGAATCCCTGAAAATCCAGGGTCGGGCCCCCTTCGCTCACAACGTGAATGGGTTGCAAAAGTGTCCGCAAAACGGCATCCGCCGCGTCCGGGCTCCCCGCATTGGTGAGCGTGGTCTGAATATCCGAGTACTGAGGCAGCAAGGCATGCCCCGCCTGATCGACCCACAACGGATTGACCGTATAAGCCCCCGCCTGAGGGGACTGACTGCTGATTGCCGCGGTCGGCGCCCCAAAAAAACGCAAGGCGGTCCAGCCGCCGAGCGCCGCGTTGCTGGCCTGCGCGACGGTTGCGCCATCGCGTTGGCCGCTGGCCGAAAACGCCGTACGCTCAAATGCCGCATAGCGCGCCGACTGGAGCGTCTGCGCCTTGAGATCGATATATTTCCCGAGCAGCGGGTAGAGCAGGAAGATCGGTACGAGCACGAAGAGGGCCGCAATCAGCGTCTCGACCAGGGCTTGGCCGGCGCACAGGGCTTGCGGGGCAGGACGCGCGCGCATCAGCCGTGGCCTGCGATCTGGGCGGCCAATGCCGCCGCCCGTACGGACGCCGGGGTCGGGGCCAGATGCGCCTCCCAGTAGGGGTTGAAGAGGTTGCCGTAGACGACCTCGCCTCCCAGGCTGCGGCTTGCCGCGGGCCGCGCGAATTGGGCTTGGGCCGTGGCCATGGCCTCGAGCTGTCCGCCGGCCTCGGCGCCGGGGGTTGCGAGCGCGCCGCTCCCGATCCCGAGTTGGCTGCTCGTCATGATGGTCGCGCGCGGGCGCTCCAAGACAATCGAAAGCGTAGGCGCCGCGAAATCGGCGGTTTGCGTGTCCGCGACGTCCTCATAGGACGGCAGGCCGCTATAGGTGGCGATCGAACTCCCGGCCCCGGCGCGGTCCTGTTCGTCGGCGGGTTGCGTGTTCAGCGAGTACGAACGCCCATAGGAGGCCGACCCGGTTGCCGCCCCGAAGTTGTCGGTCGTAGCCAGATCGGACGTCTTGCCGACGCTCGCTGCGGCGTGGCTCAAGGTGTTGGGCCACAAGTAGAGCGGCGGGTTGGTCCAGATCGGGACGGGTACGGGGACCGGCACCCCAAGGACGCTGATCCACCAGATCGCAAAGCCCTCCACCGTGGAGACATCCATGGCGTTCCATGTCTTGTAGCCGGTCTTCCACTCCGTGCCCCCGCTATAACTCACCCAGATTGCGGTAAAGGACTGATCGTTGTAGGGAATCAGCGAAGCGGGATTGAACAGGGGGTAGGGCGGCCATTCGATGCCGCCCCGGGCCTTCGAGAACCCATCCAGGCCCTGTGCGACGACGGTGGCAAGGCGCTTTTCGTCGGCCGCCGAGTTGCCATAGGTCTGGGTGAAGCCGCGCAGATTCCACACCGCGCTTGCGATGAGGCCCTTGCCGATGGTGCTGATCTGCGCGTGCGGGTCGTTGGCCGCCACCACCCGCGAGAGCAGGCCGCCGCCGCCAATGCCCGCCGCCAAATCCGCGAGCACCGCGGTATGGAAACCGAGACTCCCCTTGCTCAACAGCCACGTGAGGGTGTTGGCCAGGTCGGCGACCGCCCCGTCGCTAGTTGTATTGAGCCGATCAGCCGCCTGGGACAGCTTTTGGTACCAGGACAGCCAATATCCGTAGAACCAACCGATCTCCGAACGGTCCACGACGTTCTGGATCTGGCTCGGAAGGTCATTACCGCTCTGCTGGTTCCCGCATTGATCGTTGTAGGTCAGGCAGTAGTACCGCGCCCACGACCGCAGGCCCGTCATCTGGGCGATGGCCACCTGGTTTGCGACTATGGCCCGGTTCGCGTAGGCCGAGAAGTTGTAGTCGCGCGCGATCAGCACCGCACCGCTGTAGGCGGTCGATTCGGCCGCATTCTGCAGCCGCATTTTCGTCAGGACGAGCCGTCCCCCATTGTAGAGGACCAATCCCCCGACCAGAACCGCAAGCAATACGATCACCGCAAAGACCAGGGCCTGGCCTTCCTCCGAAGCGCGCACAACCCGATTCCTAAACGCCGAGCGCGTCTACTGCCCGGCGCTGGCGTTGGTGTAGGAGGAAAGGTTCTTGGTCTTGTTCCCCTGGTTCTGCGCCTGTTGGGCCGCGTTTTGCGCTTGCGATATCGACGTCGACGCGCTCTGCCCGGCGAGCTCTTCGCTCAGGCCGCCGACCTGGCTGCGGATAGTCTTGCCAAAGAATGCGAACACGGCGATCGCGGCGATCGCGATCAGGGCCGTTATGATGAGGTACTCCGTCATCCCCTGGCCGTGCTGTCTCTTTACTCCCCCGTTTCCGTAGTGGTTCTGCATGACCATCCCTCCCATTGACTCGTTACGAGATCGCCATCGGTGCAGCATGGTACCGATCTAGGTGCGTTATTGTTCGTTATAGTCCTACGATGGCGTCGCGATTAGATCATACCGGAATCGCGTAATGCAATGATCCCCGTCACGGCCGATGGCAGATCCGAGACAACCAACGGCCATCGATGGTTTCCTGGTTCGTCACGACCCCAAAGGGCGTGTGCACAAGGGCGCTTATGTGACCGGAATAACTGCGCCGATTCGCACCTAGAATCAAAGATATATCGACGTTTGTTACGGCGGTTTGTCCGTTAGGCATCGGCTGGCGGCATACCTCGTGACCTCGTAGAATGCGTCCAGTGTGTATCCATGAGGTCGTACGGCACTTTTGGCCGTTTTGCCGCAGCATCCAGGTCTTTTTGCCTGAATTGCAGGCGGTGTACGTGGTGTTCAGGTAGGGGCTGTGAACCGTAAGCCGCCAACGGCCCCGGGCGAGAATCCCGGCATGGGCTGATAGGCTCACAAGTAAGACTACAAGAGCGGTGCGACGCATAGCTACCATTCCTCCGTGAGATGCCGATCCAGGCCGGCCGCTCAGAGACTGCCCGTAACGGGGCGATATCGTCAAGCGGTCCGATGAAACACGTTGACTGGATTGGATATCCGGGGGCAGAATGCGCGCAGGCGTTTCTACGAATAAGGCAGAGTGGATGGGTCCTAAGGGGCGCGGGGAGCGGCGATGTTCCAAGTTCATGTCGAAGGGTCGCGGGGGTCTGGGGAAACGTGGCCGTGCCTAGCCAACGAATGTCGGGTCGGGAAGTCCGAGGATAACCTGATCGTTCTGCAAGGCTGGATGGTGGCGCCCCATCACGCCACGATCTATCGGGAGGCGCGCGGCCTTTTCGTGCGGGATGAGGGATCGCGGGGCGGAACGATCGTGAACGGGGGGCGCTTGCAGGCGGCATACGGGCCCCTTCAGCGCACGGACGAGATTGCTATCGCAAGTTATCGGCTGCATGTCTACGACGACAGCCCCGGAACCGTGACCGAGGCCCCGGCCGCCCAGGTCCCGATGGCGGAAGGGCCGCGCATCGATTTTGCCGTTTTGCGAACGTTGCACGAGCGTCTGATCGCACGGATGGATTTCCGGCGTATCGATACCGCGCACATGGGGGATGCCGAGCTTCGCGAGAAGACCCGCGGACTTCTCGAGGAGTTTCTGGCGGAGGACCCTTCCCTGTGCGAGGGCCTGGACCGGACGGTGTTGCTCGAGGCGGCGCTCAACGAGGTCGTGGGTCTTGGGCCGATCGAGGGGCTTTTGGACGACGGCACGGTGAGCGAGGTGATGGTCAACCGGTTCGATGAGATCTTCATCGAGCGGAGCGGCCGCCTGGAGGCCTCGCCGGTGGTGTTTTCCAGCGAGCACGCGGTACGATCGGTGATCGAGCGGATCGTCGCCCCCCTGGGGCGGCGCATCGATGAGTCGTCCCCCATGGTGGATGGGCGGCTTAAGGACGGGTCGCGCGTGAACGCCGTGATCCCCCCCGTGGCGCTGAAGGGGCCGAGCCTTACCATCCGCAAATTCTCCAAGGAACGATTGACCGGGGCGCATCTCGTGCGCTTTGGCTCGGCGGACGAGCGCGTGCTCGCGTTTCTGAAGTTCGCCGTCGAGCAGCGGCGCAGCATCCTCATATCGGGGGGCACGGGATCGGGAAAGACGACCCTCTTGAATATTTTGGCGGGCTATATCCCGTCCGACGAACGCATCGTCACGATCGAGGACGCGGCCGAGCTGCGCCTCTACCAGCCGAACCTCGTGTCTCTGGAATCGCGGCCCGCCAACGCCGAGGGCAAGGGTGAGATCAGCATCCGGGATCTCGTCCGCAACAGCCTGCGGATGCGGCCGGACCGCATCGTCGTCGGGGAATGCCGGGGCGGGGAGGCCCTGGACATGCTGCAGGCCATGAATACCGGCCACGACGGTTCCCTGACGACGGTCCATGCCAATACCCCTCGGGATGCGCTGTCGCGGCTCGAGGTCATGGTGCTTATGGCGGGTATGGACCTGCCCGTGGCCGCCATTCGCCAGCAGATCTCTTCGGCGATCGACGTGATCGTGCAGCAGAGCCGCCTGAGTGATGGAAGCCGCAAGATAACGCACGTGGTCGAGGTGACGGGCATGGAGAACCAGACGATCCAGATGCAGGAGATTTTCCATTATCAGCAGGCGGGCGTCAGGCCCGACGGGCGGGTCGCGGGGCGGTTTGCGGCGAGCGGTCACGTGCCGGAGTTCTACGAGGGGCTCGTGGAAAGGGGTCTGAGTGTGGACCGGTCGATCTTCATGGACGACGGCGGGGTCGCCGGCTCATGATGCGCGCGATTGCGGAGGCGTCATGACGGTTCCGGTGATCCTGGCGTTTCTGTCCGCCGCTCTGGTGTTCTATGTGCTTCTCGAGAGCGTGCTGCGCGGCGCCAAGTGGCAGCAGGCGCGTGTTGAGGAGGCGGCGCGCCATAGCCTCACGGACCTGTTTATTTTCATAGAACCGCGCCAGCTCGTGCTCGTCAATTTTCTGTTGTTCATATTGTTGCCCGGCGGCCTGTGGCTCTTCACCGGAAACCCGTTGTTTGCCGTGGTCGGGGCCGCGATAGCGGTGGCGTTCCCCCGGTTTCTCGTCCGTGTCTTGCGCGAAAGACGGCTGCGGGCCTTCGTCCGCCAGATGCCGGATGCCTTGCGCATGCTGGCGTCAAGCCTGCGGGCCGGCGCGGGGCTCAATGTGGCGCTCGAGGTCATTACGAAGGATCAGCCCCCACCGCTCGCCCAGGAATTTGCCCTGTTGCTGCGCGAACAGCGGATGGGCGTGAGTTTCGAGGAGGCGTTGACGCATCTGGAGAAACGGTTGCCGGTCGAGGAGTTCCGATTGTTTACGGCGGCTTTGCGGATTGCGCGTTCGGTAGGCGGCAATTTGAGCGAGATCCTGGAGTCGCTGGCGCAGACGCTCACGCGCAAGGCCGAGGTCGAGGGCAAGATCCGATCGCTTACCGCCCAAGGGAAGATCCAGGGGCTCGTCATGACGCTCTTGCCGATCCTGCTCATGCTGATCCTGCGAACCATGGAGCCCAAGCCCATGGCCCTCTTGTTCCACAGCCTCGTGGGCTGGGTGGTTCTCGCCATAGTGGCCATCATGGAGATCCTGGGGTATGTCTTTATTCGCAAAATCGTCACCATCGAGATCTAGGTTGCCATGAGCGGGCATGCGGGGGTGGCCGTGGTCGTTATGAGCCTGGGGGCCGCGGCATCCGCCGGCCTCCTGGTGCTTGGTGTCGCGTCCCTTTGGCGCGAAGTTCCGGTTGAGGATCGAACCTATCTCGATCCGCTCGCGCCGCGGGCGCGGTTGATCTGGCCGTTGGTGCGGCTCGTGGCCTATGTTGGCACGGGGCGTCTGCCGGCGTCCTGGCTGGAGCGGACCCACAGGCGCTTGCTGCGCGCCGGCGCGACCTATCTTGTGAGCGCGGAGGACTACCTGGCGTTGCGCGTGCTGGCCGGTCTGATCATGGGTTCTCTGGCGTTTTGGTCGGCCCACGTCCTGCATACGGAGGTCTGGGGACCGGGCCTTGCCCTGACGGGACTCGGCAGTTTCTTGCCCGTGCTCTGGCTGAGCGAGCGCCGTCAGAGACGCAACCGGGAAATCGGACGGCTGTTACCCGTCTATCTCGATTATGTGACGCTGGCCGTCGAGGCCGGCCTCAACTTCGCGGGCGCCTTGGCGCAAGCCGTGGAAAAGGGCCCGCAAGGCCCCATGCAGCGCGAGTTTCAGCTGGTGCTGCGCGACGTGAAGGCCGGATTGCCGCGCGCGCAGGCGCTAAAGCGCATGGACGAACGGCTCGACTTGCCGGATATCGCGGCCTTTGTTTCGGCGGTCAACCAGGCGGAACGCACGGGGGCAGTGCTTGGCAAGGTGTTGCGGGCCCAGGCGGAACGGAGCCGGATGGAGCGATTTCAGCGTGCGGAGAAGGCGGCCATGGAGGCCCCCGTCAAGCTGATCGCACCGCTCGTCATTTTTATCTTTCCGACGACGTTCCTCGTGATCGCCTTCCCTATCGCGATGATGTTCCTGCACTCGGGGGCCCTATGAGAACCGCCCCGTTGCGCCGGGATGCGCAAGTACTTGGACAGGTGCGGATCGCCGACGGGCCTTTGGGCCGGGCCTTGGGTTTGGTGGGCCGCAAGGCGTCGACGCTCGACCAGGCGCTGCTGCTCGTCCCGTGCGCGGCGATCCACACCTTCGGGATGCGCTTTGCGATCGACGTCGTCTTCCTCGATCGCGAGGGTGTGATCGTAGCCGCCCGCGCGCACGTCGCGCCGTGGCGCTGGGCGCGCGGCAAAGGCGCGTATGCCACGCTTGAATGGGCGGCAGGCGCCATCGGTCGCTATGGATTCGAGGTCGGTCAGCGGCTGCAGTGGGGCGGCTCGTGAGCGGGGGACGGCGGGCGCCCATGATCCGGGCTCGGCGCGCCGGCATCGCGGCGGCGTGTTTGCTGCTCAGTGCTTGCGGCCCCCCCCAGTTTTTGCAGTCCGAACAACGCGCGGCGCGCGCTTACCAAAGCGATCGCATGCCGGTCGCGCTGCGTCGATACGCCCGCCTCGTCAAGACGATTCCGGGTAACCCGCTGTTCTGGGCGCGTCTGGGCAATTGCGAGGCGCTTTTGAACGACACCGGGGCCGCGGCGCGGGCCTATACCCGCGCCCTGTCCTTGCGGCCCGATCTTGTCATGGTTCGCTACAACCTCGCGCGCGTGCGGCTCGAAGAGGCCTACCTGACGTTGTCGGGTCTTGGAAAGTTGCCGGGACGCGAGGCGCAGCTCGGCGCCCGGGCGCGAACCCTGCGGCAGGCTGTCAGGACACTACTCGTAGGCCGGCGGCATCCCGAAGGAGATGGGCGCACGGGCGCGCCCGGATCCTCCCCAAGGGCCGATACGGCCCTTTCACGGAAGACCTCACCATGACCAAGAATGCCTTGTGGGCGATTGTGATGCTGAGCGCGGCGCCGGTTGCCTTCGCCCAACACGGATTTCGGCCCGGGCTGTGGCGGATGACGCAGACCTATTCCGGGCTGATGCAAGGGACCGGTCGCAGTTCCGCATGCCTGCGCGATCTTCAGCAGGAGGCCCACACGGGCGCGACCTTCGGGCCTGCGATGCCGGTTTCCGGTGCCATGCGGATTCGGGTCACGCACACGCTTCATAGCACGACGGTGACCTGGGGGGACCGCATGCGCCAAGGTCCCGCTGTGACGCGCGATCGCGGGTGGTACCGGTTCACGCGGCGCGGACCCATGGATATCATGCGGGGCGCCTGGGTCCGGAGCCAGACGCTCAACGGACAGAAGTCTGTTATCCATGAGACCCTGCGCGGCCGCTGGGTGAGCCGCGTCTGTCCCGCGACGCTGCCGGCGCCCGTATTCGCCTCCCCGACCCTGCAAAGCCTGAACGCCGAAAACGCCAAATTGCAGGCCGCGACGCAGCGGGCGATGGCGGCGCTCGCGAAGTTGAAGAAGGCGGGGGAGGTCCCTTGAAAGCGGCCTCCACCCGCGTCGCGCCGAGACGGGATTGCCGTGTCGGCCGGCAAGGCATGGCCAGAGCGGCGGTCGCGCATGGCGCGCGCAGCGAAGGCCGCCATCGGGGGGGCGGAGGGGGCGCCATGGCGTGGGTGCAGCGCCCCCGGATGACGGCGCCAGCGACGGCGGGGCGCGCTATCCGGGCCGGCGTCCGGTTGTGCGCCCTATGGGCGATGGCGAGCGGGGCCGCTTGGGCCTGGCGGCTTCCGGAACTCTTTCGCTATGCGCCTGACACGCGGCAAGGGGAGGCCTATTTGCGCCAGGCGTGGCAGGTCTTTCGCGAAAGCCCGGCGGTGCGCCAAGGCCCGTCCGGGGCGCCGGTCGTGGTCCAGATCCTGTTCGATCCGGATTGCCCGTTCTGCCACCGCCTGTGGGTCAAGATGCAGCCCTACCGGCACAGCGCCATGGTGATCCGCTGGGTGCCGCTCGCGTTTGTGCGTCCCTCGACCCTGGGGAAGGCCGCGGCCATCGTGACGGCGCGCGCTCCGTTGCAGGCGCTGGCCTTCGACGAGCGGCATTTCAGTATGGCCCGGCGGGCGGGAGGGATGCTGCCGCTCTATCGGGTTGCGCCGGCGATTCGACAAGCGATCCTTCGGAACACGCGCCTTCTCACGCGGTTGGATTCGCTCGTGCCCACCATGCTCTACCGGGATAAGGGGCGCATCGGAATCCTGGCCGGCGTGCCCAAGGCCTCGCGGCTGGCCGGTCTTATGCGCAGGCTCGCGGCGCAGTCGTCGGAGACGGCCCGGGGGGCGCGGTCATAGCGGCCCGCTCGCGGACCATTTCAGGGCGGGCGGGGGTGACGGACCGCCGGGATCATGCGGCGATAGACCGCGATCGGGGCCGAAGGGTGTTAACGGGGCCCGTCCGGCGGCGTGCGTCTTCCCCGCGCGACAAAGGGTCGGGGCGGTAAGAGGGGCCGCTTGCGCGACGGGTCCGAGGCGATACCTGGAAAAAACGTGACAAATCGGAGCATGCCATGCCAAGGCACATACGCAAAGTCGTAGCCGGAATGTTTCTTATGGCCCTCGCCGTGCGGGCCTTTGCCGCGGTCCCTAATGCCGATCTCTACAGGGAGGCGCGCCAGGGGAAGACGCGCGCTTGGCTGGCGCTGCGCTCCCGTGCCCAGGCCCGGCAGCCGGCCGCCGAGTTGTGGTACGGCCAATATCAAAAGAGCGAAGGCCGTTTCGCGCGGGCCTTCGTGTGGTTTCGCCGGGCGGCGCAGGCGGGGAACTCCACGGCGGCCCTGCAGGTGGCCCGCGCCTACAGCACGGGGCGGGGCGCGCCGCGCGACAGGGCGCAAGGCGATCGCTGGTTGCGGCGCGCCGCCGGCGAGGGGGATGTCTATGCGGAATTGCTGTGCGCTGACCGGGACTACAGCGGCACCGGCGCCGACCGGAACATCCGCCGCGCCGTGTTCTGGTACCGTAAGGCGGCCCTCCAGGGCAACGCGGCCGCCGAGTTCCAGTGGGCCCGGATGGAGCAGACCCTGTGGGCCTCGGCGGCGCGGAGGCGCCGCGCCGTCACCTGGCTTGCGCGCGCCGCGAGGCAAGGCGACACGGCGGCGCAGCTCGCCCTTGCCGAGGCTTACGGGCATGGGTGGGGCGTTCGCCGCAATGTGGCGCGGGGCGTGTATTGGGATCGTCTGGCGGCGCACGCCGGTGACGCGACCGCCGAAACGCGCCTCGGTCTGGCCTACATGACGGCGCGCGGCGCCCCCCGTCGGCCGCGCCGGGCCGTCTTCTGGTACCGGGCGGCGGCGCGCCTCGGCTCGGTCCGGGCGGCCTATGAGCTGGGGCGGGCGTACGCCGCGGGACAAGGCGTTGCCCGGGACTACCAATGGTCCCGCCACTGGTACCGGCGCGCGGCCCGCCGTCGTTTCGTCCGGGCACAGTATGCTCTGGCCCGGGTTTACGCGAAGGGCGAAGGTGTGGCGCGCAACCCCCGCGCCGCCGCCCGCTGGTACCGGCGCGCCGCCCGCCGCGGATATGTACGCGCGCAATTGCGCTTGGCGCGCGCCTACGCGCATGGCCGCGGCGTGGCGCAAAACGCGACCCGCGCCGCCTTTTGGTACCGCAAGGCCGCCTGTCGACGCAGCGCCCAAGGCGCCCTGGGGATCGCACGCGCCTATTGGCATGGGCGGGGTGCCCCCTTGAACCGCGTGAAGGCGTATCGCTGGTACGTCATCGCGGCCCGGAACGCCCGTCCTCACAGCCCGAGCGCGGGTGAAGCAGCGAACCGGATGGCCTTCGCGCGTCTCATGCTGCGGGCGTCGCAAGTGACACGTGCCCAGCGCGCGGCCCGGTCCTGGGAACGGAAAACGCGGCTCTAAGCCGCCGTAAAGGATATCCCTTGCCGGCCGGATACCCCGTCCGGCAAGGGGCTTGCGTCAGCGTCCGAAGTCGTAGGAGGCCGCGATCTCGAAAAGATGACCGCCGTGGTTATAGAGCGTGTAGGCCCCGTCGATGCTGACGTCGCGCAGGACGTAATAGCGCGCCTCGGCGCCGAGGAAGGTGTCGGGGTTATTGGAGCAGTTGCAGTTCCAGTGACGGTAACCCACGGTGCCGTCCACCTCCAGGCGGCGAACGGCCCACCAACGCACGCCCCCCTTGGCCTCGTAGCCGTTAGTGGTGCCGGAAATGCCGATCGGGCCAACCGTCGGGAAATCGAAGGAGACATTCACGGATTCGTGCAGATACTCGACGGCGCCCAACACGTCCAGGCCCGGCCGAACCCGTCCGTGGCCCTCGACCCCGAGCTGGTAAACGGACGTGTGGCCGCTCGAAAGGTAGGGGATGTTGCTCAAAGAGAGGCGCTGATAGGCGCCGAGCAGGGCGATATGGGGGACTATCGCCCAGGAGCCCGAAAACTTGGGGCCATCGGCGCTTATCGTAGTGCTAGTACCGGCACCTGCAATGCTGGCTTGGCCGAACTCGTAGCCGCCGGTGATGAAGTTGTAATCGAACGCCCGTGCCCCCGCGCTTGCGGTCCCTGCGCAAAGCCCGATGAGCACGATGGCGCCTGCCGTGTTTCGCCAAATCGATTGCATATGTCCTGCCTCCCGTGATTGGTTGTTCTGGTTGTTCGGGCGCGGACCGCCGGCCGGCCCGCGTCGTCGAGACGAGGCCCCAAGCCCCGCGGTCTCCGGCTTACGGGCGCGCCCGGGCGGATTTTGCGACGCGGTTTCGTGCCGGGCAATTCGGGATTGGTGCCAGCGGTCGGCGTTTCTCGACCTGTCGTCTGTTCGCGAGCGGATTCGGCGGGCGAGGGCCGCGGGGCGGCGCCCGCCGCGGGGCCCTTACCGGATGGGGCGGGAGCCGCTATACTGGCGCTTTCCGAAGGAGGTCTCCATGCAGCACGAACAGGCGGTGACAAGTGTCATGCCGGAGTTTCCGGCGCAGCTCACAGACGAGATCCGGGTGACCGACCCGGCCCGGGCCAAGCTCAGCGAGATCGTGGCCCAGGCGGCAGGTGACGGCGTGATCGGCATACGCGTCTACGTCTCGGGCGGCGGCTGCAGCGGCATGACCTATGGCATGGTGATGGCCGAGGCCGAGGGGGCGCGCGATGCGGTCTGGCGCAAGGACGGCCTTGCGATCTTCGTCGACGCGGTGGCCTTGAGCTATCTCGAAGGCGCGGAGATCGATTATGTCGAGGAGGGCGAGCCGCGCTTCCTGTTCCGCAACGTCTTCGCGCGTTCCGGCGGCGGCGGGGCGTGCGGCGGATGCGGCGGCGGCGGGTGCGGGTCGCACTAGAGAAGCCAAGGCTTCTACTGGTCGCGCCGTTCGGGTCGTACCGGACGGCCCCGTTCCTGGCGGCCGCGGAGAAGCGGGCGCAGGTCGTGTTGGTGAGCGACGGGACGGCGAACGTCGTATCGACCGGGCTGCCCGGCCTGCGCCTGCCGCTTTCCGATCTCGCGGCCTGCGAGCGGGCCTTGCAAGACGAGATCGCCCGGGCCGGGCCGTTCCAGGCCATCCTGGGGCTGGATGACTGGGGGGCGCAGGTGGCCGGGGCCCTGGCGCCGCGGCTGGGGCTTTCCGGCAACCCGCCCGAGGCGCTCGAGACCGCGCGGCGCAAGGACAAGGCGCGTGCGGTCTTGCGCGCCGCGGGGGTCCGGGTCCCCTGGCATCGGGTGCTGGCGCTCGATGCCCCGTTGCCGCCGCTTTCCGATCTTCCCTATCCGCTGGTCTTGAAACCGGTGGCCCTGTCGGGCAGCTGCGGGGTCATGCGGGTGGACGACGAGGCCGGGCTGCGCGCGGGTCTTGCGCGGCTGCAGGCCCTGCTCGGCCGGGACGAGCAGGCGGTGTGGAACCGGGCGCTCGTGGAGCGCTTCATCCCCGGCTTCGAGATCGCCCTCGAGGGCCTGTTGACCGGCGGGGTCCTGCGGACGCTGGCGATCTTCGACAAGCCCGAGCCCTTAGATGGGCCGTTCTTCGAGGAAACCTACTATATTACCCCCTCGCGGCTGGACGCCGCCGCCCAGGAGGCGGTCCGTTGCGAGGTCGAGCGCGGCGCGCGCGCCTATGGCCTGCGCGAAGGCCCGATCCATGCCGAGTGCCGGTTGAACGCCGAGGGGGTGTGGGTCATCGAGATCGCGGCGCGCACCGTAGGCGGCCTGTGCGGGCGGTTGTTGCGGTTCGGGGTCGGACACTCCCTCGAAGATGTGGTCGTGCGCCACGCGCTCGGCCTGGCGGTCGCGCCGGCCCCGCGCGAGGGCGCGGCCGGCGTGCTCATGATCCCCATCCCCGGGCTTGGTATCTTAAAGCGCATCGAGGGCCTGACGGCCGCCGACCGCGTGCCCGGGATCGTCGAGATCGTGATCGATGCCCGCGAGGGGCAGGAGCTCATCCCGTTGCCGGAGGGGGCGAGCTACCTCGGGTTCCTGTTCGCGGAAGGCCCCGACCCGGCGGCGGTCCATAGGGCCCTGAAGACGGCCCATGGCCGCCTGCGTTTCGTGTTGGCGCCGATCTGGCGGCCGGCGGTCATGCCGGCGGCGGAAGCCCGGGCTCCCGAAACCAGGCCTGCCAGAGCGATGCCGCAAGCATGATGAGGAACGGGCCGGCGATGACCCCGACGAGCCCGAAGACCTTGGCGCCCCCGAGGATGCTGAGCAGCAGGGCCATGAACGGCACCGAACTCTGCTTGCCGGTGACGAGCGGGCGCAGGAGCAGGTCGGCGGCGGTGATGACCGCCCCGCCCCAGGCCGCGGTGAGCAGTCCGGCGAGGAAGTGGCCGGTGAGCATGAGCCAGCCCGAGACCAGCGCGAGCACCGCGCCGGCCCCGAAGGGGATGGCCGAGAGCAGGGCGGTCGCGATCAGCCAGATCGACCATAATGGCATGCCGGCGAGCCCGTAACTGAGCCCGATCAATCCCCCCTCCACGAGCCCCACGCCGATGATGCCGAGCATCACCGCGCGCGCCGACTGGGCGGCCGCGACCAGGACCTGGTGTCCGCGCGGTCCCCACAGGGATTCGGCGAGCCAATCCAGCTCGTCGCGCACCTTCTCGCCGCGCAAGGCGAGCGAAAAGACCACTGCGGAGGCGATCAGGGTGTGCAGCAGAAAGATCCAGACGTGCCCGAGGCTCGCCTTGACGAGGTCCGAGTGGCGGCTCAAGTAATTGACCAGCCCCTTGGCATTGAGATTGTGGAGATGCTGGGCGAGCCACGGTCCGATGAAGCGGGTATGGGCGACCTGCGTGGGCACCGTGACAAGCGGCGCGCCGCTTTTCCAGAGCGCGATCCGGGGGGCGAGGTCGGCGGCGAGGGTCTGGATGACCAGCCAGGCCGGCAGCACGATGACGGCCAGCCACGCCAGGGCGTGCAGCGCCGCCCCCGCCCAGCGCGGAAGGTTCAGTGCGCGCTCGGCGGCGAGCTGCGCGCGCCAGCCCACGGTGCACAAGACCGCGCCCGTAAAGAGCGGCACGAAGTAGGGGCGCAGGGGGTAGAGGGCGAGCGCGAATAAGCCGGCGAGCGCGACCTGCCCATAGCGTCCGCTGGACCTCATGTCCCCGACACCGCCTGGGCGCGGGGCACGCGGCGATCGGGATCGGCGGCCGCGGCGTGCGGTGCGCCCGCGCGGCGGACGAAGGACCCAGGAAGGCTTGGCATCGGGCCATCATAGGGCGCCCGGGCGGGAAGTCAATCCGGGGAGGCGGGCGATCGCGGCCGCGGCCGGGCTTCGATTCGGGCGCGGTGGATCTTTGGGTCGCGCTGGGCTAGGCTTGCGCGATCACGCCGCGCGAGCCCGTTCGCTAAGCGTCTGGGCGCCGGTCGCTCGGTCCGGCGCGTCCGTCGCCTGGCGATAACAAAATGACACAGGGGGAGGATTTTTCCGGAGGGCCGATACGGTATTCTTGGCGCAATCCGGTGTCCTGAGAGGAATAGAGATGGTCATCAGACATCCGTTTGTCATCGCGGCCCTCTTGGCCGGCAGCCTGTTTGTGGTGGCGGCGCGCGCCGCCCATGCGGCGCAGGCGGCGGTGTGGGCGTTGCACCCCCAGGCGTTGCGCGTCGACGACGACGATGGGGGCGACGACGATTGGTTCCCGTTGTGGTTCGGGTTTCGCGCCTTTGCCCCGCGGCGGCGGATCATCATAGAGCGCAATTACTATCCGCCGCCGCCCCCGCCGCAGCCGGACTATTACTATTATTGCCGGGACCCCGAGGGGTACTACCCGCGGGTGCCGGATTGTCCGAGCGGCTGGTTGCGGGTCCTGCCTCCGGGCGACGCGGGGCCGCCCTAAGATGGCCGGCGACGCGGGGGTTATGAACACGGCGGCGCGATCGGCGCGCGAAGCGGCCCTGCGGGTGGAGATCAGCCCGGCGGCGCGCCGCGCCCTGGATGCGCACAGCGGGCCCGTGTATGTGGAGATGGAGCTCTTTTTCAGTTGTCTCATCCGCAAGCGGCTGCGGTGGGAGCGTCCGCCGCCGGCGGGGGTGACGCCGATCTCGTCTTCCGACGATCCGCGCCTCGTCGCTTGGTTCCATCCGGTGATGGCCCAGCGTTGCGCGCTGCCGAGCGACGCGGCCCTCGAGGATCTTCCGCTCATGGATTTCCCGCTCGATCGGCGCGATGCCTTTCGTCCGCGCTGGCTCCGGGTCGATTATCGCGGCGGCGCCTTCTGCGGGGACTTCGGCTGGTAGAGGTGTCGTCCCCGGGATCGCCGGGGCGGCACAGGCCTCACAGGCACAGCCAGACCTGCTCGGCGGCGCGGGTGACGGCGACATAGAGCGCCCGGTGGTAGTCGTCGGCGCTGCCGGCCGCGGCCAATCCATACAGGTCGGCAACGTCGACCAGCGCGTAGTGAAAGGTACTCCCCTGGGCCTTGTGGGCAGTCATCGCGTAGGCATGCATGACCGGGGCGCACGCGCGCGTCACCGCCCAGGCCCGGCGGAAGTCCTCCGGCGCGCGGCCTTCGGTTGCGCGGTAGGTCGTCCAGGTCTGACGCACGAACCGCTGGTATTCGGCGGGGTCGTGCGCCACGAACAGATCGACCGGTTCCTCAGATCCCGCGGCCTTCGCCCGGATGTGCCAGCTTGGGATGCTGAGATAGGGGTGGGGCTGCGCCGCGCACAGCACCACGGCCATCTCGGTGTTGTTCGGGATCAGGTCCACGAGCGCGTCGCGGCGCTCGGCGCCTTGGCCGGGTCTCGTGCTCTCGGTCGGGGCCAAGGCCTCCTCCCAGGCCTGGGCGCCGCGCTCGGACATCCGCGCCTCGGGCCGGAAGGCATAGACCGCTTCGCGCGCGATCAGGGTCTCGCCCGGCCAAAACGGCGCGCCGTCGTCGGCGTCCCCGGCGCCGTGCCCATACAGGGCCGAGAGCCCGCGATGGATGAATCGATTGCGTTCGTCGACCACCCGGTTACGCCAGGCGATGACGCGGATGTCTTTGGCCGGGCGCCGCCGGCGCAGGGTCACGGCCCCTTCGGCGGCCTGACGGGCCTGGGCGAGATGCACGCCGGGCATCTCGCCCGCGTGTCGGGCGATGTACCCGCGGATCGCCTCGGGATCGAATACGCCGCGGGCTTCGCCCTCGATGTAGCGGCGAATCTCCCCGGCAAACTGGATGATGGGGTGGGGCCGGCCGGTCGACTTCTGCCGGACGACCTCGGCGAGATCGTGGCGCGCTGTACCCTGCGCGAAGACCGGCGGCGCACGGTCGGTCTGTTCGTCCAAGGCAAGCCCTAGCTGGCGGTCGTCGGCGCGGGGGGTCTCCTCCACGGGCAGCAATTGTCCCGGGTCACCTATGTAGAGCACACGGGTGCGCGCCCCGCGCACGAACCGTTCGATATGCGCGAGCAGATCCGGTCCCACCATGCTGGCCTCGTCGACGAACACGAGGTCGTACGACTCGAAATAGGCGGTCTTCGGGTGGCGATCCAGGGTGATGCGCATCACCCCTTCGTGGGTCTCGCGCAACTTGAGGCCGAGGAGCGCGTGGAGCGTCCCGGACCAGACCTTGGCGCGCGCCGTGCGCGTGAGCTTGGCGGTGATGACCGAGACCGCCTTGTGGGTGGGGGCGCAGACCGCCACGCGCAGGCCCTGGGCGCACGCGGCCTCGACCAGTCGGACGGCAAGCCAGGTCTTGCCCGTGCCTGCGTAGCCCGACAGCACCCGCAAGGCCGAAGACGCGGAGGGCTCCAGGCAAAAGGCGCGCAGGGCCAGAAAGGCCCGGCGCTGGCTCAAGGTGGACCCTTTGGGGCAGGCGGGACGCTTTGTGGTCGCGGTTTGGGCGCTCATCTCGGGTTGCGGGCCTGTGTGGGGGAGGCGGCCCCGGGCGCGCGCGGGCCTTCGTTGTGCCCGCCACCTTAGCACGGGCCCGGCGCGCGACAAAGGCGGTTAACCGCGCTCCGGTGACTGCTCCCCGGCCTCAAGGCCGGAGCTTCCCACTTCCTAGGCAGCTACCATCCCGATAAGGGATGGGTTTACGCCGCCTCCATGGGCAGAGACCGACAGTCCTGCGGCCTTGAGTTGTAAAATGCCCTGATGGCGGATATTGATCGCGGCGTTGACGTCGCGGTCGTGGCAGGTGCCGCAGGCGGCACAGGTCCACGTCCGGTCTTTCAGTGTCAGCGTCGTATTTTTCTCTCCGCACCGGGAGCACAACTGGGTGGAAGGGAAGAAGCGATCGACGCGGATGAGATACCCACCCTGGGCCTTCAGTTTGGCCTCGAGCTTGGTGACAAGCCCCGACCAGCCGACGTCGGCGATGGCGCGGGCGAGGCGCCGGTTTTTCATCATTCCCTTCCCATTCAACGTCTCGGCACAGACGGCTTGGGTTTCGTCCGCCAGGCGCCGAGAGACTTGATGTTGCCAATCCGTGCGCGCGTTACGCACCCGCTCATGCGCGCGGGCAAGGTCCTGGCGCGCTCTTGCGATATTACTGCCAAAGAACTGGCGCAGGTCGGCCAGGGGCCGTCCTGCGGCCAGGCACCGCTTCTTCGCCGCCTCGACCTTGCGGGACAGCGACTGTTGCTTGCGCCGGAGGTTTTTCAGGGCCCGGCGCAGGAATTTCGGGTTGGGGATCTTCGTACCGTTATCGGTGGTGACAGCGTCTTTGAGCCCCAGATCGATACCGGTGACATGGGTAATGTGTCGGATCGGTTCCGGCAGGGCCTGACCGTCTTCGGTCAAGATAGCGGCGTAATATTTCCCCGTCGCCGACCGTGAGACCGTGACGGTCTTGATGGTGCCTGCGATCTCTCTGTGCACCACCGCCTTCACCCAGCCGATCTTGGGAAGAAAGACGGTATTGCCTGCGACCTTCACCCGCTGGGGATAGGCGTAGGACTGGCGCCCTGCATGCTTTTTCTTGAACTGGGGGAAATGGGCGCGATGGGCAAAAAAGTTCGTATAGGCCCGATCGAGGTGCCGCAACGTCATCTGCAAGGCCTGGGAGTCGGCCTCCTTCAACCACGGATACTCTCCCGATTTCCAGACCGGCAGTAAGGCACTGATGTCTGCGATCGACAACGACTCCCGCCGTTCATTCCATGCCGTCTTCTTTAAATCCAGCGCCTTATTCCAGACAAAGCGCACACAACCCATCTGCCGGGCGATGAGGTTCTGCTGGTCGGCGGTGGGATAGAGACGGATTTTGGTGGCACGGCGCATGTGTGTTAGTGTATACTGGGTATTAGACAAACACAACAGGGCGCCTTATATCCCCGTCCTCAACGGCGGGGTTTTACGGCGCTGAGGATAACCTCACCGGGTTTCTGTGTCATAGTTTTCTTGTTGTGTCCTAAATTAAGAGCGTATTCAACCGCTCGCCTAGCAAAATGCGGATGAGAAAACAGCACATTACCCTTACTGACAGCGGCATCAGGCAACACCGTTGCACGATCTTGTCCAGCCCACGGATAGTAATCTAAAAACAGAATGCGATGTACTTCTAGGAAGTCCTCGTATGTAAGAACTTTGCGCGTTGCAAGGTACGCTAATGCTTGGTTGAGGTGGGAGCTAAAGGTGTTGTGCTCGAAGATCTTTATCGTTTCTTGATTTTTATCGCGCCTGATATTGCGAAGATATCCCGCTGATTCAAAATCACGGAATGGGTCAAACTGGGCGATGTTCATGATGTTCATTCAGGCACAGCCCCAGAAGAGCGATCATCGTGGGACCATCAATGATGTTGGCCCGCCTAAGTGCCACGATCAGGTTTTCCGTCTCGGAATTGGGGCGAACGTCATCGTCCGACAGGTGCGTAATGAGTTCCGCAAGGGCATCCGTGCCGGTTCTCTCTGAAGACACGCCGTGTCGCTGAGCGATGCTCGCTACATACTGTTTGACATTGTGTTCATTGATGGTATCCGGTACCGACATACATCCTCCCCAAACAACCGATTCCGCTGCTCATCAGAACAGTGTGCCTATATTGCAATTTTACCGCGCGCGGAATGTCCGTCAAGCCTGAGGAGACAAGTTCCCCTCTCCGTTATCTGTTGGCGATGCGCCAGCGGATTCTGCCGGTACAGATTGACAGATACGGCGCGCAAAAACGTGATGCCCATCACGAACAAATTCGTATCGACGCGTCGGCGCCTGACTGGCCTTATACAGTTCCTTGAGTACGTGCTGTCCCAATGCTGTCGTCTTACTAGATGGCCGCCCCTGCTCGGCCTCCCGTTTTTCTATGCGTTTCTTGAGTTTTTCGATCAACCGATCACGGCAAGCGATTCCATCATATTTCGAGTATACACCATCGGGAGATGGACCCTGACCGGAACCCACAATAGCACATAGGGCCCTCTGGAGAATATCGCGCCTCACCACTCCGGCTCCCGCCTTTCGATGACCAGCACGAGATCCAAGACCTCCAGGACACGGCGCAACTTGTCGACCTGCAAGGTCTCCCGGCCTTGCTCGATGGCGATCACGGTCGC